>NZ_JACVUR010000120.1:0-250 GCF_016516495.1 Delftia sp. S65
GCCGCCCAGGTAGGTGCTCTGCTCCAGGGTGCGCAGGTCGGCGGACAGGCGCGCGATGAAGCCGTCGCGCCCGCCAGCGGCGACCGGCTGTGCGCCGCCCGCCGTGCCAGGGAAGTCGGTGGAACTGGTATCGCCTGCCACCAATACCTCACCTGAGGGGGAGATGGTCAGGGCTTGGACAACGTTGTAGCCTGCGCCGCCCAGATAGGTGCTCTGCGCCAGGGTCCGCAGGTCGGCGGACAGGCGTGCG
>NZ_JACVUR010000121.1:0-244 GCF_016516495.1 Delftia sp. S65
CCGCGTGCGCCTGAAGGAAAGCCTCACGGGCCAAAGCCGGGTGCGGGGCCATTCCTGCCACCGGGCGCTGGCCACGGGCTACACCTTCAGCCTCTACAACTACCCGCGCGGCGACCAGAACCAGCAGTACCTGATCACTGGCCTGAGCTACCACTTGAAGGAAAACCCCCGCGTCAGTGCTGTGGCCCCGGGCGCCAAGGGCAGCGCCGCGGAAGACGGCTCCTTCCAGCGCTACGAGTTGCAG
>NZ_JACVUR010000122.1:0-244 GCF_016516495.1 Delftia sp. S65
CATGTTGCGCAGCGTGCGCGGGAAGGCCGCCAGCGCGCCCACGCCTTCGGTGTCCCAGTACGGCGGGCGGCGGATGTAGGTGGACCGGGGGCGCCAGTCGTACTGGGGCCGGGCCCGGTCTCCATCGTCCTTGCGGATGGCGAACATGGGTTCGTAGACAGCGCGGAATTGCGCAGGTTTGACCGCTTGTTCAACGATGGCGTCGATCTCCTCGTCGGCGGGCCACAGGTCCTTGAGGCGGATC
>NZ_JACVUR010000123.1:0-244 GCF_016516495.1 Delftia sp. S65
CGGGCGGGTCTGGGCCGTTCCCGGTGGAGGGGGCGGGATGTAATCAGGCGTAATTTTCTGAAGGATCGTTGTTCCCTACAGTGCGCTTGCGCCCGCACGGCGGGGCAGCAGAAAGCGCCGCAGCGCTTTTTTGATCCATCAGGAGAGATGCATGGGCGTTCAACTCAACTTCGTCAATCAATCGAACGACGCAAACAACTCGCAGATCGTCATCTTCCAGAAGAACGTTGCCAGCGATTTCGAG
>NZ_JACVUR010000124.1:0-243 GCF_016516495.1 Delftia sp. S65
GACCAAAGCCCCAGAGCGTGTCGCCATCGCCGCTGACCGCGAGGATGGCTTCGGGGTTGCGCACCAGTGCCTGTTCCACATGCGACCACCGAGGATTGGCGGCCCAGGGCGCTGTGCCGCCGTCCGGCTCCGTGCTGCCGCCGCGCAGCAGCCAGATATCTTCGCTGGCACTGTGCAGCTGGCCGCCCGGCACCAGAGGCTGGTCGAAGGTGATGACGCGGCCGCTGGCATCCAGCAGCAAGG
>NZ_JACVUR010000125.1:0-238 GCF_016516495.1 Delftia sp. S65
CGCATGCTCGGCCGTCATGGTGCCGGTCAAGGCAGCAGCACGCTCCATCTCAGCCAGCTGCTGTTCCTTGGACAGGATCACAGCCAGTTGCCGCAGTTCAAGGACCGCCCGCTGTTGGTCCGCACTCAGGCCGATCAGCTCAACCTCTTCGCGCAGGGACTTGTTGCCGGCCTCCAGTTCTTCAACCGTCTTGGCCTGTACGCCAAGCCATTCCTGGCGGTACTTGCGCTCTTCCTCG
>NZ_JACVUR010000126.1:0-235 GCF_016516495.1 Delftia sp. S65
CGCCGCCATCGGCGCTTCGCGCGCAGCGGTGGACGCAGGCTATGCGCCCAACGACCTGCAGGTCGGCCAGACCGGCAAGATCGTGGCGCCGCAGCTGTACATTGCGGCCGGTATTTCCGGCGCCATCCAGCACTTGGCCGGCATGAAGGACTCCAAGGTGATCGTGGCGATCAACAAGGACCCCGAGGCACCGATCTTCTCGGTGGCCGACTACGGCCTGGAGGCCGACCTGTTC
>NZ_JACVUR010000127.1:0-228 GCF_016516495.1 Delftia sp. S65
GATAGTGCGGGTTCCCGTGTGAAAGTAGGTCATCGTCAGGCTCTTACAGCCAAAACGCCCGGCTAGCGCCGGGCGTTTTCTTCTCTCTCCTGCTGAGCAGGGTAGAGAAGAAAACGCAAAAAGCGTTGAAAGTGCAGCGAAAGTTGTGCTAGAATACAAGACTTCACTGATCGCAGTGAGTCGGAAGTAAAGAAGAAATTCTCTGCTTCGATCCTTAAAAATATACAG
>NZ_JACVUR010000128.1:0-228 GCF_016516495.1 Delftia sp. S65
GGTGGCCGCTCTCAGGCGCCCTGCGCTGTCGTAGCCGTAGCGCAGCAGTTGTGCGGCCTGGCCTGGGGCGCCAGCCTGTTCGATGGCAACGAGCTGGCCCAGGCTGTCGTAGTGGTAGCGACGGCCGAGGATCTGGCCGATGAGGGGCTGGACCAGGTGGTCCCTGCCTTCCATGCTTTGCAGGCCCGTGGTGCCCAGGGCCGTGAGGCGGCCCAGGCTGTCCCATTG
>NZ_JACVUR010000129.1:0-226 GCF_016516495.1 Delftia sp. S65
GGGCGACGCCAACGCCATCCGCTTCGAGGACAAGGCCGGGCAAGAGCAGCTGTGGCTGCACGCGCAAAAGGACCAGCTCACCGAAGTCGAGAACGACGAGGACAAATGGGTGGGCAACGACCGGCGCAAGACCGTGGACCGTGACGAGACCAACGTCATCCACCGCGACCGCACCGAGACCGTGGACCGCGACGAGACCATCACCGTGCACAACAACCGCACGGAG
>NZ_JACVUR010000012.1:0-152692 GCF_016516495.1 Delftia sp. S65
GTCCGGCCCGGCGACGCCTTCATCGCCTGGCCCGGGGGGGCCCCCGCGGGGCGCGCCCCTGGCCCGGCCGGCCCAACTTCGGGCGGGCTCATCCCTCCCGATATCCAGCCCATGCACGCCGCACCCCGCGCGCTCGCTCAGCCTTTGACTTCTCGTCATGACAGTCGGCGCAGATGGGTTGCTCGTTGTCTTTGGTATCGGTCCCACCCTCTTCCAATGGGATCTCATGGTCCCGCTGGGTCGCAAGGGTCACGATGCCCTTGCGGTAACAGGGCCGGCACAGCGGCTCACGTTCAAACAGTTCCTTGCGCAACTGCTGGAGCTTGCGGCCCGTCACGCGCTTGGCGGCTGTGGGCTTCTTTGCCCAGGACTGCTTTGGATGCTTTGGACACCGGCCCGTGCCATCGCGGACCAGCACGCCACAGCCCGGATGCGAGCACGGACGCGGGGCGGCTGATGGCACGGCGATGTCTCCTGTGAAGCCAAAAGAAAAGCCCCGCCGGGTCTGCACCGGGCGGGGCTGGCATGTGTCCAGTGGTTGGGGTCACTGAGCACTAGCTTGCCGCAAATGTAGCCCAACTCTCTATGTTGTAAAACTCCCCGCGCGCCGCATGTACTCACGGCCACGCGCCAGTGCCTCGCGCTCTTCCTTGATGCGTTGCTGCTCCTGCAGCCATCGGTCGATGAACTGGTCTGCCTGGCCAAGCTGAGCATGGACAGTGCTCTGCCCCTTGCCCAAGGTGCGGGCGATGCTCGACACTCCCAGGTCTTGCAGGTAGTAGGCATAGACCGTGTCATAAAGATGAGCCTTCGCCTGCTCCATTGCCTGCACAGCCTGGTCTGTCTCCTCTGCTTCCTGCTCGACGTGCGGAATCTGGCTGCCGTTGTAGCTGTTGCGTCCCCAGACATCCACCGCCAGCACGTTGACCGTGTGATACCCCAGGCTGTTGCTGTCGAGCCTGGATCTCCAAAGTGCCCAGTTCTCCAGCCGCTGCCTGATTCGCTCAATGCGCGCCATGTGCATTCCCTTCCGGCTCACGCATGAACCCAGCGAAGCCAACGCCCAGGAGCACCGCAGCAGCCTGCAGCTGTGCCACTGTGCGGGTGCCGCTGCCGACCAATGGCGCCAGGACATCCATGGGCCAGGGCGTGCCGAGCACCTTGCCGCCCTCCATCGCATAGAACCACCCCGGCTCGCCGCGCAAGGATCGGCGTATGCACTGGTCCACATAATCCCTGCCCCACTGGACACGCTTCTGGTCCACCCAATCCGCTGTCTCAGGCATCCGGTCTCTCAAGCTGGCTGGTTTGTTCATTCCCAACTCCCCAACAGATCAACGGCATGGACGGCTGGTGGACGAGGGGAGGACGGCGCAAACCCGCGCCAATCCTCAATCCGTCCATCTGTCCATCCCGACCACAGAAAAAAATAAAAAACTGCCCGCACGCGAGCGCGCAGACACGCGCCCGCCTGTCCGCACACACGCCTATGTGCACACGTCTGCACGCGGCGGTGGACGGCTGGACGGATCGCCGATTCACCCATAAAAATCAATCACTTACGCCGTCCACCCCGGGGTGGACGAACGGTGGACGGCAGGACGGCGGTGGCGACAGGACCGGCAACGCGGATGCAGACGCATCCACCCAGCCGGGGCGTGACCAGCCCGCGAGGCATCCCGCTGTGCTCCACAGCGTTGAAATCAGATCGGGAGGTCATCACCCTCCCCCGGAGCGTCATAGGGCCACTGAGGGGCTTCCTGCGCAGCAGGAGCGGCCGCCAGCACTGGCGTGACCGCATCCTTGGGCTGCCGGAGAAAACCGCGCTTGCGCAGGCCGGTGCTTTCCCTGTGCACCTTGAAACCCAACGACTTCATGGCATTGCTGATCCGCGTGTCCATCTGGCCCGCGTTGTCCACCCGGTCGGGCTTGATCTGCAGCACCTGGTACAGCTCAGTGCGCGGGAAGAATTGGCGCCGCATCGGAGCGGGATCGTTGACGTGCAGGCCGTCGTTGCCGTTGACATAGGCATCCAACAGGTCCTCCCACGGATCGGACCGCTTGAAAGGTTCTTGCTCAGGAAAGATCAGGGTCTTTTCCTCGTCCCTGTCCGGCCAATAGCGCTCGCCGGCATTGAGCCGGTGCAGCGCCTCGGCCAGCAGTTGGCCGCGCATCTCGATCAGTGCGTCCGCGTTGACCTGGCGCACCTCCAGAGGCCAAAAGCGGCGATCACCCGTGGCATCACGCAGGAAGGTGTCGGCATTCGTGGTGCCCACGTTGACGAAATGGCGCTTGGACTTGACCATCTGCGCGCCATACGGCGGGCGGAACCAGTCCTCTTGTGCTGAGAGGTATTGCTTGATCGCCGTGGACTCAGCCTTGTTCAGAGACTCCAGCTCGGCCGACTCCACAATCCAGGCCATCTGCTGGGCCAGCTGGCTGTCCTTATCGCCAACACGAATCGCGTTATCCGTGTAGTAGGGGTAGGCAATGGCTCGCCAAGCGGAAGTTTTCTTCAGGCCTTGGTCGCCTTTGATGATCAACATGTAGTCGAACTTGCAACCTGGGTTGATGGCCCGGTTAACCAATCCCATCATGAAGCACTTGCCGATGAGGCGCGTGTATGGACGCTCTTCAATGCCGTACACCTTCGTCAGCCAGTGCTCAAGACGCTGCTCACCATCCCAAACCTCAGCGCGGATCAACTCCTCAATGGGGTTGTATTTGTCCTGCAGCGCTGCCATGACAGCACCGTCCCGCAGCGTGCCCTTGGAGTTGATGTTGAGCGAGTGCGACTGCAGCAGATACTCGCCCAGCATCATGTCGTCCTCTTCATCCCAGGCGCCCGCCTCCCGTCCCCATGGCGCCTCGCGGCTGCGGTCTACGGCCATCGTGAAGGTGTTGTATCGGGCCAGGCCCGCCAGGGCTGGGTCAAGCTGAAGGCAATACATCACGTTGGGACGGCAGTCCATGTACGAGTTTTTGCCCCACACCAGCTTGTCATAGAGCGCCGTCAACTCGCCGTCATGGCTCGGCTTGCGCTTGCCCTTCTTTGGCTTGTCGGCATCGCCGCCGTCCCCAGCATCAGTCTCAGCAGCGCCTGGCGCAACAGCATCCCCCCCAGCGGGAGCACGCTCGTTCGCGCGATTTGGTTTTGGAGGCTGGAGCACGATGCCTAGCACGCCAGCGAGCCACTTCAAGGCCTCGGCAGGCTTGGCCGTCCCAGGACCCCACTCCATGACCAGATCGATGGGTGAGCGGCGGCCTCCGCGCGCATCGCCCATATCGGCCACACCCCAGTCCATGATTCCATCGTCCACGCCATCGGCATGGATGGAGATGTCCTCCTGGAGGTCTCGGCCCAACGCTTTGGATGTGATGCGATAGCCCTTCGGGCTCTTTTGCTCACGCCCTCCAAACAGGGCAGGCACCCAGACGTGCAAGGCCCGCATCGCCTGCTCGTTGACGTGAGCAAAATCATTGCGGCCCTCAACTACCCCTCCGGCTTGCTGCGCTGGCCGGGAAGGCGGGGGAGATGCAGGCGCCTGCCGCTTTTCCTTCGCCTCTTGAATCGTGGCGTGCATGCGGCGGATCGCCGATTCATCGGCCTGCGACACCTCCACGGGCGTGCCCGCCACATGCCTGCCCGTGACCGTAAAATACTGCCGCTCGCAAAACATCTCCACGCCGATGTCATTGCTCTTGGCCGTCTGCGTATGCCCCTGCAGGTACAGATGCACGCCCGTGCCGCTGGGTGAAATTTCCGTGAACGTGTGGAAGGCCGCAATGATCTTTTTGCAGCGCTCAGACATCTCCCCGGTGGCTGGGTCCACATGCTTGTCCAGGTCGATGCCAATAAGTCCATCGCCCGGCAGGAAGCCGAAGCCGATCCCACTCCACGCATCAGCAAGTCCCTGCTTGCGCTCGAAGGCCGAACGCACCACCGGCAGTGTTGCAAGCCGCTGGCGGTCCCTGTCGCTGCCCTGATCGCCGGAACGGCGTCCACCGCCCACGTAATAGGGCACCTTGAGCCATGCCGAGCGACGGGCATCCCATTCAAACTTCCACAACACCCATTGCTGACGCTGCGCAAGTTCAGCGGGAATGCTGTCCCACACCGGGACCGGGGCGGCGGGCAATGCTGGCTTTTCGTCAGACATAGCGGCCTCCACACACCCACGAAAACATCACATCGGCGTCCCCAACACCGACGACATGCAACGAACCCATCAGAGAACTACCCCCAAAGTTGAATGGCCTGTGCCAGGCCGAAAGCCGCATCGTTCGCGGCGGTTTTAGAAATCGGTTGGGGCAGCCCGTACTCGGCTGCTGGCCTATTGCGCCCTGGCACCTTGCGTTCCCCGCAAATGACCAGGCGGCCATAGCGCTTCATGTTGGCCACCGTGCTACGGGCCGCAGACACCGCGACACCAGCGACAGCAGCCGCCGCTGAAATCTCGCTGAGCGTTGGACCACGCTCGGGCGTCCAAAGGCTCTCCACCACATGCAGCAGCGTGGTGCTCACTTCGCCTGCAGGCCTCATGTGAAGTCCTCCGACCTGCCAGCAGCACGGCGCGCATTGCGGCGCAGGCGGAACACCAGCTCGATGATTTCCATGCAGCCCGCTTCCAGCTCATCGCACTCAGTGCTGTCGATCTGGTTGTCTTCCGTCACGCGGGAGCAGATCCCGGCGAGCAAACCGTTTTTTGCTGTGATCTGCATGACCTTCTGCCTGATGGCCGAGGCCTCGCAGGCCCAGCCACCTTCTGGCGGTGGCGGCAGGTACGCCGCAGCCATCGAGAACCGCGCGTTGAAAGACTGGAGCCAGCGCCTGGCATCCGGCCTGCCCATGTCAATCAGCCACTCGCTCAGCAACTCAAGCATTTCTGTGCTCAGCGACTCTCCGTCAGCACCACGCAGCCGGCGGCGCAGGTCTTCCGGGTGAATGGCCTTCTCGCGCCGGTCCGTGAGAAACGCGGCCGCAGCAGTAACACCGCCCGGCGCCTCGCGTACAGCGTTGTAGAAGATGTCGCGCCAATCGGCGCTGGAGTAGCGGCGAGTCATTGGGGCTCCCCTTGAACGCTGGAAATTTCAGGATGGCGCCCGCCCCTGCCATGGCTACGATGGAGGCTTCCACACACACCATCGAAGACACACAGGAGTACGGACATGGATGAACAGATTTCCCCAGATAGGCTGCAAGGCCAGCTCATCGCTTCCGCCGTGCTGCTTGAAGCAGTGCTGCGCACGCTCCCAGCGCAATCACTGAAAGCGATCCGACAAGAATTCGAGAAGAACGGGCCTGAAGTGGAAGGCCATCTGCTGAACAGCCAGGGCAGCGAGGCAATGCTTGACGCCTATCGAAGCCATGTAGGGAGTACGAAGGAGTTGCTGACTCAGATCCATCAGCAGGCAATCTTTCGAGATAGCGCAGCTGGCCGGCTGTGAACAGGCCCGCCCGGTGCATAGCGCTGTAGTACTTCCGGCGCGCCGAAGTGTCTTGGTCCATAGCAAACCTCCTGCGAGATAAAGAAAGCCCCACTCCAGCCAGCAACGCAAGCCGCACACGCCTTCCCGCGTGTGCAGCACCAAGTTGGGGAAGGAGACGAATCCCGGGCGACGTTGCCGGGTTGCTGGAGGGGGAGAAAAGACTAGGCATCGGCCTCCCTCTTGCCGGCCGCCGCGCCGGCGATATGGCACTGAAGCGCAGGCGCTCTGTAGATGCTGCGCACGGTTTCTATGCCTGGATTGCGCGTTGTTCCCTGCCGAATCTTCACCAACGTCGGCACAGGAACACCGGTCTGCTCAAACACATCTCGAAGATCCCGCTGCCTGAGCTTCAGCAGCAGACTGCGCACGTCATCAGAACTAGGGATGGAGATAGCCATCCGCCGATCATACCTAATACGGAATGCATCGTGTCAAAAAAACATACCGCAAAAGATACGAAATCAAAGATAGGCTCGTTGGTGTCCACTCTGGAGTCCGAACGCCTCATGCCCGCACACAACAGCAAGCCAGTCCTATGGGGGAACCTGACGACGCTGATGCATCAACAGTTCGGCGGCGAGAACCTCAACAGACTTGCGCGCGAGGCCAAGCTGAGTCCAGCAACGGCAAGCCGAATCAAGGCGATGGAAACGTCTGTTGGAATAGATGTGCTCGACCAACTCGCAACAGTGTTCGGCGTCGAGCCCTGGCAGTTACTCCACCCTGATTTGGGAAAGAGCGCCAACTTCACAGTGACCGCAAGCCCGCTAGCTATGGACTTGGCACGACAGCTGGATGAGCTGCCATCAGGAGATCAGCAAGAACGGGCATTCATGCTTGCATCCCAGTTGATGCTGCTTGCAAGCGGCGGTGCAGGCTCAACGCCAGAGAGCGCTCCCGCACCCACTGCGTCGCAAGATCCGACGAAACAAACACCCCTCTAAGTAGACCTGCATGAACTTGCGTGATCGCGTGTGCCCGCAAAGCGGCCACGCAATCCGCCGAGCAAACAAACCCCGCAACGGGGACACGCTTGCCTAGGAAATCCTCACCCACAGGCGGTGAACTTAAGCGCAGTTGCGAAAAATTCAGCACCACCCCAGAGCAATGCGAATCACGCATTGCAAGAGGTGCGGTAGCGGCCCACAGGTCTACTAAACCGCGAACCTCAAGGCTGTCGCAGGCACCAAAAACGGACAAGCAAGAGACCCCGTCGCAGCGGACGTGGTACAGCACGGCACCACCTAAACGGCACTCCCCCGCCTTGACTTCAGCCCCCAGATCCATAGTGTCCCCTTGGTGAACTACTGTATATATTAACAGTATCCTACCCTACCATCACAGCCTGCAGTCCACATTCATTCCGAATTCGGTTGATTTTTCATTCCTTATTAGATACGATCCGACCCGTTCGCTCCAAATTCGGAGCAAGGAGCCCTCATTCCTCCAGAGGGATTCCCTGAACGGAATGGCCCAAGTGGAGGTGGGTCGGATCTAGGAATGGCATGCAAAACACTCCTTCAGTCCCCGCACGGACCACTCCAAACAGTGCATACGTCTGCACGCAGGCATCGTGCGTTGCCCTAGGAATCGACAGCGCATTCCGCGCGGCCTTCTACCACAGCATGGTGGCAGTGGCTCTGCGAGATGTGAGGCCAGAGCGCCGTCCTCAGCTCAACTTGGACGCCATGTGTGCAGCAGCCACCGCTCGGCTGCAGCAAGGCATCCTGCAGGCCGCCAGTGCGGCATACATCGCCCTCGATATCCCGCCACCGGATAGCCACGTCATCGACGTGCTGATGTCCATCCCTGGTTTGGCCGGCGTTGAGCTGACCGACGCCGCAAGGGGTGAGTGATGGCCCTCTACACCGTCACATGCGGCCGGACTCGCCACACGATCCGCGCCACGGGCGCAGCGGATGCCATCGCCCGCGCCATGGTCCTCTTCGGGCACGGCCACCCCATCAGCGCGAGGGCAGCACGATGAGCCGCCCGCCCATCCAGATGGAAGGCCCATACCTGCCGCGCCGCGTCCGCCGCACCGTGCTGCGCTGGCTGGTCCTGGCTATGTTCGGCGCCCTCGTTGCCATCAAGTTCGGGGGCGCGCCATGGCTCTGATCTTGATCACCGGCACCCTGGTGCAAGACGCCGAGGTGCGCACGCTGCCCCAGGGCGTGGACAGCACACCCATGCCAGTCCTATGCCTGCTGATCGACAGCGACGGCCCAGGCCAATTGCCTGTCAAGGCTGAGCAGGTCTACCCGCCAGCAGCCCGCGCGCAGGCCCAGCAGCGTGCCAAGTCATTCAAGCGCGGCATGCGTGTGTCCATCACCGCGCCCGTCCACCAGATCCGCCACACCTTGGGCCACTGCAGCGACATCCAGCCGCTGCATGAGCCCGCCCCCATCCAACCCCAAATGCAACTCCTGGAGGCCGCTCATGGCTAAAGCAATCGTCATCGAAATCAAGCATGTCGGCCCTGGCGCGGTCCAAGTCGAATCGGATCTGCGAACACCTCGCGTAGGCGCGCCTCTGGCGCCCCAAGAATCCGCAGCACTGGAAATGATCCAGCACATCCAGCGGCAACCGGCCTGCCGGCGCGTGATCTATGACAGCCCCCGCGTCGATCCCGACACAGCCGCCTGCGTCGCCCTGGTGCGCGATCTGCTGGACCCGGAGGAGTTCGGCCACAGCGTCACAGCCGAGGTCCGCAACGCAGCGCGCCGCGCCTTTGGCATCAAGGGCCAGCAGGAGGGACTTGCAGCATGACCAGCACACACGACGCCCAGACCGCCGCCATGCCCACCCCTGGCGCAGGCGCCCTGATGCTGCATGTGCCCGTCATGAGCATTGCACGGAGCCTGCGCAACCCGCGCAAGCACTTCGACCAAGCGAAGCTACAGGAGCTGGCCGACTCAATCAAAGCCACGGGCGGCGCTCTGCAGCCCATCCTGCTGCGCCCCCTGCCCGAGTCGCGCATTGGCGATGAGCAGCAAATTGCGAAGGCCGAGAAGCGCGAGCGCGCGCAGTACGAACTGGTGGCAGGGGAACGCCGTTGGCGCGCCAGCCAGCTCGCAGGCGTTGCCGAAATCCCCGCAATGATCCGCCCGATGTCGGACGCTGACGCCCTGCGCGCGGCCGTCATTGAGAACCTGCAGCGTACCGATATCACGAAGCTCGAAGAAGCCGAAGGCTACAGGGAACTGCTGGACCTTGGAGAAACCACTGCTGAGAAAATCGCAGAGGACGTGGGCAAGAGCCGCACCTACGTTTTCAACGTCATGAAGATCCTCGACCTGTGCGAAGAGGTCCGCGAGGTGCTGCGCAAAGGGGACATTGACTTCAGCCGCGCGCAGTTGCTGGCACGCATCCCCAGTGCACAACTTCAAATCAAAGCACTCAAAGACATCACCCGCACCGACTGGCAAGGGGAGAAGCCCAGCTACCGCGCGTGCGAGGATCTTGTGCAAAACGAGTACATGGTGCGCCTGGACCGGGCCAAGTTCACGATCACAGACGCCACCCTGGTGCCTTCCGCTGGCAGTTGCGCGGACTGCAGCAAGCGCACCGGCGCCAATGCGGAGCTGAAAAAGGAAATGGGCCGTGCAGACATCTGCACTGACAAGTCCTGCTATGAGGCCAAGGCCGAAGCACACACGGCCCGCATCGTGCAGGAAGCCAAAGACAAAGGGCATACCGTCATCGTCGGCAAGGAAGCCGAAGAGCTTCAGGCCCAGGGCTACAACGAGAAGCTGCTCGGCTATCGCCGTCTGGACGCCATCGAGGACAGCCCAGGCGACCACCCCCTGCGAAAAATCATCGGCGACCAAATGAAGGCCGAGGGCATCCAGCCGGTCAAGATCGAAAGTCCGCGCCGCAAGGGTGAGCTAGTTGATGCCCTGCCCAATGAGACGGTGCTGCGCCTGCTGAAGATCGTGGACGGCCAAGCGAAGGCGTCCGAGAAAGTGGCCAAGGAAGCGCGGCAGTTCTCCGAGGCCAAGAAGGCCCAGGCCGAAGCGAAGGCAAAGGCCAAGTTTGAACAGGCCTGGCGCGATGCCCTGCTGGATCGCGCCTGGAACAACCTCAATGCCGAACAGCCCCCGGCCTTCAATCTGGATGTGCATCGCTATCTCGCCCTGCGCTCCGTCAAGAGCCTCGGAACGGATGACGCACAGGCCATCGCCGATGTGCTCGGCTTCGACCGCGTGGGCGCCCATGCCGCGCTGATCGAGTACGCCAAGGAAACCGTCAACCCCGATTTCCTGCAGCTCCTGTGCATCATGCAGGGCGACAGCCGCGCCACGCACAACCCTTACAACGGCACGCCGAATGAGGGCCTGATGCTGGTGGCCGGCGCTGTGCTGCAGGAGCGCCTGCAGGCTGTAATCAAAGAGGTCAAGATTGCAGCGGCCGACAAGCATCTGCCGAAGATTGCCCCCGTCAAACCTGCCGCTCCGAAGGCAGATCTACCCCTTGATCCCGCTGCGCGCGCTGGCGAGAGTCGCGCGAAGGGCAAAGCCAAAAAATCCCCCGCTGCGCGTGCGAGCGCAGAGCCGAAGACGACTGCCGCCGAAGCCTCGGCCGCTATCGCGGCCGCGCTCCAAGACCAAGAATCAGGCGCGGCCGCAGCCGCACAGGGCGACGATACAGGCCCAGTCGCAGCTGACGCTGCGCAGGGCCTGCCGCCCTCCTCTGAGGCCGCTGATATTGACCACACCTTGACCCCTGACGCGCAGCAGTCTGCGCCCGCGCAGACCGCCACCGCTAACGATGGCCAGGACAGTGCGGACGCCGGCATCGGGGCAGCAGATCAATCAGCCACCAGCCAGGCACCCGAGTTACACAGCGGCGACCTGGTGCGCGTTAAGGCTGGCCTCAAGGGACCAACCGGACGCCCCCGAAAAGAGTGCGGCCGCGTGGGCGTAGTGCGGCCTGGCCATCTGTCGCTGATCGTTGAATTCGGCGCCGGCGTAGGCCAGCGCGCAGGCTTCGAGGCCGAGGAGCTGGAACCCTACACAGCGGACCCCCTTGTGGGCAAGCGCGTGCGTGTGCTCAACCCCGATAGCGCACATCGCTGGCAAGAGGGAGCCGTGGCCGCGCTAACGGCCGAGGGCTGGAAAGTGGAGTTTGCGGGCAAGCCTGGCTCTGTGTCCAAGGCCGCGATTTTTGAGACCAAGGAACTGGAGAGCCTGGCATGAGCAGCCGACGCAAACCATTCCGCAGTCGCTGGGCGGGTCGTCCTGACACCTTTGCCGTGATCAATCACCACGGCACCAAGCTTACGAGCACAGAGATCGCCTCAATCATCGACCCCGTGCGCGAATGCTTCGCGCAGATCCGCGCCGGCACAGCCACCGAACTGCACGCCACTGTCATGCACAGCACTATCCAGGTGGCCCAAGAGGTAGAGCGCGGGGGCATCGTCCACGGCTTGGCCGAACATTTCGACAGCGCCCAGGCAGCATGCGAAGCCTACTTTGCGCGCTGCCGCGCCGGCGGCGCTTGGCACCCAAGCGCTGTGCACTTCTACGAGCTAGACGCCCTCACCACCGCGATTGACCTGCATGAATTCCAGTTGCAGCAACTCACGGCCCATGAGATCCAAGAAGTCACGCGCAGGCTGATCGCTCGTACAGAGAGCAGCGGTGGCGAAATGCTGCAAGCTGATAGCGACCTGAGCACTACAAAGCCGTACCGCAAGAGCAGAGGGGAGGCACACGCATGATCGGCACACAACCTACTGGCGCTATAGACGGCGTGCAAATCAGCGCAGTGAGCCATGAGGGACTCCGCGTCACCATCAATGGCAAACCCGGGCGCTTGGCCATCATTACCGAGGATGGCCAGGTTATCGCAGCAGGCAAGGACGTGGCGCGCGAAGCCCAGGCCGTCGCAGTCAACTGCTACCGCAACTTTCTTCAAGGAAAAGGCTTTTTGCGCATTTTAAGCAATCCCATAGAACCTAGTTAACTCACGAAACTAAGCCTCTGGCGCATCTGGATCGTATGCAAGTTTTATTGCCCAACCGCCAGATTTCATCAGAACCGCACATGTATCTTTCTCTCCCCATTGCGGCTCATCAAGGTCCCAGTAAAAGAAGTGAGCAGTCTTCCCAGAATCCAATTCTTTTTTTGCCATAATTCCGTACTTTGTATAAAGAATCACTAAATCCCCGGCCTTGACCTCACTATCTGGGAACCAATAAATCACCTTAGATCCAGCAGTAGCTTTTCCATCGAAAATAGATGATTTGAATATCAAATATTTCCCAACATCAAGATCTTCATAAACTTTAAGAACCACCCTCTCCTTTTCAAAGTTCCCCGAGTCGGCATACGAAGAAATTGCTAATGTCATTTTTTCACCACCTTGGCCGCGACACCGAGAACTGTAAGAACAGAACCAAAAACCAAACACACATAACCTGATGGCTGAGAAGCCCAGACTGCGGGGGCATACCCCAATGCCGCAGCGCCTATAGCGAAGCTACTCATTGATACTATTTCCGCACTCTTTGATACTTTTTGCTGCGCCTCTAAAACAGCAACCTTTTTATCAGATTCATGATACATCTTCTCTACACGCCTCAAAGATTCGCAATCTTCTTGCAAATTTTCAAGACTCTCCAGTAACATTTTATGAACCCCAGCCGATCTCAGATCTTCATCAGAAAGCTCCCGTTGCAGCTTAGAAAAAGCACGACGCTCTTTCGCATTTTTCGCTGTAACCTTTTTAGACCCCTCTTCATCAGGAGCAAGTTCATTTTCGTTAAATTTGGACGTCATCATACCCCTGTTAATGACAACAATATACTAAATATACGAATTGTAATTAAGTCAAAATTTAAGCACGAAATTGCCGAAAAATCTAAAAAATTAACATCCATGCCTACCAATCCGACGCCCAAGCAATACCCTGCGACACGTCATCAACCCGGGACAGAGCATGTGAATGCTTGCTCAAGCAACTGTTGAATCCCAGTGTTGCACTGATTTTTAAACAGGCATGGCTTGCTAATTTTCGCTCCTATGTCGCGTAGTGCTGGAATTATAAAATAACCTACAGGCCGTGAAGCAGCATCAAGACTCTCGATGCCAGTGAACGTAGGCAGCCTCAGACAACGACCGAAAAAGCAATACTAACCCAAAGCAGCAACTACACCCACCGTTCAGCTGAAAGCACTCGAACCACTCGTCGGCGGCGTCCAGCCTAACTTCATCACCGACCCGCTGCGTGTCCTGCTGGACTATATGCAGGATAGAAGTCAACCGGTCTACCCCCAATCGAACCAACGTGGCGGGCAGCGGATCAACGAGCTCGTCGCCTCCAATGCATGCGGCCCAAAAGTCTCGCGCATCCTCTTCGCACCTCACAGGCTTCATAAGCAGATGCACAAAACCGAACGGAACCCCAGGAGATGAAGTGTCAATCTCCTGCCTGTCCGCTCCGTCCGCCGCTCCTTCTGTCCTAGGGCTGATAGCCCAAGCCAGAGTCCAATCGATCCGTTCGTCTTCAGTCATGAAGGTCAAACAAATTTAGCAGCAAGTACTAACACACAGATCAATTTTGCGAATGCACGATCCGCAGCCCGTTTGCAAGAGCGTCAGCGACTACTGACCTGCAAGTCTGGTCGTCTTCGATCAACAGGAATCGCTTCGTCAATGTATTGATGAGGCTGCGCTGCACATCCTGAGCCGGTAGCGCGGAAACCCTAAGCCCCATCGACTGGCAATGCATTTGCAGTTTTCGGGCGGCCCGACTCTCATGCAGACCCAGAGAGAGTGACCCCAAGCCTCTCAGTTGTTTGAGAACATCTGCAGCCGGCATTTTCTTGAGCGCCGCAGACACCGAGCGGAGTGCCTTGATCTCGGCGAGAGTCGGCCCATCGACGCCAAACGCGATCAACACTTCCGCCTCGTCTCGCGTGTGTTCAAGCACCACCCAACCAGGCTCGGTGCCATCCCAGAGGTAGCTGTATTCCGCGTTAGCGCTCATACAGTGCACCTAAACTTGCGACGCCTTGAAGGGTATAGATGCAGTATCCTACGGGCACCCAAGAGACACGAAGCCCACGCGCGGAGCGGCCGCGCCTGCAGGGGTTGTCATGGTTGTTGCGTCGCTCGTGGGGGTCATAGGGGCGATATTGTCCCAGTTCTGCGAGAACTTGGTAAACCGCCCCTGAACTTATCCCTGCAAGCTCAGCTATTGCGCTTGATCCCGAGCGCACCCAGCATCTGCTCGGTCTGCTTTTGCATCTGGTCCTGCATCTGGGTGAACATGTTCTGCGACTGCTCCATGTAGCTGCTCATCATGTTCTGCATGGCGGGCGGCTGCATGCGCATGAACTGGCTCCAGGCCTCGGGCGAGGTGCCCTGGGCCTGCTCGGCCAGCTTGTTCTGGAAGTCGGTGAACATCTGCACGTTCTTTTCCAGGTAGGAGCCCATGTAGCCCTGCATGGCATGGCCGTAGAAACGGATGATGTTGGCCAGCACGGTCTCGGAGAACATGGGCGCGCCGCCGGCCTCTTCTTCCAGAATGATCTGCAGCAGGATGCTGCGCGTGAGGTCTTCGCCGCTCTTGGCGTCCTTGACCACCACGGGCTCGTTGCTCATTACCAGCTGCTTGACTTCCGTCAGCGTGATGTAGGAGGACGTGTTGGTGTCGTAGAGACGGCGGTTGGGGTATTTCTTGATCACGCGCTGAGCGCTGGGGGCGGCGGCTGTTGTCGTCTCTTGCATTGCAATGCTTCTCCTCTTGTACGTGCTTGTACGGGCAATTGATCTATTGCACTGCAACAGATTCTAGGCAGCGCACACAGCACCTGGCGCAGCAGTAACCCTGATGGTGATCAACGCATGCGACAGAGCGAATGGTCGCCTTGCCGCCGTCCGGGCAAAAAAAATCCCGCTTTAAGCGGGATTTTCTGCAGCCCCTGGTGAGACTGCTTTGTTTGGTAGGCGCGATTGGACTCGAACCAACGACCCCCACCATGTCAAGGTGGTGCTCTAACCAGCTGAGCTACGCGCCTGTCGTTTGTTGAAGCCGCAAGTATAGCAGTGCAAAACAGGGCTTCCGGGCAAGTTGCGCAGTTTTTCCGATCACAGCACCCTGGCGCGTTCCAGCATGGCGTGCATCAGCACATTGCAGCCTGCGGTGATGTCGGCCGGCGTGGCGTCCTCGATCTCGTTGTGGCTGATGCCGTCCTTGCAGGGAATGAACACCATGCCGGCCGGTGCCAGCCGCGCCATGTAGACCGCATCATGCCCGGCGCCCGAGACGACGGGCATGTGCGAGTAGCCCAGGGCCTTGGCGGCGCGCGCCACCGCATCCACGCAGTCGGCATGGAAGGGTTGGGCGGGGTAGCTGGACACCAGGTTGATCGCTATGGGCAGGCCCGTCTCCCGGCTGATGCGGTCGGCCACGGCGCGGATGTCGGCGTCCATGGCTTCGCAGTCGGCATCGGTGGCGTTGCGCAGGTCGATGCTGAATTTGACCTGCCCCGGGATCACGTTGCGGCTGTTGGGATGGACCTGCACCATGCCCACCGTGCCGCGCCCGTGGGGCGGATGGCGGTGGGCGCAGGCCACCACTTCCTGCATCAGTTGCGCGGCGGCCTGCAGCGCATCCTTGCGCAGGGCCATGGGCGTGGGGCCGGCATGGGCTTCCATGCCCGTGACCACGCAGTCGTACCAGCGGATGCCCAGCACGCCGGTGACCACGCCAATGGTCCTGGCGTTGTCCTCCAGCACCGGGCCCTGTTCGATGTGGGACTCGAAGTAGGCGCCGATCGGGTGGTCGCCCGGCTCCTGGCTGCCCACATAGCCGATGCGCTCGAGCTCGCCCTTGACGGTCTTGCCTTCGGAGTCGGTGGCCGCATAGGCATGCTCCAGCGTGAAGGCCTTGGCGAACACGCCCGAGCCCATCATCACCGGCACGAAGCGCGAGCCTTCCTCGTTCGTCCAGAAGGCCACCTCGATGGGCGCTTCGGTCTCGATGCCGTGGTCGTTGAGCGTGCGCACGACCTCCAGCCCCGCCAGCACGCCGTAGTTGCCGTCGAACTTGCCGCCCGTGGGCTGGGTGTCGATGTGGCTGCCCGTCATGATGGGCGGCAGGCTGTTGTCGCGCCCGGGCCGGCGCATGAAGCCGTTGCCGATCTTGTCGATGGTCACCGTCATGCCCGCCTCGCGCGCCCAGCGGGTCACCAGATCACGGCCTTGGCGGTCCAGGTCGGTCAGCGTCAGGCGGCAGACGCCGCCCTTGGGCGTGGCGCCGATCTGCGCCAGCTCCATGAGTGAATCCCACAGCCGGCTTCCGTTGACGCGCAGCTGCGCGATGTCCTGCTTCACTTGGGTATCTGTATCCATTGCGGTCTCCTTGTCATGCGGGCTTCAGCGCACCACGGCCGTGGGCTGCAGCGTGGCGGCGCGGCGCTGCACCGCGTCGAAGTTGGGACCGAAGGCCGGGCGCTTGATATAGCGCCCCTTGCCCATCTCGGCGCGCAGATCGCCCTGCGCATAGGCCACCACGCCCTGGCTGATGGTGTGGCTGGGCATGCCTTGCACGGTGCGGCCCTCGAAGATGTTGTAGTCGCCCTTGGAATGCTGGGTCTTGACCGACAGGGTGTGGGTGGCGGCAGGGTCCCAGACGACCAGATCGGCATCGGCCCCCACGCCGACCAGGCCCTTGCGCGGATAGATGTTGAACAGCCGGGCGGTGTTGGCCGAGGTGATGGCCACGAATTCGCTGGGCGTCAGCCGGCCGGTGTTCACGCCCGCATCCCAGATCACGGCCAGGCGCTCTTCCACGCCGCCGGTGCCGTTGGGGATCTTGGCGAAGTTGTCCCGGCCCATGGCTTTCTGCGCGGCGCAGAAGGTGCAATGGTCGGTGGCCGTGGTGTGCAGCTGGCCCGACTGCAGGCCCTGCCACAATGCCTCCTGGTGGCCCTTGGCGCGGAAGGGCGGGCTCATCACGTGGGCGGCGGCCTTGGCGAAGTCGGGGTCGCGGTACACGCTTTCGTCGATCACCAGATGGCCGGCCAGCACCTCGCCATACACACGCTGGCCGCGCGCTCGGGCAGCGGCAATGGCCTGCGCCGCCTCGGTGCAGCTGACGTGCACCACGTAGATGGGCACGCCCAGCACGCCGGCGATGGCGATGGCGCGGTTGGCCGCCTCGGCCTCCACCATGGGCGGGCGGGCCAGCGGATGGCCCTCGGGCCCGGTGATGCCCATCTTGGCCACTTCCTGCTGCAGAAGGTAGACCAGCTCGCCGTTTTCGGCATGCACCGTGGGCATGGCGCCCAGCTCCAGCGCGCGCTTGAAGCTGTTCACCAGCGTTTCGTCGTCGCACATGATGGCGTTCTTGTAGGCCATGAAGTGCTTGAAGCTGTTGATGCCCTCCTCGCGCACCAGCGTGCCCATGTCGGCATGGACGCTGTCGCTCCACCAAGTGACGGCCACGTGGAAGGAGTAGTCGGCCGCAGCCTTCTCGGCCCAGCCGCGCCATTTGCGGTAGGCGTCCAGCAACGGCTCCTGCGGATCGGGAATGACGAAGTCGATGATGCTGGTGGTGCCACCGGCCAGCGCCGCCACCGTGCCGGTGTAGAAGTCATCGGCCGTGACCGTGCCCATGAAGGGCAGTTGCATGTGGGTATGCGGATCGATGCCGCCGGGCATGACAAACTGCCCCGAGGCATCGATCACCTGCGCCCCGCCCGGCACCAGGGCAGCCACATCCGGCCCCACGGCCGCAATCGTCCCATCGACACACAGCACATCGGCCTTCTCCTGCCGGTCTGCATTCACCACCGTGCCGCCACGCACCCATACCGAACCCTGTGATTGACCCATAGCGTCATGCCTCCTGTTGGTTGGTCCGGCCTATGCCTTGCTCAGCGCGGGTGCGCCCTTGGTCACCTGGCCTGCCATGCCGATGCGGTAGACCACGCCGGCAATGAACAGGCCGATGAACCATGCGTAGTCATAGGCATGCTTGAAGAAATCACCCACGTTCGGGAATGCAGCGGGGAACGCCGCGTGCAGGAAGCCGGGCAGGTTGGGCGCCACGCCCAGGGCGAAGGCTGCCACGGCCACCCAGTTCCAGCCGTTGGAGTAGCGGTAGACGCCCTCTTCCCTGTACAGGTCTTCCACCACCAGCTGCTTTTTGCGCACCAGGAAGTAGTCCACCATCAGAATGCCCGCGATCGGCCCCAGCAGGGCCGAGTAGCCGATCAGCCAGGTGAAGATGTAGCCCTCGGTCGATTCCAGGATCTTCCAGGGCATCATCACGATGGCAATCGCCACCGTCATGTAGCCGCCCACGCGGTAGCTGATCTTCTTGGGCGCCAGGGCGGAGAAGTCATAGGCCGGCCCCACCAGGTTGGCCGCCAGGTTCACGCTCACGGTGTCGATCAGCAGCACGATGAGCGCGATCAGAACGGCAGCGCCCGTCATGCGGCTGGCGACATCCACGGGGTCCCACAAGGCCTTGCCGTAGATCACCACGGTGCCCGATGTCACCACCACCGCCAGCATGGCCAGCAGCCCCATGGGCACCGGCAGGCCGATGGCCTGGCCCACGACCTGATCCTTCTGCGACTTGGCAAAGCGCGTGAAGTCCGGAATGTTCAAGGCCAGCGTGGCCCAGAAGCCCACCATGGCCGTCAGCGACGGCCAGAACACCGACATGAACTGGCCCGCCTTGGGGCCGCCCGGCGCGTACTGCGAAGGCTGCTCCATGATGGGGCCGAAGCCGCCGGCCTTCTGGTAGACCCAGCCCAGCAGCACGAAGCAGATCAGGATCTTGAGCGGCGCAGTCCAGGTCTCCAGCTTGCGGATGGACTCGATGCCATGCACCACGAAGTAGAACTGGATCGCCCAGAACACCAGAAAGCACACCAGCTGCCCCACATTGATGCCCAGGCCCGCGATCTTCTCGCCTTCCAGCGGATGGCCCAGCAGCACGCCCAGCAGGGTGTAGATCATCATGCCGCCGAACCAGGTCTGGATGCCGTACCAGCCACAGGCCACCAGGGCCCGCAGCAGTGCGGGCAGCTTGGCCCCGTGGGTGCCGAACGAGGCACGGGCCAGCACGGCAAAGGGAATGCCGTACCTGGCCCCGGCATGGCCGATGAGCAGCATGGGAATCAGCACGATGAGATTGCCCAGGAACACCGTCATCACCGCCTGCGACCACGACATGCCGTTCGTGATCATGCTGGCGGCCAGGGTGTATGCCGGAATGCACATCACCATGCCTATCCACAGGGCGGCGAAGTGGTACCAGGTCCAGGTGCGCTGGCTAGGCAGCGTGGGTGCGAGGTCGTGGTTCCACAGGCTGCCTGTGGACTCACCGGAATGCGGGGCATGCGACATTGCGAAGCTCCTTCTCGAAGAGAGAAATCACCAATCCATTGCTGATCCAGGGTCTGACCTTTTCCATCAAGCGCATTTCGTGCCAGGTCGGCCCGGATGCGGGCCGTGCGCCGACCTGCCGCAATGCCCCTCTAGCCCTGCGCCGTCACGGCCTGGCGCATGGGGTTGTTCGGATGCGTGGTCCAGTTCGCATACTCCCCGGTGACCGTCTTGCCGGTGCGGGGGTCCACCTCGCCCGGCTGCAGGCTGCGCATGGTGATGCATTCGGGCACGGGGCAGATGGACACGCACAGGTTGCAGCCCACGCATTCGGTGTCATCCACCTCGAAGCGGCGCACACCGCCCTCCTTGCTGAAGGTGATGGCCTGGTGGGAGGTGTCCTCGCAGGCCACGTGGCAGCGCCCGCACTGGATGCATCTGTCCTGGTTGATGACGGCCTTGTCGATGTGGTTGAGGTTGAGGTCCTTCCAGTCCCTGACCGTGGGCACGGCCCGGCCCTGGAAGTCCTCGATGCGCGCAAAGCCGTGCGCGTCCATGTAGTTGGACAGCCCGTCGCACATGTCCTGCACGATGCGAAAGCCGTAGACCATGGCCGCCGTGCACACCTGGACATTGCCGCATCCCAGCGCAATGTATTCGGCCGCGTCCTTCCAGGTGGTGATGCCCCCGATCCCCGAGATGGGCAGGCCCGCCGTCTGCGGGTCGCGCGCGATCTCGGCCACCATGTTCTGGGCGATGGGTTTCACGGCCGGGCCGCAGTAGCCGCCGTGCGAGCCCTGGCCGTCGGTGCTGGGGTGCATGACCAGGGTGTCCAGATTCACGCCCATCAGCGAGTTGATGGTGTTGATCAGGGACACCGCATCCGCGCCGCCGGCCTTGGCCGCCCGCGCCGGAAAGCGCACGTCGGTGATGTTGGGCGTGAGCTTCACGATCACGGGCAGCCGGCTGTACTGCTTGCACCACTGCGTGACCATCTGGATGTACTCGGGCACCTGGCCCACGGCCGCGCCCATGCCGCGCTCGCTCATGCCGTGCGGGCAGCCGAAGTTCAGCTCCAGCCCGTCGGCGCCGGTGTCCTCCACCATGGGCAGGATGCGCTTCCAGCTTTCCTCCACGCAGGGCACCATCAGCGAGGCGATCAGCGCGCGGTCAGGCCAGGCCTTCTTCACGCGGGTCATCTCCTCCAGGTTGGTGCGCAGCGGCCGGTCGGTGATCAGCTCGATGTTGTTCAGGCCCATCACGCGCCGGTCCTGCGCCATGAGGGTGGAGTAGCGCGGCCCGTTCACGTTGACCACATGCGGGTCCTCGCCCAGCGTCTTCCACACCACTCCGCCCCAGCCGGCCTCGAATGCGCGGGTGACGTTGATCTCCTTGTCCGTGGGCGGTGCCGAGGCCAGCCAGAACGGATTGGGGCTGGAAATGCCCAGAAAGCGGCTGCTGATGTCTGCCATGTCAATGCTCCTTGAAAAGCGCGGGCACAGCCGCTCAAACCCCGGCCACCACGGCGCTGGTCAGCGCCTGGTGCATGGCTCGCGCGGCGACCTTGCCGTGCTCCACCGCCTGCACGGTCAGGTCCTGGCCACCGGCGCGGCAGTCGCCGCCGGCCCACACGCGCGGCACGCTGGTGCGGCCTTCGTCGTCGGTGTCGATGCGGCCGTCACGCAGGGCAATGGCCGCGCCCGCCGGCGTGCCGACATAGGTCTGGCCAATGGCCTTGAGCACCATGTCGGCCGGCACGTCGAACACCTCCTGCGTCACCTGCAGCCTGTCGCCCTCCATGCGGGTGCAGGCCATGCGCACGCCGCAGACCTTGCCGTCCTGCACCAGGATCTCCTGGGGCGCGGCCCACAGCCGCAGGTTGACGCCATGGGTCTGCGCCCATTCCTGCTCCACCCAGGAGGCGGACAGCGCATCCTTGCCACGGCGGTAGAACATGGTGACCTCGTCGGCGCCCAGCAGCCTGGCCTGCACGGACGCATCCACCGCCGTCATGCCGCCGCCGATCACCACCACACGCCGGCCCACCGGCACCGTGGATTTGTCGGCAGCCTGGCGGATGTCGGCAATGAAGTCCACCGCATTGCGCAAGCCTTCGGCCTGCGGCTCGGCCGCGCCCAGCGCATTGACGCCCGCCAGGCCCAGGCCGAGGAATACGGCGTCATGCGCCGCCAGCAGCGAATCCAGCGTGAAATCTCGCCCCAGCCGCTGGTTGTTGCGCGGCGTGATCCCGCCCACGGACAGCAGCCAGTCGATCTCCTTTTGCGCAAAATCACCGGGAGTCTTGTAGCTGGCCAGGCCGTATTCATTGAGCCCGCCCAGCTTGGGCCGGGCATCGAACAGCACCACGTCGTGGCCCTGCAGCGCCAGCTGATGGGCGCAGGTCAGGCCGGCAGGCCCTGCCCCGACCACGGCCACCTTGCGGCCCGTGGCGGCGGCACGCTGGAACAGCGGTGCACCATCGGAGGCCATGAAGGCATCGGTCGCATAGCGTTGCAGTGCACCAATTTCGACCGGCTTGTCTTCCTGGGTGTTGCGCACGCAGGCCTGCTCGCACAGCTGCTCCGTGGGGCAGACGCGGGAGCACATGCCGCCCAGCGGATTGGCCGTGAGGATTTCGCGCGCCGCGCCACGGACATTGTCCTGGGCAATGCGGGCAATGAAGGCCGGCACATCGATGCTGGTGGGGCAGGCCGTGGTGCACGGCGCGTCATAGCAGTAGTAGCAGCGCTCGGCCTCGATCAAGGCCTGGGAACGGTTCAGCGCGGGATGGGCGTCGGAGAAATTGGCCGCGTAATCGGCCAGGTTCAGGCGGCCGGCGGCAATGCCGCAGGCGCGTTGCGCGGGGCTATCCATGGTGCATCCTCCAGAGTCAGGATTGAGGGCGTGAAAGGGGCCGCGGCATGCAGGTGCACGCCGAGCCATCTCGGACAACGCAAGGCGGGCCGCAGGAAGGACTCCTGAACGGCCCCGGATCCAACAACACAGTCTTCGGAGGTTTCATCGTGGTCCTCGCATGTGTAAGTGACGCCTCTTGTCGGGCGCACCGGGGGTGGAACGGAATTTACGCGGGTGAAAAAATTTACCAATCAGTAAAATCACCCAGAAAGTCGTCAGCAAGAAAGATGCCAGACAATCGCACCAAAATGGCGCCACTTATCCCGACTTACCATCTGCGCAATGGCAACCCTTTCTGACAATGCGCCCCCTTCCCTGGCTCGATCGGCCACGCGCAAACCCACGGCTGCACGCCTGCGCAAGGAACTGAACATCCTGCAGACGGCCGAGCTTCACTTTGCGCAATACGGCTTCGAAGGCGCATCGCTGGAACTGATCGCGCACGACGCCGGCCTGAGCCGCCACAACCTGCTGTACTACTTCGCCAGCAAGGAGGAGCTGTACCTGCGCGTGCTGGGCGACGTGCTGACGCAGTGGCTGGCCGGCATGTCCGACCTGCTGCGCGGCGACGACCCTGCGGAGGCCCTGCGCATCTACATCCGGGCCAAGCTGCAGTCCTCGCGCGAACGGCCCCATGGCTCCCGTGTCTTCACGCGCGAGGTGATGGCCGGCGCGCCCCGCTTCGGGCAGGCCATAGCGAGCCAGGTGGGCCCGGCGCTGGCAGCCGACGTGCAGGCCTTCGAGCGCTGGGTGGCGCAGGGCAAGATTGCCCGCGTGGATTTCACCCACCTGATGTTCATCCTCTGGTCCGTGACCCAGGCCTACGCCGACCAGCAGGCCCAGTTCGCGCTGCTGCTGGGCCGGCCGGAACTGACCGCCGACGACTACGACACGGCGGCCGATCTGATCTACCGGCTGGTAATCCGTGGCCTGCAGCCGGATACCGCGGCTCTCGCACAATGAGCGCATGAATCACAGCATCCGCCTGAGACCCCTGGAGCGCGAAGATCTGCGCTCCGTGCATCTGCTCAACAACAATGCCGCCATCATGCGCTACTGGTTCGAGGAGCCTTACGAGACCTTCGACGAGCTTTCCGCGCTCTATGACGCCCACGTGCACGACCAGACCGAGCGCCGCTTCATCGTCGAGCACCAGGGCGATCGCGCCGGTCTCGTCGAGCTGGTGGAGATCGACCTGATCCACCGGCGCGCCGAATTCCAGATCATCATCGCCCCCGAGCAGCAAGGCCAGGGCATCGCAGCCCAGGCAACGCGGCTGGCGCTGGACTATGGCTTCAAGACGCTCAACCTGCACAAGATCTTTCTCCATGTGGACCAGGAGAACGAGAAGGCCATCCACATCTACGCACGCATAGGCTTCGTGCAGGAAGGCGTGCTGATCGACGAGTTCTTCGCCAACGGCCAGTACCGCAACGCCATCCGCATGTACCTGCTGCAAAACGACTACCTGCAGGCACAGGCCGGCATCGGCACCTGAGCGCGGACCTTCATCCTTTCGGCGACCTCTTCCTGGCAGCCGCCTCGTTGAGGGCGGCTGCCTCGCGCACCAAGTCCTTGAACGCTTGCGCATCGATCTCCTCGCCCTCGCGGATATCGATGGCACGGCGCACCTTGCCTTCAAGGCTGGCGTTGAACAGGTGCTGCGGGTCGGCCAGCGATGCGCCTTTGGGAAAGGTGAGCTTCACGGCCGATTGGTAGGCCTCGCCCGTGCACAGAATGCCGCTGCACGACCAGACCGGCACCGACCATTTCCACTCTTCCATCGCGTCCGGAAGCGCTTGCACGATGAGCCGGCGCACATGCGCCAGCACCTCGCCGCGCCAGTCGCCCAGCTCGGCAATGCGCTGGTTGATCAATACGCTGGCCGACGCGGCCGCCTCGGGCGAAACTGTCTTGATCATCCATGTCTCCCAAAGTGATGCATGTTCGATCACAAGACAGGCCAAGGCAAGACCACAGGGAGAACGCACAAACAAAAAAGCCTTCTGAGTGATCAGAAGGCTTTTTGCATTCCATCTGGCAATGGAAAATTGGTAGGCGCGATTGGACTCGAACCAACGACCCCCACCATGTCAAGGTGGTGCTCTAACCAGCTGAGCTACGCGCCTGTGTTTGTTCGAGAAAGCGATTCTAGCACGGCTTTTTCAGCGTCCAGGCAAAAATGCCTGAACATGCTCAACGCCGCCGCGCCGAGCGCACGCCCGCCACGGCGGCCACGATGCCCAGCACCTTGCTCAGGCGGCCCGAATCGGCCACCTCCACGGTGAAGGTCATCCAGGCCGTTCCCTTGACGGACTGGGTCTGCACGCCAATGACATTGGTCTTTTCGCGCGCAAAGACTTCCGAGATATCGCGCAGCAGGCCCTGCCGGTCGGCGGCCTCCACGGACACATCGACCGGGTAGACGGCCGAGGCCACGGTGGCCGCCTTGGGCTGGCCCCAGGCCACGTCGATCACGCGCTCGGAATTGCGCGCCGCCATCTCGCGGAAGTTGGAGCAGTCGGAACGGTGCACGCTCACGCCCTTGCCGCGCGTGACGAAGCCCCGGATGTCGTCCGGCGGCGCAGGCTTGCAGCACTTGGCCAGCTGGGTCATCAGCGAGTCCACGCCAACGACCAGCACGCCGCCCTTGGGCGAGTCCGTGCCGCGCGCCTTGCGCACGAGGGTGAATTCCTCGGGTTCTTCCTCCACCTCGGCGGGCCGCAGCACGGTCTCGATGTTGCGCAGCGAGTATTCATCCTTGCCGACGACCTCGAACAGCGCATCTGCCGACTTGAAGCCCAGCTGCACCGCCAGCTCCTCCAGCTTGACGGCGGTCTTGCCCTCGCGCTGCAGCAGCTTCTCGACGGCCTCCCGGCCGCGCGCGACGGTCTCGTGCGTGGCCTGGGCATTGAACCAGGCACGCACCTTGGCCTTGGCACGGTTGCTGGTCAGGTAGCCGAGGTCGGCGTTGAGCCAGTCGCGCGAGGGGCGCCCCTCCTTGACCGTGGTGATCTCCACGGTCTGGCCGTTTTGCAGCGGTGTATTCAGCGGCACCATGGCGCCGTCCACGCGCGCGCCACGGCAGCGGTGACCCAGGCTGGTGTGCACCGAGTAGGCAAAGTCCACGGGCGTTGCGCCCTGCGGCAGCTCGATGACGGCCGCGTCGGGGGTGAGCACGTAGATGCGATCCTCGAACAGGCCGCGATGGTGCGCACCCGCCAGGTCGCTGCCCCAGGCCAGCAGCTGGCGCAGCACGGCGATCTTGGCGTCGTACTCACTGCTGGCGGTGACGCCCGCGTATCCCTTGGTGCCCGCCTCCTTGTAGGCCCAGTGGGCGGCCACGCCGTGCTCGGCATGGTCGTGCATGGCCTGGGTGCGGATCTGGATCTCGATGGCACGGCCCGTCTCGTCGCGCACCACGGTGTGCAGCGACTGGTAGCCGTTGGGCTTGGGCTTGGCGATGTAGTCGTCGAACTCCGCCTCGATGGGCGTGAACTGCTCATGCACCCAGGACAGGGTGGCGTAGCAGTCCTTGATCGTGGGCACGACGACACGCATGGCGCGGATGTCGAAGACCTGGTCGAAGTTCAGCGACTTGCCGCGCATCTTCTTGACGATGCTGTAGATGTGCTTGGGCCGGCCCTGCACCGTGGCGCTGATGCTGTGCGCGCGCAGGTCGGCCTCCAGCCGTGCCCGCATCTGCTCCATGTAGGCTTCGCGCTCCACGCGCTTTTCATCGAGCAGGCGGGCCACTTCACGGTAAGTCTCGGGCTCCAGGAAGCGCAGGGACAGATCCTCCAGCTCCCACTTGATCTGCCAGATGCCCAGGCGGTTGGCCAGCGGCGCGAACACCGTCAGCGCCTCGCGCGCAATGCCGGGAGAGACCGGGCGCTTGCTGGCCGCGTAGTAGCGCAGCGTCTGCAGGCGCGAGGCCAGCCGCAGCAGCACGACGCGCAGATCGCGCGAGAAGCCCAGCAGCATCTTGCGCACGTTCTCGGTCTGCGTGGCCTCATCGTCCAGATACTGGCCGCCCAGCTCGGCGCCGCGCGCCTGCTGCTGCACGCGCATGAGCTTGTTGGTTTCCACGGCCAGGGTGGCGAAATTCTCGCCAAAGGCCTTGGCGATCACTTCCTGCGGACGATTCAGGTGCACGCTGGCATGCACCAGATAGATCGCCGCCTGCATCGTTTCGGAGCCACCGATGGTCTTGAGGATGGCGGCCACCGCATCGGCATGGGCCATCGTGTTCTCGCCGGACTCCATGGTCTCGGTGGCGATCAGCGGCTCGGCAAAGGTGCGCGCGCGGGCCAGCGCGT
Source organism: Delftia sp. S65 (assembly GCF_016516495.1). Lineage (NCBI taxonomy): Bacteria > Pseudomonadati > Pseudomonadota > Betaproteobacteria > Burkholderiales > Comamonadaceae > Delftia > Delftia sp. S65. The sequence goes on from NZ_JACVUR010000012.1 coordinate 26,078, forward strand.
TGACCTGTTCGGGCAGGGTCTGCGACGTGGCCGTGATCAGGTGCGGCAGAACCGCCGGCACCTGGCCCGGCGCGGCTGCGGCGGGCGAAGGCGCCTGCACGGCGGCCTCGCTGCTGGCGGTCTTCATTCGTCACTCTCCCTGGCCTGCTCGGCAAGATTCATGGTGCTTGGCAAGCGCTCTTCTCCCCATAAGAACCGGCACAGCAAGGCCACCTGCCCTGCTGCGACGAAGGTGGGCGCATGCCCCACCCCTTCAAATTCCACGCAATGCGCCTTCGGGCCGCGCTGCGCCATGGCCTGCGCCGTGGCCGCAGTCAGCAGATCGGACTGCGCACCACGAACTAGCAAGACGCGTGCCTTGATCTGGTCATACAGCTGCCACAGCAGCGCTGCGCCGGCCTGGGCCATCTCGGGCGTCATCTGCTGCAGGGACACTGCAATCTGAGGGTCATAGTGCAAGACAAGGCCGCCATCGGCGGCCGGCCGCATCATAGGTCGCGTCAATCGCAACCATTGCCCTTCGCTATGTGGGCCGAAGCCTTCGGAAATCAAGAGCAGCGCATGGGCTGCCTGTTCAAGATTTTCAAAATGCAGGCCCTTGCCCAGATACTGACCTATGCGCTCCAGGGCAGACCACTCGATGACAGGCCCCACATCGTTGAGCACCAGCCTGCGGATGGGCGCCGGCAGCGGCAGCCCCGGCTGGCCTGCAAGCGCCATGCCGATCAGCCCGCCCATGCTGGTGCCCACCCAATCCAATTGTTCGACGGGCGCCTGCGCATGCACCTGGGCCAGCAAGGCCAGCATGTCGGCTGCGTAAAGAGGCACCTGGTAGGCGGCCGGATCCTGCAGCCAGTCGCTTTCACCACGCCCGACCACGTCGGGGCAGATCACGCGGGCGCGTTCGCTGAGCCGCTCGGCCAGCACGTCGAAGTCACGCCCCTGGCGCGACAGGCCGTGCACGCAGACCACGACATGGGGATGGTTCGGATCGCCGGTGCGATTCCATTCCCAATAGGCCATGCGGTGCGACGCATTCTCTTGAGCAGCCGGGCTGGCAGTACGGCTCCAGGGTGAGGCACGCCCGGCAACTGCCGGGCAGGATACGTAGTTCAGCGTAGGATGATTCATGGAAACGCATTCGCGGAGCCGGCGCCGATAATGGCTGTGTTGCATCGTACATTCATTCGGAGACTCTCTATGTTGAAAGGCAAGACCGCCCTCGTGACCGGTTCGACCAGCGGAATCGGCCTCGGGATCGCGAAGGCGCTGGCCCGCCAGGGCGCCAATATCGTGCTCAATGGTTTCGGCGATGTGGACGGCCCCCGTGCCGAAGTGCTGGCCGCAGGCCAGGCCGCCGGCGCCCAGGTCGCCTACCACGGTGCCGACATGAGCCGCGTGGCAGACATCGAGGACATGGTCCAGTACAGCGTGCGCAACTTCGGCCAGATCGACATCCTCGTGAACAATGCCGGCATCCAGCACGTGGCACGGGTGGAAGACTTCCCGCCCGAGCGCTGGGATTCCATCATCGCCATCAACCTGTCCAGCGCCTTCCACACCTCGCGCCTGGTCCTGCCCATGATGCAGGCGGCCGATGGCGGCAAGGGCTGGGGCCGCATCATCAACGTGGCTTCGGTGCACGGCCTCGTGGGCTCGGCGCAGAAGTCCGCGTATGTGGCGGCCAAGCACGGCATTGTCGGGCTGACCAAGGTCACGGCCCTGGAGAACGCCACCTCCGGCATCACCTGCAACGCCATCTGCCCCGGCTGGGTGCTGACGCCGCTGGTGCAAAAGCAGGTGGACGCCAAGGCCGAGCAGCACGGCATCAGCAATGAAGAAGCCAAGAAGCTGCTGCTGGGCGAAAAGGAACCCTCGATGCAGTTCACTACGCCCGAGGAGCTTGGCGAGCTGGCCGTGTTCTTCTGCTCGCCCGCTGCCGCCAACGTGCGCGGCGTGGCCTGGAACATGGATGGCGGCTGGGCTGCGCAGTAATCGCGGCCAGACAGGACCACTGCCAAAAAAGGAGCGCCACGGCGCTCCTTTTTTCATGGATGGGTCACCCGGTCAGTACATCTGCACCGAACCCGACACGTGGACCATCACCTGCGCCTTGCCCGCTTCCACGGACACGGCATCCATTTCCGCGCCGGCGGCCTTGGCGGACATGGCCATCATGCGCGGACGCGGCATGGGCACCGAGGTATCGCTGCTGCTCACGTTGACCTCGCGCAGGCTGTAGTTGGCAAAGCCGAAGCTCTTGGACAGCGTGGTGGCACGCTGCTTGAACTGTTCGATGGCCTTGGCCTGGGCCTCGCCCTCGACCTTTTCACGGGCCTCGCGCGACAGGCCGAAGCCCACTTGCGACAGCGTCATGTCCTGCACCTGTGCCGCCGTCTGCGTGATGCGCGCGAAGTCGCGGCCCTGCAGAAGAATCTCGGCGCGGCCCTGCCAGCCTTCCACCTTGTTGTCCTTGCCATAGCGCGGATAGATGCCGAAGCTGCCGGTGCTCACATCCATCTGGCCCGACTGGGCGCTGCGCTTGGTCACTGCCATGGCGGCCTCGACCACTTTTTGCAGTTGGGACTGGACCGTGGCGGCATCACGCCCTTCGCGCGTGGCCGACAAGGTGGCGGTCAGCAGGTCCTGCACCACATCCACCGAGCCTTCTGCAGACAACTGCACCACATTGGCCGGCTGTGCCTGCGCCGAGGCGGCGTTCTGCGCCCAGGCACCGCTGGCACAGGCCAGCGCAGTGGCCGCGACCACGGACTTGACCCAGGGGCGGGACAGCTGTTTGGAAAGCTTGCTCATGCGTTCACCCTTTGAAATGAAAGGTAGTTCAGGGATACAACTGCATGCCGCCCTTTCGCTACGGCATGCCGCCAGATGGTGACAGGTGTGGAGCCGTTCAGGCCTATTCGCCCCGTCATTCACAACATTATTGCAACGATAAATGCATCAACGCGGTGAACCCATAGTTAAATATTCTAAAGACACATTTTCCGTTCTAAATTTAAACGCAACATCTGTAACACACGGCAAAAGTTCGGGGTTTTGACCAGACTTTTCAGCGCAAGCTGGTAACAATGGCGGCTGTTACAAATGACCGACCGAGGATGAACATGGCCACTACGACCAACCGCACCGACAAGATCCTGGTGGTGGATGACGATGCGCGCATCCGCGACCTGCTGCGCCGCTACCTGACGCAGGAAGGCTTCGAGATCATGATTGCCGAAGATGGCAAGGCGCTGAACCGCATCCTGCTGCGCGAAACAGTGGACCTGATCGTGCTTGACCTGATGATGCCCGGCGAGGATGGCCTGTCCATCTGCCGCCGCCTGCGCTCGGCCAATGACCGCACGCCCATCATCATGCTGACCGCCAAGGGCGAGGATGTGGACCGCATCGTGGGCCTGGAAGTGGGCGCCGACGACTACCTGGGCAAGCCCTTCAACCCGCGCGAACTGCTGGCCCGCATCCATGCCGTGCTGCGCCGCCGCCCGCCGCAGGAAGCGCCGGGCGCGCCTTCCGGCGACAACGAGGTGGTGAGCTTCGGCCCCTTCACCTTCGACCTGGGCACGCGCGTGCTGCAAAAGAACGGCGAGGAACTGCCGCTGACCACGGGCGAATTCGCCATGCTCAAGGCCCTGGTGCGCCACCCGCGCCAGCCGCTGTCGCGCGAGAAGCTGGCCCTGCTGGCGCGCGGCCGCGAGTTCGAGCCCTTCGACCGCAGCCTGGACGTGCAGGTCTCGCGCCTGCGCAAGCTGATCGAGGAAGATGCCGCCGCACCGCGCTATATCCAGACGGTCTGGGGTGTGGGCTACGTGTTCGTACCCGATGGCGCGAACTGAAATGCATCACCCCCTGAGGCGCTGCGCGCCTTCCCCCTCTCTCGCTCCGCGGGAGGGGGACGACGCCCTCGCCGCGAGGCGGCTCTTGCTCGGCGTCCCTGGGTTGGGGCCGTAACGTTTTATGTGCCGTTGACAATGCGCAGCGCCAAAACCTCACCCTGTCGACCGAGACAACCGGTAACGCAGGCTGGCCGGCACAGGCGTAATCTCGCAGCCGGCCCCTAGAATGACGAACCGCATTCCATGAGTTCCTTCACCGTCCCGCCCCACGACGCCACCAGCCCTGCGCCGCTCGACTACGAGCGGCGCATGACTGCGCGCTCTCCGCTGGGACTCAATCTTTTCTGGCGTACCTTCTGCCTGCTGGCCCTGCTGCTGGTGGGCAGCATCCTGGCGTGGCTGCAGACGCTGCGCGCCTTCGAGTTCGAGCCGCGCACGCTGCACACCGCCCAGCAGATCGCCTCGCTGGTCAACCTCAGCCGCGCGGCCCTGGTGCATTCGGATGCCATCAACCGTGTCTCGCTGATCAAGACCATGGCCGACCAGGAAGGCGTGCGCATTCTGCCGCGCGAGCCCGGCGACAGCTTCGAGCTGCTGGACCAGAGCACGCTGGGCAAGCGCCTGACCGAAGAACTCACGCGCCGCCTGGGCTACGGCACCATCGTGGCACGCAGCGTCAATGGCGAACCGGGGCTGTGGGTGGGCTTCACCATCAATGGCGACCGCACCTGGCTGCTGATGGACCGCTCGCGCTTCACACCGGCCAGCGGGCGCACCTGGCTGATCTGGCTGATCACGGCCGGCCTGCTGTCCCTGGCGGGGGCGGCAGCCATCGCGCGCCTGATCAACCGGCCGCTCAAGCAGTTGAGCTATGCGGCCAACCGCGTGCGGGATGGCGACTTCGACGCCAGCCAGCTCGACGAGGAAGCCGTCACCAGCGAGATCCGCGAGGTCAATATCGGCTTCAACCGCATGGCGCAGAAACTGGCCCAGCTGGAGCAGGACCGCGCGGTGATGCTGGCTGGCATCTCCCACGACCTGCGCACGCCGCTGGCCCGCCTGCGGCTGGAGACCGAGATGAGCGTGGTAGACGACGTGGCGCGCGAGCACATGGTGGCCGACATCGTGCAGCTCGACGCCACCATCGACAAATTCCTGGACTACGCCCGCCCCGACCATGTGACCCTCAACCCGGTCAACCTGCATGCCGTGGTGTCGTCCTGCGTCTATGCGGTGCAGGACCACCGCGAGCTGCAGATCAGCATGGCCGTGCCCGAAGGCGTCTATGTGCTGGCCGACGAGGTGGAACTGGCGCGCGTGATCTCCAACCTGTTCGAGAACGCACGCCGCTACGGCAAGACGCCCGAGACCGAAACCACCCACGTGGACGTGACGGCATCGGAGCGCGAAAGCTGGGTCGTGATTCGCATCCGCGACCATGGCCGTGGCGTGCCGCCCGAGCAGCTGGCCAGCCTGACCCAGCCCTTCTTCCGTGGCGACTCCGCGCGCACGGCCGCAGCGGGCGCGGGCCTGGGCCTGTCCATCGTGGACAAGACGGTGCAGCGCATGGGCGGCGTGTTTGCGCTGTCCAACTCCTCCACGGGCGGGCTGGTTGCCCATGTGCAGTTGCAGCGTGCCTCGGGCGTGGCCAAGGGTGCCGAGCCCGAGCAGCGTCTGCAGCGCCCGCAGATCAAGCGCCAGCTACCTCCGCGTGCGCAGGACGGCGCCCTGGACGGAGAGGACTGAGCACGCAGCGCGCGTTCGGCAGATACGTTCGGCAAATACAAAGGCCCCGGCGATCGTTGACCGATCGCCGGGGCCTTTTGCATGGGGATGGCATCCAGCTGGTCAGGCGCGGAACAGCAAGGCGGCAGCGCGCGCCTCCATGGCCTGTTGCTGGCCCACGGGCCCGAGCTTCTCGGCCGTCTTGGCCTTGACGTTGACCTGGTCCAGCGCCAGGCCCAGCGCCGTGGCGATACGCTCGCGCATGGCAGGAATGTGCGGCGCCAGCTTGGGGGCCTGGGCAATGATGGTGCTGTCGATGTTGCCAATCTCCAGGCCCGTGGCGCGCACGCGGCGCGCCGCCTCCACCAGCAGCACCAGCGAATCGGCGCCGCGGAACTCGGGGTCGGTGTCGGGGAAATGCCGGCCGATGTCGCCCAGCGCCGCGCCGCCCAGCAGCGCGTCGGTGATGGCGTGCAGCAGCACGTCGGCATCGGAGTGGCCCAGCAGGCCCAGTTCATGCGGCACCTCGATGCCGCCCAGGATCAGCTTGCGCCCGGGCACCAGGGCATGCACGTCCCAGCCCTCGCCAATACGAAAATTCATGTGAAACATTCCAGGTTCAGAAAAACGGATTGCCCGACGCCTGCGGCTGGTCGCGCTTGCCCCGGTAGCGTTCCAGCGTCGCGCCATGCGCGCGCTGCGACAGCACGGCGGCGGCCAGCGCAAAGTCATCGGGATAGGTGACCTTGAAGTTCTGCGCGCCGCCGGGCACCAGGCGCGGGCGCTGGCCCACGGCCTCCATGGCGCTGGCCTCGTCGGTCACGGCCGATCCCGCGTGCTCCAGGGCGTCAAGCAGCGGCGCGATGCGAAACATCTGCGGCGTCTGCGCCAGCCATTTGTCGCTGCGGTCCACCGTGCCCGCCACGCGCACCCCGCCAGGCCCGGTCACGGCCGTCTTGAGCGTGTCGGGCAGCTTGTGCGCCAGCAGGCCGCCCACGGCATCGTGCTCGCAGGCGTCGATCAGGGCATCGATCAGTTCGGGCGTCACCAGGCAGCGCGCGGCGTCGTGCACCAGCACCCAGTCGTGCGCGCTCGCACCGCGCGCCAGCAGCTCCTTCAGGCCGTTGGTCACGGATTCGGCCCGCGTGGCGCCGCCGCAGGCCGCCGTGGAGTAGCGCGTGGGCGACGGGCCCGGCAGGCCCTGGCGCCAGAAATCATCGCCAGGCGCGATCACCACCAGGGTATGGTGCACGCGCGCTGCGCCCGCAAAGGCGGCCAGCGTGTGCGCCACCATGGGCGCACCGGCCACCAGGTGGTATTGCTTGGGCAGTTCAGGCGCAGGCGCATCGGGCGCGATGGCGCGCGAGCCCGTGCCCGCACAGGGGATCAAGGCCCACAGGCGGGCCGGCTCCAGGGATGCGGGCGCAGCCGCCGCAAGCAGATCTGTCATGGTGGCGCATTGTAGTGACGGCCATGCGCCACCATGGACATGCGGGCATGCCTGCATGTCCGTCATGCGTGCTGGCTAAAATGGTTCGATACCCCTCTGCGCGTGCCGAGGGGTTTTGTCGTTACTTCGCCCAGGCGCTGCGGCGCCCACGTCCAAGCACCATGGAACTGCCCAAGCTCACTCCCGGAAAACGCTTCACCCTGCCCCGCCCTGTGGGCAGCGCCGACGCCCTGCTGCTGGCCCGCCTGGGCGAGCGCGAGAAGGCTGCTGGCCGGGTGACGGCCATCGTCACGGCCGACGCCTCGGATGCCCAGCGGCTGATCGACGAGATGGCCTTCTTCGCCCCGGGCCTGCGCTGCGCGCTGTTCCCCGACTGGGAGACCCTGCCCTACGACAGCTTCTCTCCCCACCAGGACCTGATCAGCGAGCGCCTGGCCACGCTGTGGCGCATCAACCAGCGCGACAAGGAGCATGGTGCCGACGTGGTGCTGGTGCCCGCCACCACGGCGCTGTACCGGCTGGCGCCGCCCTCCTTCCTGGCCGGCTACACCTTCGAGTTCAAGAGCGGCCAGAAGCTGGACGAGGCCAAGCTCAAGGCCCAGCTGACGCTGGCCGGCTACCAGCATGTCTCCCAGGTGGTCAGCCACGGCGAGTACGCGGTGCGCGGCGGCCTGATCGACCTGTTTCCCATGGGCTCGCTGCAGCCCTACCGCGTGGATCTGTTCGACGATGAGATCGACTCCATCCGCACCTTCGACCCCGACACCCAGCGCAGCCTCTACCCCGTGCCCGAGGTGCGCCTGCTGCCCGGCCGCGAGTTCCCCATGGACGAGGACGCGCGCGCCAAGTTCCGCCAGCGCTGGCGCGAGCTGCTGGAGGGCGACCCCACGCGCAGCCGCATCTACAAGGACATGGGCCAGGGTATTGCCACGGCCGGCATCGAGTACTACCTGCCGCTGTTCTTCGACGAAACGGCCACCGTGTTCGACTACCTGGGCGCCGATGCCACCGTGGTGATGCATGGCGACCTGGAGCCGGCCTTCCAGCGCTTTTGGCAGGACACCAAGGAGCGCTTCCGCCTGGTGCAGGGCGACCCCGAGCGCCCGGCCCTGCCGCCCGAGGTGCTGTTCCTGTCCGCCGACCAGTTCTACACGCGCGCCAAGGAGCACGCCCAGCTCGCGCTGCGCCCAGGCACCGAGGACGTGGCCGACAGCGCCATCTTCCAGAAGCTGGAGGACCTGTCCGTGGTGCGCGGCGCGGAAGACCCGCTGGCGCGCCTGCAAAGGCACATTGCCAGCAGCGCCCACCGCATCCTGCTGCTGGCCGAGTCCGATGGCCGGCGCGAAAGCCTGCTGGACTTCTTCCGCGCCTCGGGCGTGAACCCGCCGGTCTTCGACTCGCTGGCCGAGTTCCAGGGCGATGCGGGCGAGAAGGTGGGCATTGCCACGGCCGGGCTGATGAACGGCTTTGCCTGGGTGGAGGAAGGCCTGGACTTCGTCACCGAGACGGAGCTGTTCGCCACCAGCCCCACGGGCCGCAGGCGCCGCCGCCAGGAGCAGGTCAGCGATGTGGAGGCGCTGATCAAGGACCTGTCCGAACTCAAGGTGGGCGACCCCGTGGTGCATTCGGACCACGGCATCGGCCGCTACCAGGGCCTGGTCAACATGGACATGGGCCAGAAGAACCCTGACGGCACGCCGGCCGTGCAGGAGTTCCTGCACCTGGAGTACGCGGGCAACGCCGTGCTCTACGTGCCCGTCAGCCAGTTGCAGCTGATCAGCCGCTACACGGGCGTCTCGCCCGAGGACGCGCCGCTGCACAAGCTCGGCGGCACGCAGTGGGAAAAGGCCAAGCGCAAGGCGGCCGAGCAGGTGCGCGACTCGGCAGCCGAGCTGCTGAACATCTATGCGCGCCGCGCCGCACGCCAGGGCCATGCCTTCCGCTACTCGCCCCAGGACTACGAGCAGTTCGCCAACGACTTCGGCTTCGAGGAAACGGCGGACCAGCGCGCCGCCATCCACGCCGTGATCCAGGACATGATCAGCCCCCAGCCCATGGACCGCCTGGTCTGCGGCGACGTGGGCTTCGGCAAGACCGAGGTGGCGCTGCGCGCGGCCTTCGTGGCCATCACAGGCGGCAAGCAGGTGGCCTTTCTCGCGCCCACCACGCTGCTGGCCGAGCAGCATTACCAGACCCTGGTGGACCGCTTCTCCAAGTGGCCGATCAAGGTGGCCGAAGTCTCGCGCTTTCGCTCGGGCAAGGAGATCACGGCGGCCGTCAAGGGCATTGCCGACGGCTCGGTGGACATCGTCGTGGGCACGCACAAGCTGCTGTCCGAGTCCACGCAGTTCAAGAACCTGGGCCTGCTGATCATCGACGAGGAGCACCGCTTCGGCGTGCGCCACAAGGAAGCCATGAAGGCCATGCGCGCCGAGGTGGACGTGCTCACGCTGACGGCCACGCCCATCCCGCGCACCATGGGCATGGCGCTGGAAGGCCTGCGCGACCTGTCCGTCATCGCCACCGCGCCCCAGCGGCGCCTGGCCATCAAGACCTTTGTGCGCAACGAGGGCACGGGCGTGATCCGCGAGGCCGTGCTGCGCGAGCTCAAGCGCGGCGGCCAGTGCTACTTCCTGCACAACGAGGTCGAGACCATCGAGAACCGCAAGCAAAAGCTCGAGGAAATCCTGCCCGAGGCACGCATTGCCGTGGCCCACGGCCAGATGCCCGAGCGCGAGCTCGAACGCGTGATGCGCGACTTCGTGGCCCAGCGCTACAACATCCTGCTGTGCTCGACCATCATCGAGACCGGCATCGACGTGCCCAGCTCCAACACCATCCTCATCAGCCGCGCCGACAAGTTCGGCCTGGCCCAGCTGCACCAGCTGCGCGGCCGCGTGGGCCGCAGCCACCACCAGGCCTATGCCTACCTGATGGTGCCCGACCTGGACAGCCTGACCAAGCAGGCCCAGCAGCGGCTGGAGGCCATCCAGCAGATGGAGGAGCTGGGTTCGGGCTTCTACCTGGCCATGCACGACCTGGAGATCCGCGGCGCCGGCGAGGTGCTGGGCGAGAACCAGAGCGGCAACATGATGGAGGTGGGCTTCCAGCTCTACAACGAGATGCTGTCCGAGGCCGTGCGCAGCCTCAAGGCCGGCAAGGAGCCCGACCTGCTCAGCCCGCTGTCGGCCTCCACCGACATCAACCTGCACGCGCCGGCCCTGCTGCCCAACGACTACTGTGGCGACGTGCACCTGCGCCTGTCCTTCTACAAGAAACTGGCCACGGCCCGCACCAGCGACCAGATCGACACCCTGCTCGAAGAAATCGTGGACCGCTTCGGCAAGCTGCCGCCCCAGGCGCAGACGCTGATCGACGTGCACCGCCTGCGCGTGCTGTCCCAGCCCTACGGCGTGGTCAAGGTGGATGCGGCGCCCGGCGTCATCAACATCACCTTCAAGCCCCAGCCACCCGTGGACCCGATGGCCATCATCCACCTCATCCAGAAGAACAAGCACATCAAGCTGGCCGGCAACGAAAAGCTGCGCATCGAGCGTGCCCTGGACAACCCCAAGGACCGTGCCCAGATGGTGCGCGACGTGCTGCGCAGCCTGGGCCAGCCGCTGGTGGAGGCGAAGGCGGCCCAGCCCGCATAGAACGCGTCGTTCCAGCCATGTTCCTCGAAGCGAGCATCGCCCTGCTGGCCCTGGCCACCGCGCTGTGGCTGCGCCCCTGGCGCATGCTGGCCGGCCGCACTGGTCCGGGCGGCCCGCAGGACCGCATGGCCTCGCCCCTGGTCACGCCGCTGCTGGGCGTGCTCGTGCTGCTGCCCTGGATCTGGGCCCTGCCCACGCTGCACCGCATGCCGCTGCAACTGCAGTGGTCATCTGCGCCGCTGGTGGTGCTCATGCTGGGCTGGCCTCTGGCCGTGCCGCTGCTGCTCATCGTGGGCGGGCTGGCCGCCCTGCTGTCGCCGGCCCTGGGCTGGGGCGATGCGCTGGGCATCTCGGTCTGGCAGGGCATCGTGCCCGCCACGCTGGCCATGCTCTGGGGTGCAGCGCTGCGGCGCTGGCTGCCGCACCAGATCTTTGTCTTCATTCTCGCGCGCGGCTTTGCGGGCACGGTGCTGTGCGTTTTCATCTCGGCCCTGCTGGCCCAGGCGGCGGGCCACGCCCTGCCCGGCGTCAACGAGGATCTGTCACGCATCGCGCGCTGGCTCATGGCCTGGGGAGATGCCGTGGTCACCGGCATGGTCACCGCCATCTTCGTGGTGTTTCGCCCCCAATGGCTGGCCACCTGGTCGGACGCCATCTACCTGCGCCAGCCGCCCGCAGCCTGACGGCAGGCCCGCCACTGGATATGATCTGCGCCTGTTTCCCGCCAGCCCGGCGGCCCGTCCCCTTTTTGCTGCCCCACCCATGACCGATGTCACCGAATTCGCGCCCGGACTGCTGATCCGCGGCATCCAGCCGCCACTGAAGCTGGCCGACTACAAGCTCATCGCGTTCGACATGGACTCGACGCTGATCACCATCGAGTGCATCGACGAAATCGCCGACGCCACCGGCAAGAAGGCCGAGGTCTCGGCCATCACCGAAGCCACCATGCGCGGCGAGATCACCGACTTCAAGGACAGCCTGCGCCAGCGCGTGGGCAAGCTCGTCGGCGTGACCGAGGCCGACATGGCCCGCGTGCTGGCCGAGCGCCTGAAGCTCTCCCCGGGCGCCGAGACCCTGGTGCGCGCAGCCCAGGCTGCGGGCCTGAAGGTGCTGCTGGTCTCGGGCGGCTTCACCTACTTTGCCGAACATGTGCGCGGCATGCTGGGCATCGACTTCGTGCGTGCCAACGTGCTGGAGATGCGTGACGGCGCGCTGACCGGCGGCCTGATCGAGCAGCCCTGGGGCGACATCTGCGACGGCGCCGAAAAGCGCCGCACCCTGCTGGAAGTCGCCTCGCTGCTGGGCATTCGCCCCGACCAGTGCATCGCCGTGGGCGACGGCAGCAACGACATTCCCATGATGCAGGTCGCAGGCCTGTCCGTGGCCTACCACGCCAAGCCGCGCGTGCGCAACGAAGCCAAGGTCTCCATCACCGAAGGCGGCCTGGACCGCCTGCTGGAAGTCCTGCGCTGAAAACGGGCGGCAGCGGCGGGCGCAGGCCGCTGCGCCGCTCCGCAATCAATGGCTTTTGAAGCAATCAAAACTGATAGCAAAAGCCATTAAAAGCACTCAAAAACCCACTCAGCGAGTGGGTTTTAAGTTGTTATAGACCAACTGTCTGAGTTGGCCATATCTGCGAGGTTTGCGGCCCGTCGCCTCTGCGTGCAAGCGGAAGACACTGGACGGGCTGACGCCATAGGCCTCTGCAATAGCCCGCTGTGGAATACCGGAATCAGCAAGCTGGATGATCTCGTTTGCATCCTGCAAAGGAATGCTCGGCGGCCGGCCAAGGGTCTTGCCCTTCTTGATTGCCTCAAGCTGCCCGGCCATGCACCGCTCTCTAATCAAGCTCCGCTCAAACTCTGCAACAGCGCCAAGGACCTGCAGCATCATCCGCCCCATTGAAGTCTCCACGTCGATGGGCTCTGTGAGACTGCGAAGCCTGGCTCCTACTCCCTGAACATGCTCAATGATGCGGATCAAATCGCGCAGACTACGAGCGAGCCGATCCAGCTTGTAAACGACAAGCTCATCACCTCGACGAAGACGCAGCAGTAGAGCTTCGAGCTCTGGCCTGTACTTCACCGCTGAACGCTTTTCCTGAACAACCTCATGACACCGTGCCGCAACAAGTGCGCTCGCCTGCATTGATGTGTCTTGATCAAGGGTGCTTACTCGCGCATACCCATAACGCATACGTTCTCCTAGCGTATTTTTGTGGGAATAAAAATGCCTGCAGCAATACCGTTTCTCAGGGCACGCAGCAGGCTTGGTCAGTTTGCGAGGGTTTTGCCAACGCGCGAAACGCCTCGGCTTGCGAGGGCTGCGGCTGGACGATGTGTTCGACCTGGTCGAAATCTGGAAGCGCGGGCCAGGCGCGGTTTAGACCTGATGGACGATGGCGCCGGGCATGTTGCGCGGCAAGTGTTGACATGGGGCGATGCCCCATACCCCTCAGCAGCGTAGCCTGAATTGCTTGTCTCTCGAAAGACGACGCTCTTCGGTAATCCAGGGTCTGCTGTCAACTCGCGCCAAGCCATCCAGCCACTTGATGCGCTCATCGAGCTGCTGGCAGGCTGATCTATTCGACGGTGCTTCTGAACTCGAAGAACCGGACGAGTAGGGCGCACTGGCCAGCGATTCCGCATTGCGTTTTTGGCTACGTGCCATCTCGACCTGATCATCCCACGAAGCAGCCAGAGGAACCCTTGCGATCCGTTCGACAGTCCACCCTCGAGCAGAGCAATGTTCATGATTCCAATACAGCCGTCCCGGTGCAGCCCGACACAAAAATATCTCTTTGGTTTGTGCACCTCTGGGATCTGCCAAGGCGGGCGATGTATCGACCTCCTTCGCGCCTTTACACGGTTGGTTGCTATATGTATTGCCACATCGATACACCTGAGCATTTGCCGAGCTAATCAGAAGGACAAATAGAAATACTGTCGCTGCTTTGAGTTGCATAGACAGGGTTGTAACAGAATCAATCTGTCAACACAGATCTCACCTGAGCATTGCGGCGCGCGAGTGCAGCGCTGTAGCCCTCCTGCTGAGTCGCCTGCTGGGCCACGAGCTGGGGGACCTGCTGGAGCGGCGCCGCTAGCGTTTGTGTCGGCCGATCGCTGCGAGCGCCTGTCGATGTGTCAATGACCACCGGCTTATCCCCCCTCCCGCTGGCCGTGTACGGAGCATCGCAAGTGACTGGCCGTACCACGCTTTGATATGTGACCGTCGCCATGCAGTTCGCCAGCCGGTGGACCTTGTAGCCAGCTTGCACCAGGTCGTCGCTTGTCAGGTCGAACACGCGGCGCCCCTCGCTACTGACAACAAATGTGATCTGGTCCCTGCCCTGCTTACTGAGGTCGCCAGTCATGTGCAGCAGCTTGCCAAACAGAGGGTCTTTGACCTCAGGTGCAGTTGGGGTTGCCGACGTGCCTGCAGACTGCTGTGCGCCCTGGGCGAGGCCTTGCTGGGCCTGTGGCGCGGTCGGGGCATGCTGGACCTGCACGGGTACGGCCGCAGTGGATCTTTTGGCTGCAGGCGCGGTCTTGTGACCCCATACGCTGGTGTCGTCCTGGGGCCAAAACGCGTAGACCATGTAAGCGATGGCAAAGACCCAAAATAGCCGCGTGAAGCGCTTGAACTTCACGATCATGGGCGAGACGTCCTGAGCTTTCGATTCAGCGCTGCCGCTGCTTTGGGTGTTGCTCTTGTAGAGCCCGAAGTACTTGGATTCGTACTTGCGCCGGTCTGTCTGGATGACTGCGCCACGATAGCCCGCATGTACCTTGCGGATGTACTCATCTGCATTGCCCAGGATGTCGGCCTTGCGGCACTTGATCATTGTCGCGACGAGCTGGGCAATCGGCTGGTTGATGTCGCGGAAGGATTGAGTCATCAGCAGCACTTCGGCGTTGTAGTGCCGGTGCAGCTTGAACCACTGGACAACAGCATCAGGCGTGCCGATTTTGGGGAGCGCGACGTGGCATTCGTCAATGACGTACAGCGGGCCTTGATCCTTGTCGCCGCGCCATGTGCTGTAGTAGTCCCAGACGCTGCCGAACGTGAAGATGTTTTCAGGCTGAGGCTCAGGCTCGCGGTCGGTCCACAGCCGGAATGCCTCATGCTCGGCAATGTTGGCGGCATTCCAGTCGCCGATCCGCGGCGCCGGCCTGGTGCGAATCTCGATCAGATCGCGCCAAGCCGGGTCGATGGCCGCAAAGGCGTCGATGTTGAGCGGCAGGTTCGTGATGACCTTGCGCCCCGCCCGGAGCGCGGGCAGGACGTGATACGCCACAGCTTCATAGCTCTTGCCCGAGCCTGGGATGCCTTCAAGGCCGTTAATCATGATCCGAGCCGTGTAAATGGAATGAGCTGTAGCGCGAGGCGGATACCGATTGCCGTGGTGATGATGGCAACAGCAGATCCCACGCCGCACAGCGCCATAACATTGAGGATTTCTTCGGGTAGGCCTCCAGCTGGCGCGAAGCCCTGCAGGCCACTGAGATCCAGAGCCTTGACGGCTGACACAACCAGATCGAGCAATTTTTCGATGACCCAACACACAAGGTCCGTCGCCATGTCCCATAACGCCTTGAAGACGTTGACGACCAAGTCAGAGAAAAATTTGACGAGCGTGGTAATCGTGTCCCTGATCCAGTCCACGAAATCGGTCCATGTGGACTTGAGCCAGCCCACAAAGTCAGCAATGGTTGTCTTGAGCCAATTGAGCATGTCAACCCCCAAAAACAAGCCGACGCGCGAGCAGCAGCGCGGACAAAATCGTGATGGCTTTGAGTACACCCCAGAGCCAGCTGGGCGGCGATATGTCGCGCTGGCCAAAGTTGCCGATGCCGCCCATGTCAAGATCAATGATCCAGGTGGGAGGGGTGCCGCCGTCCGCTACCTTGGGCATCAGATCACCAACAAGATTTGCAATCGGCGCGCTCTTAATTTCTGCAGTCTTGGCGCTCCAGACGCCCGCTATGCCGTCGGGGTATTTGGTCGTGTAGAGCTTGGGCTGCTCAGGAGCGCCGAACTTGCCAAAGGCAGGCTTGCCGGGCAGCGTGGGGCCATCATTATCTTCACAGTCGGCGCCTTCACAGGAGCCACTCCCCGAGCCGCCCGAGCCTCCGCCAGTGCCTGTACCAGGTTTCTTTGATGGGTCCAATGCTCCGCACACTGAGCTACCTGAATTCTTACTGCAGTAATCATCTTTGGTGGTCGTGGTGCTGGTCGTAGTTGTGCCAGTCGTGTTGCCGCTGCTGTCCTTGCCGGTGGTGGTCGTGGTCGTGGTACAGCTATTTCCTGTGCAGGTGGTTTTCGTGTCGGTCTTCGTGGTGGAGCCGTCTGGGTTTTTCTTCGTCTCGCTCTTGTTGTCGCCCTCTGCGCCAGACCAGGGCAAACACACATCTTTGCCATTGACCGTGCCCGCCTGACCATTGCATTTACCGGGGTCTTTGCTGTCGGGGGGAGTGACCTCTTTTTCGTCTTCCTTTCCCTCGTTGAGCTTGTTGATGACGTTTGGATCGCAGGTCGATCCCGCGTAGCTGCCCGTGCCTGTCGTGTACCACTTGCCTGCATCATCCTGCACGGACACAGTAGTACCAGTACTGACCATGCAGCCCTTAGAGCACCCTGGAAACGCGGGCTCGCTCCAACCACCAGAGTTAGCATTTTCTGCCGCGTGGCAAACGAATTCAGCCCCCATCCCGGGAGCACGAAAAATCGCGTTCCAGCCTTGTTTTTTTCGGTCTGAGCAGAAATCTTCAAGGCCTTTGCATGCCTCGTTATTGCCGGTGCCATCGGGGTCGCTACCAGAGTAATTACAGGTGTCAGCATCCAGCGTGACGCCTCGACCCGCAATAGGGCCGGGAGTTCGCGCAATGCGCGTTCGACCTGCAATATCAGGGCAATGAGAACCTACAGATGCTGGAGCGCCCGAATCGGAGTCAGGGCGTAAACACATATGCGTCCAGTACGTCTCCGCAGCCGATCCACTAGGCTCAACACCCATCGCAGGCGGATAGCTAGGATCAACAGCCTTACACGCAGCGGCAGCACTGGGATAGCTTTGACCATTAAAAATGTATGTGGCAGGACGGCCGAAATCCGCGTGCGCTGCAGCGCCAAAAACCAATAGCGCGAGGGCGCAAAGAGTCCTGAATAGATTGCGCATCAGATCCTCGCAAGCATGAAAAAACAAATCGCCCCGATCGCGCCGATCAGCGCGAATACGGCATGAACAGCGACAACCAGGGCGACGACCAACATGGCTAACGCCTGTTAGATTTTGGCGATGATGCGCTTGACGACCGAGGGGCCCTTCATGACCAGGGCGATGCCGACGATGACCAGACACAGAGCCGTAGCCTTCGCAGCAATGCCGGAGATGTCCACGGCATCGAACAGATCCTCCATGCCAGCGGCGTGCGAGGCGGTCACGGCCATGGCTGTGCCAGTGGCTGCGACGATCTTGGCGCCGTACTTGCGAGCGAGATTGCGAGTGGTTGCGATCATGGTTTTTCCTCGAAAAAAAGTTGGGTGAAAAGGTGCGAACTTGCACCGCAGAGCCGCAGGGCTCTGGGCTGCAAACTCAGATCCTGCGAACCATGCGCAAGGCAACGCCCAAGCCGAAGCCGAGCATTGCGAGCGCGAAGACAAGACCGAAGCCGATGCCCACGGCTACAGACACACTGCCGGGGGTGATGCCCAGCGCGGCGAGGTCCTGCAAAGTGACCTCGGTTACCGCGACCTGGTGCACGGCCTGGCAGGGGATTTCAGGCTGGAGACAGACGAAGTAGCCAGACATCAGCTACCCACGAAGTCCTCGTAGTCACCCTGGGAGTCCGTATCGATGGAGCCGCATTCCGTGCATGCAACCTCATCGGAGCCTTCCTCCTGCTCGGTCTCAAAAAACGATCCGCAGCCATAGCAGACATAGGTACTCATGGCTTTACTCCTGAAGAAAAATCGGCACGCTGGCGAGCGGCCGCGATGCGGTCACGGCGGTCGAAATAGCGACCAATCAAGAGGACGCAGCGATAAGCGACATGCACGAATGCGCTGAGCACCACAGCACCGCAGATGCCCCCCGCGACCGCGATAAAAAACAAGCCCGCGATGAGCTGTTGAAACTGGTCATGAGTGAGAGCGTCCATGGCTACGCTGCCGCCTTCATTGCTGGGGCCTGCTGGCGGGCCTGTGCGGGGGCTTCAGGGCGAGCGGCAGCCGGTACCACTGCATCCGCTGCAGCAGGCCGTGCAGGGGCCTGCGCGAGGGTCTCAACGGGCCGCACACCGATGACGACTTCACGGGACTCTTTGCCGTTGCTCACGCGCTCGACTTCGAGCTCGGCAACGAAGGGCAGTGGGATGTGCTGCATGCGAAACACAGCATCCGCGTCGGGCATCTTCCAGTCCTCGACGGCATAGCCGCCCTTGAAGTTCTCGCCCGGCTTGTTGTAGCGGTCGTCCAGCTTCACGCGTGCGTACACGGTGCCGCTGTTGATGCCCTCTCCGTTCACAAAGCCCTTGAAGGCTTTCATTCCCACAACTTCAACCATGAGTGCCATTTCGATTCCTTTCGGGTGGCGGTAGCTCGTACCAGTCAGGCATGGACACCGGGCCGAGCTTGATTACCCGGGTCCTCGTTTTCAAAGGGACGACGTTGCTTTTGATGGCGATATCGACCCCGTACGGAAGGAGCTCGCGCCGATGCCTGTAGAAGGTGGCGCGGCTCAGCTTGGTGGTCAGGTCGTCACCGGCCTGCCACATGCGATAGGTGGACAACAGAGCCTTGGGCAGCTCGGACAACTCGTCCACGTCAGCGCAGGCGCGCGTGAGCACTTCGCAGCGCTGCTCAAACTCCATCTCGATTTGCTTCATGTCGAATCCCCCGAGGAAGTGGCAGCCCATGTCGTGCAGCTTGGTTGCCTTGAAAGTCATCTCCACACGCACCAGGCCAACGGCATCGCACCAGTCGGCAAGCTGCAGGACATATGGATCGACGGGGGCCTTTTCGAACGTGGAGGAATCAGCGACGCGGCCCGCATGGCGGCGCAGTTCCGGCCCCTTGAGATAGGCCTTGAAATAGACACGGCGGGAGCCGCGGCCGAAGTCAACGGTCTCGCCGTCGCCGTAGGTGCCGGTCTTCAAACGGCTCGCCTGCTGGCTCTGCAGGTAGCGCATGAAGTGGTAGGCGTTTTCCTTGCCGCCCACGCTCCAGTTCTGGGTCACATCGACGCGGGTGACGACGGCGCCGGTCCAGCATGTGCGAGGCTCGCCCTTGAAGTTCGTGATGAACTTTTCACCTTCGGTGAACGGAGGCAGGCCCAGCGAGAGCAACAAGCGGTTGATGATCTGCAGGCACTGCATGAACGAGTAACCGAACACGTTGTCGGTCCTGCCCCACTTCGAAACGTTGCCCTCAAACCAGACGGTTTCGCCGTCGCAGCGCACAAACACAGCAGTTTCGAATGAGCCTTCGATACGCGATTTCTTGAGCGTGATCGATTCGACCTGGCCGTCGCTGTCGATGCGCATGAACGCACCGTCCGATATCTGCGGCAGGCCACCGCATGCGTGCCGCTGGTAGATCGAAAGCCAGTCGCAGAAGCCGACGAGCTGGGCTTTTGTGATGGGTGCGGGGTACCACTCCGCGCGACCGGCCCGGCGCTCTGCCAGGTCGACAACGTTGCCCGGAACGGCAGCGTCCAGAACAGGAAAAGTCTCATCGGTGAGACTAAAGTGACGTGTTACAAGCACGTCACGCCCTCCGGGCCCCGGCGCGGACCCTCCCCCGCAAGCGGGGCCCCCTCCGCCCCGGTGCCCTCCGCAGCGCACGAGCAGCGTTCGCACAGGCGCACCTGACGGCAAGGCACCGTGAAGCGCGCGGCTTCCGGGAACGAGGTTTCGACGGTCCAGAGGTCCTGGCCGTCAGGGGTGGTCCATGCGTTGCAGATCTGCGCGCAGTACAGAACGCCGCGCCGCATGATCTGGACATGCTGTGACTGGAGGGTGTGACCGGCCTGGGCTGCAGCACGGCAGCGCGCGGCATGCTCCGCGTGGGTGTAGGGGCGGCCGGTCATGCGAACCATCCGAGAAAGCGCTGGACCGCATCAGCGAGCAAACAGGCCTGTAGCGCGATTGCTAACAGTCCGCAGACGAGGAAGAAGAGCGCCGACACCGAGACGCGCCCACGCTGGGTGTCCCCCACCTGGTCGGAACGGCGTGGGTAGAGACGGCTAGTCATTTGCCCTCCCCGAAACGACGCAACAGTTCTAAGGCTGCTCGGCACTGCGCCATGTGGCGCACATCTGAAGCGCAACGAATAACCTCATCCGCCAAGCTCTCGTCGGGAGGGCTGTGCCACATATTCGCCCTAGCTGCCTCAATCTCTTGATGCAGCCAAGCGTCAAACTGATCAATCGTGAGGGTGCCCCCCACCTGGTCGGCCTGGTCGGGAGCCGCCAGGCGCGCGGCCAGACTTGTTTGACCAGGTGGAGGACGTAACGGGGTTCGAGGTGTAGGCATGCTGGCGGCTCCTGGGTTGTGATGAGGAGCCGCCTGCTCTGCTTCTGGCGGTAGGCCCGGCTGTTGTTCACTGCCTGCGACCGAGCTTGCTGGCCCCTTCGACGAATCGTGAAATTCGACGAGTCGTGAAGTTACCAGTTTTCACGACTCGTATAACAACGGTTACACGACTCGTGCAAAATCGGAAAGTGCTTGACAGACAGGAGCCTTTAGATGACTAGCACTCTGGAACTACTGACGAAAGCGCTCGAAAAGAAGAGCGCATCTGCGTGGAGCAGGGACTACAACATCACACCTGGCACCTTCACGAACGCTAAGAAGGCAGGTCGCCTAAGCCCCATGCTTGCTGGAAACATTGCTATGGATTTAGGAGAAGATGCCAACAGGTGGATGGCGGTTGCGGCGTTGGAAGCAGAGAGAGACAGCCCGCTACGAGACAGACTGAGAGACACTCTCCTGCTCCGCAATCAATAGCTGAGAATGTTCTGTGGGCTTGCTTTTCCGGCAAGCCCCAGTCTTTTCTACAATGCTTCACGCAGCCCCATAGGCCACCGCCCCAGCGCCGGGTGGCCCACCTACAACAGCAGGCTGCACGCCGGCGCATCCGCGCGCCGGTGCTTGGAATCTCCTTCCCCATCCCCATGTGACACACAAGGCCACAGGCTGCCCGCATACGGGCAGCCTGTGGCGCGCCGACCGGCGCGGGCCCGCCTGCGCCGACCGTGTACATGACCACCATGATTGGAAAAAACTCCGTGAAGACTTCGTTCCGCGCCACTGCCTCCGTGATCGCCCTGGCCATTGCATCGCTGACCGTGCCCACGCTGGCCCAGGCCAAGCGCATGGGCAGCGGCGGCAAGTCCGTGCGCCCGGCGTCGATCGGCAAGGCCCCCGCTCAGCCCGCAGCGCCTGCGGCGCCCACCGCCAGCAAGGCGGCGACTCCGTCCACCCCCGCCGCACCGGCCGCGCCTGCAGCCCCGACCGCTGGGGCAGCCCCCGCTGCGGCACCTGCGGCTGGGGCCGCCCCCGCTGCTGCTGCACCTGGCGCGGCTGCCGCTCCCGCAGCACGCGGCTCCGGCATGATGGGCACGCTGGGCGCCGCTGCCGTGGGCGCCGTGGCCGGCTCCATGGCCGGCAATGCGCTGGCTGGCGCCATGACTCCTGAAAAGGATGCAGCCGCCAAGGAAGCCGAAGCCAAGGCCAAGGCCGCTGAAACCGAGGCAGCCGAGCTGCAGCGCAAGGCCGACGAAGCCAAGGCCAAGGCAGAAGCCGCCCGCGCTGCCGCCAAGTAAACCGCCTGCTCCTTGCAAAAGGCCGCGCCTGTCGCGGCCTTTCTGTTTTGTCCAGCGGCTGCTTCAACGGCCTTGCGCATGCTCTCCACGCAGCGTCATCACGGCGCTGGCAATGCTCGCAACGGTCTTGCCATCATCACGCTCGATTTCACAGCGGTAGTGGCTGATCGTGCGTCCACGGTGCTCGGCCCACGCCCGCGCGCACAGCCTGGAGCGCCAGACCGGGCGCAGGAAGGCCGCCTTCAGGTCGATGCTGGTGAAACTCTGGCCTGGCTCCATCAAAGTGGAATGCGCCGTGCCTATGGCAGCATCGGCCAGTTCGCACAGCATTCCGCCATGGACCGTGCCCTGCTGGTTGCCATGGCGCTGCGCATCGGCGTCGAACTCCACGACGGCCATGGCTTCGCCGACGGCCACTATGCGAAACCCCAGCATCTGCGAGATCGCGGTGGGATAGCGCATGTGCGTGGCCTCGTCTGCGGCAAGCCGCCCTTCGATCTGCCGCTGCAGATAGTCGAGCACGGGGAGATAAGTGCTGGGAAGATGCATGGATTTCCTGTCTGGAGAGGGAGGGCAAGGGAATGCCCGTCTCGCCAGTGTGATGACCTAGACTGGAACAATCAAAAAATTGTCCTAGCTACACTCCATGGCTGCCTCTCGCGTTGCTCTGCTGACTGAACGGCTGGCCGAAGACATCCGCGCCGGCCGGCTCGCGCCCGGCACGCTGATGCCCACGCACCGCGACCTCGCGGCCCGCCATGGCATGGCCGTGGCGTCCGCCAGCAAGGTGTATGCGCGGCTGGCCTCCCTCGGCCTGGTCATCGGTGAAACCGGGCGCGGCACCTTTGTGCGGGATCGGCCGCAGCAGCGCGAATGGGATGGCGGCGACGAATCCCGCCTGAGTTCGGACACGGCCGACCTGTCCTTCAACCATCCCACCTGGCCCGGGCAGGCCGGGCTGTTGCGCTCCATGCTGCGCGAACTGGCTGCTTCGGGCGACCTGGCTGCGCTCATGCACCAGCAGCCGCCCGGCGGCCGGCTGCACGAGCGGCGCATCGTGGCCGACTTCCTTGCCCGCGAACGCGGCCTGGCTGCCGAGCCGGAACGCATCTTCCTGGTCAATGGCGCGCAGCAAGGACTGGACATTGCCGTGCGTGCGCTGCTGCGGCCCGGCGATGCGGTGGCCGTGGATGCGCTGACCTACCCGGGCTTCAGGATGCTGGCCGAGCTCCAGGACCTGGACCTCCAGCCGGTCCCTGCCCTTGACGAGGGTCCCGACCTCGATGCATTGGAGCGGCTGTGCGCACGCCGGCGCATACGCGCCATCCATGCCCACGCTGCACAACCCCCTGGGATGGGTGATGCCGCTGGCGCAGCGCCAGCGCCTGGTGGAGATCGCAAGGCGCCACGATTGCCTGCTGATCGAGGATGCTGCCTATGCCTTTCTTGCAGGCAAGGCGCCCGCAACCCTCGCAACGCTGGCGCCAGAGCGCTGCATTCACGTCTCCAGCCTCTCGAAAAGCGTGGCCAGCGGGTTGCGCTTCGGCTTCATGGTGGTGCCCCAGGCATGGGCCGGCCGCGTCAAGGCCGTGGTGCGCGCCAGCCACTGGAGCATGCCGGGCCTGATCACGGCCATGGCCACGCGCTGGATGGCCAGCGGCTCCGTGCGGCAGCAGGAACAACGCATGCGGCAGGAGGCACGGCGCCGGCAGGCGATTGCGCGCAAGGCGCTGGCAGGAATGCAGATGCTGGCCCACCCCTGCTCGCTCTTCCTCTGGCTGCGCCTGCCCGGGGAGCTGCGAATGGACCGGGTGGCCACGGCGCTGGCCCAGTGCGGCATCGCCGTATCGCAGGCCCACGCCTACGCAACGACACCCCATGCCCCGCATGCGCTGCGCCTGGGACTGGGTTCGGTGCCTCTGCCGCAACTGGAGGCCGTACTCGTTCAGTTGCGGGATACCGTGGAAGGCTTTCCCCCCTGAGCCTGCCGGGCCAGGGCCCGGTTCAGCGGCCTTGCGCTTCAGCGCGGCCCGGCGCGCAGCGGCTGCAGCAGGTGCGACAGGCCGTTGTGGTCCAGCTCCTGCATCAGCGCCAACAACTGGCCCAGCTCTCCCTTGGGGAAGCCTTCGCGTGCGAACCAGTTCAGATAGTTGCCGGGCAGGTCGGCGATCAGCCGGCCCTTGTACTTGCCATAGGGCATGTGCACCTGCACCAGCTTTTGCAGCATTTCGGAGTCCATGGCGGCGATGGTACGCGCTGCGGCATCGCAAGAATCTGCATAAAAAGCCACAGCCTTATAACCAAATAGCAAAATTGTTCATTGCGGCCGCTGGCGCCGCACTAGACTATGCGCCTGCCTGCCGTACCGCCCGATACAGAACCACTCCACCGGGCCTGCGGCGTTTTTGCAACCCGTTGAAGAAAGTCCTCCGGTCATGTTGAAGAAAGCCCTCTCCGCAATCGCGATTGCCACGCTGGCCCTGACGGCCCAGGCCGCCGACGTGCTCAAGGTCGGCGCCACCGCTGTGCCCCATGCAGAAATCCTCAACCATGTGAAGCCGGCCCTGAAGGCCCAAGGCATCGACCTGCAGATCAAGGAATTCAGCGACTACGTGCAGCCCAATGCGGCCGTCGAGGACAAGCAGCTGGACGTGAACTTCTTCCAGCACCAGCCCTACCTGGACAGCTACAACAAGGACCGCAAGACCTCGCTGGTGGCCGTGCCCAATGGCAAGGTCCACGTGGAGCCCTTCGGCGGTTACTCGCAGAAGATCAAGAACGTGAAGGATCTGAAGGACGGCGCCACCATCGCCATCCCCAACGACCCCTCCAACGGCGGCCGCGCCCTGATCCTGCTGGCCAAGCAGGGCCTGATCGAGCTCAAGGACCCCAAGAGCCTGACGCCCACACCGCTGGACGTGGCCAAGAACCCCAAGAAGCTCAAGTTCAAGGAACTCGAAGCCCCGCTGCTGCCACGCGCGCTGGCTGACGTGGACCTGGCCTTGATCAACACCAACTACGCCATCGAGGCCAAGCTCAATCCCACCAAGGATGCGCTGTTCATCGAAGGCGCCGATTCGCCCTACACCAACATCGTGGTCTCGCGCCAGGACCGTGCCAACGATCCCAACATCGCCAAGCTGATGAATGCGCTGCACACGCCCGACGTGAAGAAGTTCATCCTCGAGAAGTACAAGGGCGCTGTCGTTCCTGCGTTCTGAGGCACAAGGAGTGCAGCCGGTCGGCTGCATCATGTCCCCGCAAAAAAAGCGCTGCCTCGGCAGCGCTTTTTTCATTCCCCTTCCCTGGTATCGCCACTCAACCCGCAGGCGTCACCTCGGCCGGCGCCTTGGCCGCCGCAGCGGGCCGCGTGATGGCGCTGCCCATGGCCGCGCCCATGATGCAGGCGATGGCCAGCCACTGGGTCCCCACCAGGTGCTCATGCAGCAGCAGCATGCCCATGAGGGCGGCAATCGCAGGCTCCGTGGCCAGGGCGATGCCGAAGGTGGCCGGTGGCAGGCGGCGCAGGGCCATCATCTCCAGCGTATAGGGCAAGGCGCTGGAGATGGCCGCCACCACCAGGCCGAAGGCCAGGATGGACGGCTGCAGCAGCTTGGCCCCCGCTTCGGCCACGCCGAAAGGCACCACCACCATGGCGGCGAACACCAGGCCCAGCGACACGGCCTGGCCGCTGGGAATGCTGCCCAGGCGCTGCCCCAGCAGGATGTACAGCGCCCAGCAGATGGCAGCGCCCACGGCGCAGGCAATGCCCACGGGCTCCAGCACCAATCCGCCCGCGCCGGCGCCCCCTATCGGCAAAATCAGGGCCAGCCCCGCCACGGCCAGCGCCAGCCAGACAAAGTCCACCGGCCGGCGCGAGTGGTAGATGGCCACGGCCAGCGGACCGGAGAATTCGATGGCCACGGCCAGGCCAAAGGGAATGGTGCGCAGCGCCATGTAGAACAGCAGGTTCATGGCGCCCAGCGCCACGCCGAAACGCAGCAGCGCCCACGCCTGGGGGCGGGCCAGCGTCCAGCGCCAGGGCCGCCAGATGGCCACCAGGATCAGCGCGGCAAAGCCCACGCGCAATGCCGAAGTGCCCTGGGCGCCCAGCACCGGAAAAAGCTGCTTGGCCAGTGAAGTGCCCACGCCCAATGCCGTGACCGAGCCCAGCACGGCCAGCAGGGGCCAGGCGCGGTTCCATGTGGTGTTTGTTGTCATGGCACGTACGATATTGCAGGCCAGCGATGCAAAAGGCTCGTTTTGGGGCCTCTTCGCGCAATATTCGCTCTTTCCGACCGCTCCGCATCCGTTTTCCGCCCCTCCCCCATGCCCGCCATCGCACTCGATACTTTTGACCGCGCCATCCTCGACGTGCTCCAGCGCGACAACCTCACGCCGCAGCGCCTCATTGCCGAGCAGGTCCACCTTTCGGCACCGGCCGTGCAGCGGCGCATACGGCGCCTGCAGGAGCTGGGCGTGATCACGGCCAACGTGGCTGTGGTCGATCCCGTGCGCACGGGGCGCCCGCTCACCGTGCTCATCAACGTGCAGCTGGCCAACGAGCGCCCGGACCTGTCCCTGGCCTTTCGCGCGCGCGTGGCGCGAGAGCCCGCTGTGCAGCAGTGCTACTACGTGACCGGGGAAGCCGACTATTCATTGATCGTCACGGCTGCCGATATGCAGGAGTACCAGGCGCTGGCGGCGCGGCTGTTCTCCGGAGACGACAACATCCGGCGCTACACCACCTCGATCGCTCTGGAACGCATCAAGACCGGGCTGCAGTTGCCGATGGCAGAACACAAGCCCGACAATGAAACAAGTTGACACAACCTAGACATACACCAGGAGACTGCTTTGAGCGCACCTTCACCGGACAGCATGGCCCGCCTCGTCGCCACACGCACCCTCGACAAGTACGAGCGTGACTACTATCCCAAGCGCGACCGCATCACCATTTCCTTCCGGGGCGACCTGGCCGAGCAATACAACTACGACAAGATCCAGCCCTTGTCCGAGGCCCAGCGCCATGGCCACAAGGTCGTCATCGAGGCGACCAGCCAGAAGACCGGCGCCACGGGCCACTACTGCATCGAATGCAACAGCTGGAACCTCATCGAGGCCGTGGGCACCTGGGCGCCCGGCGAGGAAGCCCCGGTCGCAGACTGATCTGCGCGGTCAGCCAACTGCCGGTGCCAACGCGCTGCCAGCCACCCACCAGGCCAGCGCCAGCATCATCACGCCCGTGAGGCCATCGAGAACGCGCCAGGCCTGCGGCTTCTCGAACAGGCGCTTCATGCGGCGGCCCGCAAAGGCCAGCGCCACGAACCACGACAGGCTGGCCGATGCGGCGCCCACCACATAGACCCACTTGAGCACACCTTCCTGGCGCGCGCCGATGGAGCCCATGAGCAGCACCGTGTCCAGATAGACATGGGGGTTGAACAGGGTGATCACGGCCAGCGTGGAGACCACGCCCAGCAGGCCACGCGGGGCCAGTTGCCCGCCCGATGCCGCCAGTTGCGCATCGGGCGCCATGGCCATGCGCCACAGCGCGATCAGCCCATAGGCCAGCAGGAACAGGGCGCCGCCCAGCGTCAGGTAGCGGGCCAGGTCGGGGTTGTCGCCCAGCAGCCGGGCCATGCCCGCCACGCCCAGGCCGATGAGCACCACGTCGCTCACCACGCACCAGGCCACGCAGGCGCGCACATGCTGGCCTTGCACGGCCTGGCGCAGCACATAGAGGTTCTGGGCGCCGATGGAGACGATGAGAGACAGGCAGACCGTGAAGCCCGCCAGCCAGGAAGAAGAAACATTTGCAGTCCACATGGCCGGGATTGTCTGGCTGGCAAATGGTTAAGTAAAATTACATTTACTCAACCAAATGAAGAATATCTAAATGCTCGACTACGCCGGACTCGAAGCCCTGGCGGCCGTGGTGCGCGAAGGCAGCTTCGAGCGCGCGGCGCGCAAGCTGCATGTCACGCCCTCGGCCGTTTCCCAGCGCATCAAGCTGCTGGAGGAGCGTGTGGGCCAGGTGCTGGTACTGCGCGGCCAGCCCTGCTCGGGCACCGATGCGGGCCGCAGGCTGTGCCTGCACCTGGAGCAGGTGGCCCTGCTCGAAAACGATCTGCGCCGCAAGAACCCGGAGCTGGTCCCCGAGGGGCAGACCGCCCTGCCCACGCTCAAGCTGGCCGTCAATGCCGACTCGCTGTCCACCTGGTTCATGGATGCCATGTCCGCCTTCACGCGCGACGGCAACGAGCTGCTGGACATCAGCATCGACGACCAGGACCACACGGCCAAGCGCATCCGCGAGGGCGAGGTGCTGGCCGCCGTCACGGCCACTTCCTCGGCCATTCCCGGCTGCAATACCTGGCCGCTGGGCCGCATGCGCTACGTGGCGGCCGCCAGCCCCGACTTCATCCGCCGCTACCTGAAGGACGGCATCACGCCCGAGGCCATGGCGCGCACTCCCATGATGAGCTACGGCCGCAAGGACAGCCTGCAGGACCAGTGGCTGCAGCGCCTGGGCGCGGAGGGGCGGCGCAACACCCCGCGCCACTTTCTTCCCTCCAACCAGGGCTATACGCGGGCCTGCGAGCTGGGGATGGGCTGGGGCATGCACCCGCCGCTGATGATCGGCGCGCAACTGGCCGAAGGCAGCCTGGTGGAGCTGCTGCCCGGCAACGATCTGGACATTCCCATGTACTGGGCCCATGCGCGCAATGCGCAGGCCAGCCTGCAGCGGCTGACCGACTGCGTGATCCAGGCGGCAGCCGCCTGCCTGGACCCGATGGAGTGAGGGGGCATCGACGCCCCCCTTTTTCCCCCTCGCCCACTCCGTCGAATCCACATCCCCGGCCAATGCGTTTTTGCCGGCCCGGGATCATCGCAACACCGGAAACAAACAGGTCTTCCATTCATTGAATCCGCTGAAATACCGTCGTCAGCAGATAATCCCGCGCACGCCCGGAAAATGCAAACAGGAACAGTCCTAGAAATAAAATAGGAGCATTCCCATAAGGCGGGTACAAGCGTCCCGGGGGCAAAAAGAAGGACTCAGATTTTCTGAAAAGCCTTGACACCATTTGCCGGGAGCCTAGAGAATTCGCGGGCCTCAAGGCAATTTCATAAATCTGCCACTCTTTTTTGAAAATCACGCAGGCAATAGACGTGCCTCGAAATACTTGCCATATCCAGAAAATCGGCATCTCCGGCAATGCCGCCATTGCCGGATATTCAGGATTCGCCTATGAACACCACAGGAATACACAGGGACGAATACACGGGACAGGCAATGCAGGAGTACTCCTTCGCTTTTCATTTGCGCATTCCATTCATTGCGCATGCGGCATGCCAGCGGCGCCGCGAAGCCGGCGGCATGCCTGCGCCGCCCGCAGGGCGCCACCAGGGCTTCACCCTGGTGGAGATCATGGTGACCCTGGCCGTGATGGTCATCCTGCTGGCCATTGCCGCCCCCAACATGAACGACATGGTGCAGGCCAGCCAGCAGGAGTCCGCACTGATGCGCCTGTCCGCGGCCCTGCGCATGGCCCAGCACGAGGCGGGACTACGCAACCAGCGCATCACCATCTGCCCTGCCAGCGCGGGCCGCAAGGCCTGCAGCGACACCGCCATCGGCAGTGGTCCCTATCAGGGGCTCCAGGATTGGTCCGGCGAGCTGATCGCCTTCAGCGACGGCAGCACCCCCCGCGTGATCGACGAGGACGACCAGGTCCTCAGGGTGTTTCCCAGCGTGCGCAGCGTGGATCTCTTCGCCTGGTA
Source organism: Delftia sp. S65 (assembly GCF_016516495.1). Taxonomy (NCBI): domain Bacteria; kingdom Pseudomonadati; phylum Pseudomonadota; class Betaproteobacteria; order Burkholderiales; family Comamonadaceae; genus Delftia; species Delftia sp. S65. The sequence continues at coordinate 55,382 of NZ_JACVUR010000012.1, forward strand.
TCCGACGGGCGGCCAGGGCATGAAATCGGCGGGCCACGCCGTACACGCGCTTCCGGACGGGCAGATCTGCTGGCCCACGGCCCGCCAGGGCGCACCGGGCGCCGAGCAGGTCCACCGCGTGGCCTACCCCTGCAACCCCGACGTGACCTTCACGGCCTGCCCGAGTCGCGCCCGGCACCTGCCCGCCCGCCATATCGCCATGTATGCCGGTGGCCTGCAGGACCTGGCACCGCGCGACCCGCTGCCCCGCGCCTCTGGCAGCAGCAAGCCGCCAGCCATAGGCTGCGCCGCCAGCCTCTGAACACAAGCGAGGACTTCGCATGGACAGGAAGGATCCACACCCCGCTCCCACCCCCGCCGCAGCTGCGGCATCGCAGGCAGGCTTCACGCTGGTGGAGGTCATGGTCACCCTGGTGGTCATTTCCGCCGGCCTGCTGGGCACCCTCAAGGGGCTCTATCAGAACCTGGGCGACCTCAATGCCTCCTACCAGCGCACGGCGGCCGTGCAAAAGGCCGCCGAGATGGTGGAACGCCTGCGCGCCAACCGCCGGGGCGCACTGGCAGGCGACTTCGACGGCGGTGGCGGCACCGCGCCCAGATCCTGCAGCGACCCTGGCGAAGGCGGCGACGACAAGGCCCATGCCCAGTACCGGCTGTGCCTGTGGCAAAGGGACCTGGGCAACGCCCTGGCCCAGGGCCAGGGCAGCGTCAAGACTGCCGAAGGCAAGACCCTCATCACCGTGACCTGGAGCCATCCCCGCAGCGGGGATGGAAACCCCGAAGAACACAGCATCGAGGTCATCCCATGAGAGATCGGCTGGCATCCCGTGGCCCGCAGCAAGGCCCGCAACAGGGCCTGACCCTGGTGGAACTCATGGTGGCGGTGGTCATCGCCCTGTTTCTCCTGGCCGCCTTGGCGGGACTGTATGTGAACGCAAGAGGCCTGCTGCGCCATGAAAATGCACTGGCGCGCATGCAAAGCGATGCACGCCTGAGCTTTGGCGTGATGGGCCAGGCGGTGCGCAATGCGGGCTTCACGGGCTGCAGCACGGCCCTGACCAAGGTTCCCCCCTTCATCGCCGAGCCCGAAAGGCTCGGGCCCCACTGGAACCTGCTGGACCCCATAGGCATCCGGCGCGGACAGGCACAGGATGCCTGGACCAGTTTCGCGGAAGATGTCCCTGCCCAGGCCAGCGCCCGGTCGGACGTGCTCAGGACCGCGGGCACGGGCACGCACAAGAGCAGCCAGCAACTGAGCGACAACGATGTGGTCGTCGCGACCGATTGCTCGCAGACCTACATTTCCCGCCGGGTGCTCCTGGATACCTGCATCCAGCCCCCGCCCGGATCGGGAATTTCCGGCTTCTCTGCGGACCGTGGCGCCTGCGGCCTGACGCCCCTCAAGCGCGATGCACGCGTGCTGCCCGCAGTCAATGACCTGTTCTTCATCGGGCGGCTCAGCGAGGGCACCGGGCAGCAGGGCGCCACCGGCCTCATCCACTGCTCCAGCAGCCTGATCGATCCCAAGCCCGAGCAAGGCAAAGCCAATAACCTGAGCTGCCGCATGCTGGCCGAAGGGGCCGTGGATCTCAAGATCGAGGCCATACACGGCCAGCCCTCGGCCGCCGTTCAGCAAAAGGCTCCCGGCAACAGCGTATGGAACAACACCGGCTCCGGCCTGGCCGGCAGAGCGACGACGCCGGGCCCGACTCCGCCGCCACCGCCTCCTGCCGTGCGCGCCGTGGAAGTGCGCCTTCTCATGGCCTCCGCGCCTGGCATGGGTGCGCTGCTGCACGCACCCCAGAGCTACACCTTCTATCGCGACGGCAACGGCGCCCCCCGGCGCACCACCGCAGCCGATCGGCGGCTGTACCGTGAATTCAGCGCGGTCTTCACGCTGCGAAACCGGGTGGAATGAGCATGGCAAGGACACGGACACAAACACGGACACAGGGCGGCCTGGCGCTCATCACCACCATGATCATCATGATGGCCCTGGTGATGCTGTCGCTGGCCGCCATGAACATGGGCCTGCTGCAGGGCCGGTCCACGGGCAACCGCAACGACTGGCACATCGCCTTCCAGGCCGCCGAGGCCGCGCTGCGCGACGGGGAGCAGGACATCACCACCCGCAACCCGGCCCTGGAGGCCTTTGACGATGCCTGCACAGCGGGCCTGTGCCTGCCCAGGGAAGACGGCAGCTCGTGGTCCGAGGCGCTCATTGCCCAGGACACGCTGGGCGTGGCGCTGGGCACGCACACCGGGCAGACCGCCCCCGGCCCCCAGGGAGCACCGGCACCGCGCTACCTCATCGAGCGGCTGGAGACCCCTGCGCAAAGCGTGGTGGTGCAGGGCTATGGCGCCGACCAGGGCCGCCCTCCCGTCTTTCGCGTGACGGCCATCGGCATGGGAGCGGCCCGGCGCGCCGATGGCAGTCCGGCCTCGCGAGTGGTGCTGCAAAGCATGTACATCAATTGAAGGAAAGACCATGCGCAAACTCCCTCTGCAAAAGCCAGCCCAGCACCCCCTCTTGCCGGCGGCAGTGGCGATGCTGCTGCTCGCCTGCATGGCCGGCCCCCGCGCGCAGCAGCCGGCGCGCCCCGTGCCCCTGAACATCTCGCAGGTGCCCCTGATGGCCACGCAGAACGCCACGCCCAACGTGCTGCTCATCATGGACAACTCCAACAGCATGGACGAGGCACCCAACGGCTGGGCCGTGGGCAGCGCCAGTGCGAACAGCAAGTCCGAAATCGCCCGCACCGCGGCCCGCACCATCATTGAACGCCACCAGGGGCGCATGAACTTGGGCCTGATGGCCTACCAGCAGAACGACCACGTTGACATCACCAGCCTGGGCAACTCGCTGTACGACGTCAGCTACAACCCCAGGCACTGGAACCGGGACTGGGAAGGCCCGCGCGCCAGCCCCGACAACAAGCGCTTCCGCCTCCCCAACCCCAACGACCCTGGGCGCTTCATCCACTTCAACGTGGCCTTGCCGATGTACGGCCTCGGCAACACGGCCGCCCACTGCTTTTCCGCCACGGCCAACGCCGCGGCCACGCCCGCCAATCCCGACGGCTTCCGCACAACCGAGACACCCCGTGGCCCCTGGGACAGCTATGCCTGCTTCCGCAGCAAGATAGGTACCGACAATGTCGCCGGTGCCAACGACACCGCCATTGCGGGCTATCGCGATATCTGGTTCAGGGGACCTTTCGAGGCCACCGACTCCGACTTCGCCCAGGGCATCTTCGACTTCGGCAGGCAGATATTCCTCACGCCCATAGGCTTGGCCTGGTTCAGCAACGGGTGGCGCAACAATGACGGTTCCCGCCGCTTTCCAGGCCGCGGCTTCCTGCACCAGCCCATCCGGCCGCTGGACGGCGCCCACAGGGCCGCGCTGGATCGCAAGCTGGCCACCTCGCAGTTTGAGGTCAACGGGCCGACCAATCCCGCCCTGCCCCTGCAGAACGCGGGCAGTACGCCGCTGGAGGGCACGCTGCTGACGGCGCTCGACTACTTCCAGGGCGGAGGGGGCAGTTGGCGCGATGCGGCAGAGGGCTATGTGCCCGCCTGCTATCCGCTGCCCCAGTCCTGCGGCCGCAACTTTTTGGTGCTGCTCACCGACGGCCTGCCCTCGACCCGGCCCGACGGCACCATCATCCAGGACATGGCGGCCGGCCTGCGCCAGACGGCAGAGGCCGCGCGGCGCCTCAGGCAAGAGGCCAACGTGGAGACCTTCGTCATCGGATTCGCCCTGCCCTTCGGCACCAATCCCGAGCAATTGAACGAGGTGGCCGCCGCCGGGGGCACGGAGCGCGCCTTCGCGGCCAACGACCCCGCCACCCTCGATACCGCCCTGCAGGCGATCTTCGCCGACATCGCCGCCCGCTCCTCCAGCGTGGCCGCCGTGGCGGCCAACTCCACCAACGTGTCCAGCAGCACCAGGATCTACCAGGCACGCTTCGATCCCCGCGACTGGAGCGGCACGCTGTCAGCGCACAGCATCACAGGCACTGCGGTGGCCGAACAGGCGCAGTGGGAGGCACGCATTCCTGCGACACGCCGCATCCTCAGCTACCGGCCCGACACGCGCCAAGGCGTGGCCTTTGCCTGGGCTGAATTGAACCCCGAGCAGCAAAGGCAGATCGGAGCGCCCGACGTGCTGGCCTACCTGCGGGGCAGCCAGGCGCAGGAAGCGCCCCGTGGACCCCTGCGCAGGCGCACCAGCCTGCTGGGCGACATCGTGAACTCGGCCCCGGTGTATGTGGGCGCGCCCGAGATGCCCTACACCGAGGCCTCCTACCGCGAATTCCGCAAGGCACGGGCCGATCGCCGCAAGATGGTCTACGTGGGAGCCAACGACGGCATGCTGCATGCTTTCGACGCGGACACGGGGCAGGAGCTCTTTGCCTATGTCCCCTCGACCGTGATCCCCCACCTGCGCCAGCTGTCCGATCCGAACTACCGCCACCGCTTCTACGTGGACGGCTCGCCCATGGTGGCCGATGCCTTCATCGGCGGCCGGTGGCGCACCATCCTCGTGGGGGGTCTGGGCGCAGGGGGCCAGGGCGTGTACGCGCTGGACATCACCGATCCCGATGCGATCACCGAAGCCGCTGCCAAGGACGTCGTGCTGTGGGAGTTCGGCGACCGCGACCGGCGCGCACCGGGCAGCAACCGACCGGCCGGTTTCGATATGGACATGGGCTTCAGCTTCGCGCAGCCTTCCATCGCCAGGACCCGGGCAGGCTGGATGGCCCTGTTCGGCAACGGCTACAACAATGTGGAGGCGGACGGCGCGGCCAGCACCAGCGGCAATGCCGTGCTGTACGCCATCAACCTGGAGACCGGCGCGCTGCACAGGAAATGGGACACTCGCCGAGGCGTGCAAGACAGCACTCGCAGGTGGCCCAATGGCCTGAGCACGCCGGCCGCCGTGGACCTGGATGACGACGGGCTGGTGGACCGCGTCTATGCGGGAGACCTGCAGGGCAACATGTGGCGCTTCGACCTCATGGCCGCGAGCGGGGACGGGGACGGGATCGTTCCGTCGGTCAACGGCACTCCTGCACCGATGACCACCCCCTGGGGCGGCAGCTTCCACGGGCAGCCCATCACCACGCGGCCCGAGGCCAAGATCAGCCACGGCACGCTGCAATCGCACGTGCAGCTGCTGTACGGCACGGGCAAGAGCTTCGAGGTCGGCGACCATGACGCTGCGGCCCCGGCCTCCGCATCCCAGTACTTCTTCAGCCTGCTGGACGAAGGCACCGGGGGCTCCTCCGCAAGCCACAGCGTGCTGAAGGTCACCAGTGTCGACGCCGGCGCCGCCAACGGCGATGGCCGCACCACGCAGATGTCCCTGCGGCTGATCTCCGACGGCCGCCCCGGCAACAGGAACTGGATCATGCCCCTGGCCGACGCGGGCGAGCGCTTGATCACCCATCCCTTGCTGCGCCGCGACCGCATCATCTTCACCACGGCCGTGCCCAGCACGCAGATGTGTACGGCAGGCGGCCATAGCTGGCTGATGGAACTCTCCCTGGACGGCCAGGGCGCGGAGAAGTATGCCGACGGCCTGTTCGACATCAACGGCGACGGTACGGTGGACGGCAGCGACCGCTACGGCGACAACGACCGCGCCACCGGGGGCGCGCGGCTGGAGGGCATCAGCTCGCAGCCCGTCATCCTGAACAACGGCAAGCAGGAAACCAAGGTCATGAACAGCACCGCAGGCCTGCAGTCGCTGGCCGAAAGCAAGGGGCCGCTGAGCAACAGGCGCATTTCCTGGCGCGAGGACACCCCGGCCGACATCCATCCGCTGGGCCTGGACTGACCATGGGCATGCAGAACAACCCGTTGCCGACGCCCGGCCGCCGCCGGACGGCAGGCGGCTTCACCCTGATCGAGCTGATGGTGGTGGTGGCCGTGATCGGCATCCTGTCGGCCATCGCCTATCCCAGCTATGCCGAATACCTGCGCAAGTCCCGCCGCACCGATGGCAGGCGCGCCTTGCTGGAGGCCGCAGGCGCCATGGAGAAGTACTTTTCCGCCAACCTGACCTACGAGGGTGCGACGCTGGGAGGCACCGGCGTCTATGCCAGCCGATCTCCCGACGGTTTCTACGAACTGTCGCTGAGCCCTGACCCCACCGCATCGAGCTACACCCTCATTGCCTCGCCGCTGCGAAGCCAGCTCAGCGACAAATGCCATACCTTCACCTACGACCACCTGGGCGTGGGCGGGGTCCGCAATGGCACCCTGGCTGCACGCGATTGCTGGTAGCAGCTGAGCAGCTTACCCAGGCAGCCGCGCTCAGGGTTCGCTGCCCGGCCCAGGGCTCGGGGCCGGCGCCCCGGGCCCGGCAGGCTCGGGCCGCTGTATGGTGCGCACGGCCGCGCGCACGCGGGTCAGGGTGTGGAAGTCCAGCAGGCTGGTGGCCATGATGGTTTCCCAGAGAAAGCAGGCCAGGGCCGAGAGAAACATCAGCACGCCGAACAGAAAGCCCAGCACCGCATAGCCATGGCCGTTGATGCCGTAGGCCTCGCCCAGGAACAGCAGGGCAATGGTCAGGCCGATGCAAAAGCCGCAGACGGTCAGCAGCCCTATGCAGACATTGGCCAGCCGGCCGCGCTTGCGCAGAAAGTGCAGTTCCGTGAGGCTGCGCGCGATGAAGTCCTCTTCCTGCGGGTTGCGCAGCAGTTCTTCCAGCTTGCGCGCGCGGTCGATGATGCGGGCCAGCCGCCCGGCCACGGCGCCGATCATGCCGGCCACGGCCGTCAGGAAGAACACCGGCGCCAGCGCCAGCTGGATGCTGTGGGTGACGGTATCGGCGTCTAGCGACCAATTGATCATGCGGTCCTCTGCGTGCTTTCTGTTGTCTGGTGCGGCCATGCTGCCGTGTTTTCGCGCGGACAGTATTGTGGCCGCAAGCGGGGGCCGCAAGAAGCCATGTCGCCAGCTTTTGGCATTCAGCGGGCCGGTGGCGCTGGCAGCATCTGCCGGCACAGCGACAGCATCTCGGTCAGCAGGGCGGGCGCCTGGTCACGCCGGCAGACCACGCCCAGCGGCGCCAACCTGCCCGTCAGCCGCACATCGAGCCGGCACACGCGCGCATGGGTCTGCAGGCCCGGCGCAATGCTCAGTGGCACCAGGGCCACGGCGCCTGGCTGGCTCAACAGGCCCTCCAGTATCGGCAGGGAAACGGTGGAGACGGGAAACCAGGGCGCATCGGGCAGCGCCTGGAGCACCTCGGCCTCGAAAATCCCGCGCACGGCGATGTTGGCCGTGGGCAGCACCCAGCGCGCGCCGGTCAAGGCCTGCAGCGGCACGTCACGGCGCCCGGCCAGCGCATGCGAGCGTGCGGCCACCACCACGGCCGTGTCGGCCAGCAGCGGCTCGAAGACGAAGGGGCCGGGCAGCAGCGCCGGCTCGCGGCAGAACACCGCGTCCAGCCCGCCGCCCAGCAGCTGGGACAGCAGCCGGGTGCTGGCGTCTTCGTGCACATCGACATGCACCTCGGGATGCTCGGCATAGAACCGCGCCAGCAGGGGCGAAAGAATGGCCAGGGCTGCCGCCGGAATGGCGCCCAGGCGCAGCGCGGCCGCCGCGCCCCGGCGAATGGCGGCCAGCGATTCCGCCACCTCCTCCAGCGCGGCCAGCACGCCGCGCACCGTGTCCACCAGGGTCTGGCCGGCCAGCGTGGGGCGTATGCCGCGCGCATGCCGCTCGAACAGGCGGATGTCGAGCACGCGCTCCATCTCGGCCAGCGCCTGGGTGGCGGCCGACTGGCTCATGTGCAGCGTGGCGGCGGCCTGCACCACCGAGCCGCATTGCTGCAGCGCCACCAGCAGTTGCAGCTGGCGCAGGCGCACATGCTTGGTCAGGCGCGAATACAGCAGCCGCCCCTGGGGCGTGGCCGCATCGTCCAGGCCGTCGCGGTCATCGAAGTCATTGCTCATGGGAGTCTCAGTGTTTTCCCCAGGCAGGCCCTGGCGCGCCACAGGCGGCGCAGGGCAAGCTATCGGAACGACTTATAGCTTGGCACAAATACCGTGGCCCACGCGGGCGGCAGGATTTCTATAGTCGCCTGCATCGGGAGCCGGCGCGGCCCAGGCCTGCGGCTCCTCCACCGTTGATGGAACCCATGCCATGCAAGCCAAACCCCTCTTTCAGCTGCCGCGGCGCACCGTGCTTTCGCTGGGCACGTCCGGCCTTGCCGCCGTGTTGTGCGGCCTCACCCTGGCCCACACGGCCTCCACGGCCCATGCGGCCGATGCCTATCCGAACAAGCCGGTCAAGCTCATCGTGCCCTTTGCGGCAGGCGGCTCCACCGACATCGTTGCGCGCGTGATCGCAGAGGGCCTGCGCAGCACGCTGGGCCAGCCCGTGGTGGTGGACAACAAGGCCGGCGCTGGCGGCCTGATCGGCACCGAAAGCATTGCCCAGGCCGCGCCTGACGGCTACACCATCGGCATGGCCACGGTGAGCACGGCCACCATCAATCCCTCGCTGTACACGCGCGCCGCCAAGCTGGAAGGCAGGCTTTTGCCCGTGGCCAATCTGGTGACCATGCCGTCGGTCTACATGGTCCACCCCAAGATGGGCGTCAAGGATTTCCCAGGCTTTCTGGCCAGGCTGCGCGCCCAGCCCGGCGCCTACAGCGCGGGCGTTCCGGGCCTGGGCACGCTGGGCCATCTGATGGTGGCGTCCTTCAACGAGACCATGAAGACCCAGGTGCAGATCGTGCCCTACCGCGGCAACGGGCCGGCGCTCAACGATGCGCTGGCCGGCATGGTGCAGGTGATGACCGACCAGCTGCCTTCGGCCATGCCCCAGATCAAGGGCGGCAAGCTCATCCCCGTGGCGCTGTCGGGCGACAGCCGCTCGCCCGACCTGCCCGATGTGCCCACCTTCAAGGAGTTGGGCTACGCGCAGCTCAACGAACTGGGCATCAGCTGGTTCGGGCTGGTCGTGCCGGCCGGCACGCCACCGGCCATCGTCCGGCAGTTGCAGGAAGCGTCCACGAAGGCCGTGCGCCTGCCCGAGGTGCAAAAGCACCTGAAGCTGCTGGGCGCCTCGGTCACCGAGATGGACCAGGCCCGCTTCCCGGCCCAGATCGCCAGCGAACTGCAGCGCAACAAGGCGCTGCTGGACAAGGCAGGGGTGAAGCCGGAATGAGCGCAGTCGAGCACCTCCAGGACTTCTTCCAGCAGCAGTCCCCGCGCATGGCGGCCCTGGCCGACAGCATCTGGTCCCTGGCCGAGCTGCGCTATGCAGAAACCGCTTCTGCCCGGCTGCACATCGATGCACTGGAGCAGGCCGGGTTTCGCATCACGCGCGGCGTGGCCGGCATTCCCACGGCCTTCCTGGCCGAATGGGGCGACGAGGGCCCGGTGCTGGCCTTCCTGGGCGAGTACGACGCGCTGTCGGGCCTGAACCAGCAAAGCGGCGCCCTGGTCTGCACGCCCTCCACCGACAGCCCGGGCCTGGCGGGCCACGGCTGCGGCCACCATCTGCTGGGCACCTCGGCGCATTTCGCGGCCGTTGCGCTGCAGGAGCACCTGCGCCGCAGCGGCGCCAAGGCACGTGTGCGCTACTACGGCTGCCCGGCCGAGGAGGGTGGATCGGGCAAGACCTTCATGGCGCGCGCCGGGGTCTTCGACGATGTGGACGCGGCGCTGACCTGGCACCCGGCCAGCTTCACCGGCGTGTTCAGCCAGAGCACGCTGGCCAACATCCAGGCGAAATTCATCTTCCACGGCAAGGCCGCGCATGCCGCGCATTCCCCGCACCTGGGCCGCAGCGCGCTCGACGCCGTGGAGCTGATGAACGTGGGCGTGAACTACCTGCGCGAGCACATGCCCACCGATGCGCGCGTGCACTACGCCATCACCGACTCGGGCGGCCTGTCGCCCAACGTGGTGCAGGCGCGTGCCGAGGTGCTGTACCTGGTGCGGGCCGCGCGCAACCACGAGGCAGCAGCGCTGTACGAGCGCGTGCAGAACGTGGCGCGCGGCGCCGCGCTGATGACGGACTGCCGGCTGGAGATCGTCTTTGACAAGGCCTGCTCCAACCTGCTGCAGAACCGCACGCTGAACCAGGTGATGTATGCGCAGATGCAGGCCCTGGGCCCGCTGCACGTGGACCCCGGCCTGCATCGCCTGGCCGGAGACTTCCAGGCCACGCTGGACAGCAACGACGTGGACCAGGTCAGCCGCCCGTTGGCCAGCGTGCTGCGCGGCAAGGTGCCTGCCGTGTTCGAAGGCCTGGCGCCCTACGATCCTGCCGTGGAGGACACCCTGTTCGGCTCCACCGACGTGGCCGATGTGAGCTGGATCACGCCCACCGTCCAGGCCTGGGTGGCCTGCTACGCCTTCGGCACGCCGCTGCACTCCTGGCAGATGGTCTCGCAAGGCCAGTCCGGCCTGGCCCACGCAGGCATGGTGCGCGCCGCCCAGGTGCTGGCGGCCACGGCCATCGCCTTGCTGGAGCAGCCCGAACGCATTGCCCAGGCCAAGGCAGAGCTGCTTGAGCGCCGCGGCGGCCGACCCTATGCGTGCCCGATTCCTGCGGAGGTGCCCTTGCCGTTCATGCGGGGGTGATGGGCTTGGCCCGCCCTGGATGATGGACTCGTACCCCATGCCCAGTTCCCGGGCTTGCCGGGGCTTGCCCCTTTGCGCTGCCGCAAACCCACCCCGCCGCCGCGTTGACCCATCACAAGCCCTCCGCGCCAGGCCACGGCGATAGTTGGATCGGGACCCCACCGATACCAACAAACCACAGGAGGACTTGTGAAGCTGATGATTGATCTTTTTTCCACCGACTACGGCCTGATGAGCCTGGGCGCCATCGTCTTCATGCTGATCATGGCGGGCTTTTTCCTGCGCCTGTTCCTGGGCAAGATGAAGCACGTGGCCAACAAGCCGCTTGAATGAAGAAATGCCCAGGCAGGGGCTGGCCTGGGCATTCGCACGCAGCAGCCCTGCGCACTCAATAGTGCGGGGGCAGCTCGTCGCGCAAATTGGTCGCGCCGCCGGCGGGTCCGCCTTCGGGCACCCGGCGGCGCAGGTCGCGCAGCTCGTCAAGCAGCCGGTCGATCTGCTGCTGCTGGCGGTAGATGGTCACGTTCAACTGCTCCAGCAGGTCATCGGTGTAGCTGGCCTTGATCTCCAGCTCCATCACGCGCGCCTGCAGGGCATCGGCGTCTGCGTGCCCGCCGCCATGTTCTGCGTCGTCAGCCACGCTCATGCCTTGAGCGCCTGGGCCAGGCGGGCGATGCCTTCGCGGATCTTGTCCTCGTCAGCCGTGGCGAACGAGAGGCGGAAGCTGGTGGCATCGGGGTTTTGCGCAAAGAACGGCGCACCCGGCACAAAGGCCACGCCCTGGGCAATGGCCCGCTTGGCCAGCTCACCGGCATCGGCCAGCGCGCCGCCCTTGCCGGTCAGGCGCACCCACAGGAACAGGCCGCCCTGGGGCTGCAGGAATTCCACGGCATCGCCGAGGTGCTCGCGCAGCGCATCGCCCATGGCCTTGGCGCGGCGCGCGTAGACCTCGCGCACATGGGCCAGCGTGGCGGGCATGGCGCCGGACTTCAGGTACTGCGCGGCCGTGGCCTGGGCAAAGGTGCTGGTGTGGGCATCGCTGAACTGCTTGCACATCACGGCGCGGCCCAGCAGCTCGGCCGGGGCCACCAGCCAGCCAATGCGCAGGCCGGGGCTGAGCACCTTGCTCAGCGAGCCGCAGTGCGCCAGCCAGTCGCGGCTGCCGGGCACCTGGCTGGACAGCGCCAGCAGGCTGGGCGGAGGCGCTTCGCCAAAATACAGGTCGCCGTAGGGATCGTCCTCCACCACCAGGGTCTGGTACTTGACGGCCAGCTCCAGCACCTTCTTGCGGCGCTCCAGGCTCAGCATGGCGCCGCTGGGGTTGCCGAAGGTGGGGATCAGGTAGACCAGCTTGGGGCGGTGCTCGGCAATGAGTTGCTCCAGCGCATCGACCTGGGCGCCTTCGGCGTCGATGGGCGCGCTGATGACTTCGGCGCCGTACAGGCGGAAGCACTGGATGGTGGCCAGGAAGGTCGGGCCTTCGACGATGACCTTGTCGCCGGGATTGATCATGGTCTTGCCCAGCAGGTCCAGCGCCTGCTGGCTGCCCGTGGTCACCACCAGTTGCTCGGGGGCCAGCTCGCGCACGCCCTTGCCGGCCATGAAGGCGGCGATCTGCTCGCGCAGCGGCTGGTAGCCCTCGGTCGCACCGTACTGCAGCGCGGCGCCCGGCTCCTGCTGCAGCGCAGCCTGGGAGGCGGCGCTGATGCCGGCCACGTCGAACATGGCGCTGTCCGGGAAACCACCCGCAAAGCTGATGATGCCGGGCTTGCCCAGCAGCTTGAACAGCTCGCGGATGGCGGAGGTTTCTACGTTGTTCAGACGGTCGGCGAATTGCATGGGCAGGAGTCTCTTTGTCGGTGCAATGAAAAGGCGAAGCATGCATTGTCGCCAATCCTGCCGCAGCTTTCCTGCACGATTAGAAGCCCCCTGAGTCGATTCGCGCCTTCCCCCTCTCTCCCGGAAGGCAGCTGCGTTCAATCCACCTTGATGTCGGCTCTGGCGGCCACTGCGCGCATTTGCGGCAGTTCGCGTTCTATGCGTTCCTGCAGCGCGCTGGCCGGACCCCATGCGGGCGACAGGCCGATGTCCACCAGCTTTTTCTTCATGGCCGGCTCGGCCATGGCGTCGGCCAGCGCCTTCTCCAGCTTCTTCTGGATGGGTGCGGGCAGGCCGGCCGGGGCGAGGAAGGCAAACCAGGTGTCCATGGCAAAGCCCGGGTAGCCGCTTTCGGCCACGGTGGGCACCTGGGGCAGCAGGGCCAGGCGCTGCGGGCCCAGGGCTGCGATGGGACGGATCTTGCCGGCCTTGATCAGCGGCGTGGTGGCCACCACCGTGTCCACGGCCACCTGCACCTGGCCGCCCATCAGCGCGGTGAGGCTGGGCGAGCTGCCATTGAAGGGCACATGCACCATGCGCATGCCCGTGGCGGTCTTGAGCATTTCGCCGCCGAAGTGCACCGAGGATCCCGTGCCGAAGGAGCCGTAGGACAGCTTGTCGGGGTCGGCCTTGGCCAGGGCCACGAGTTCGGGCAGCGTGCGTGCAGGCGTTTCGTTATGGGCCACCAGCACCAGGCCCATGTCGGCCACCAGCCCCAGCGGCGTGAAGCTGCGCAGCGGGTCATAGGGCAGCGGGTTGCGGATGGCGGGGTTGAGCGTCAGCGTGGTGCTGGCGCCCAGCAGCAGCGTGTAGCCGTCGGGCGGCGCCTTGGCCACCAGCGCGCCCGCCACCACCGTGCCTGCACCGGGGCGGTTTTCCACGACCACGGGCTGGCCCAGCCTCTCACCCAGCGAGGTGGCCAGCAGCCGGCCCAGGATGTCGGTGGCGCCGCCCGGCGCAAACGGCACGACCAGCTTGATCGGACGATCCGGGTAGGACTGGGGCTGGGCTTTGGCTGCGGGCAGCGCAAGTGCCGTGGCACCGGCCATCAGACACGACAGAAAACGGGAACGGGACAAGGCCATGGCGCGGATCTCCTGGGGGACGAGGGAACGGGAACCTGGGAAAAATCGATGCGGCGGTTTCAGTCGAGCAGCGGGCTGCGCACGCGCGAGAAGCCGCCGGCCTGGTCATAGGCATGGCCGATCTGCAGCACGGCCAGATCGGCCTGCGCCGGGCCGATGATCTGCAGCCCGGCAGGCAGCCCCTGCGGCCCGAAGCCTGCGGGCGCGGCCAGGGCCGGCAAGCCGGCCATGGTGGCGGGCACCACGGTCTGCATCCAGCGGTGGTAGGTGTCCATCTCGCGGCCGCCCACGGCATGCGGCCAGTCCAGCGCCGTATCGAACGGGAAGACCTGGGCGGAGGGCAGCACCAGGAAGTCGTAGCTGTCGAACAGGCGGCGCAGGGTTTCGTACCAGGCCGAGCGCACACGCGCCGCGTCATAGACAGCCATGGCCGGCAGCGCCAGGCCGCGCTCGATTTCCCAGAGGGCCTCGGGCTTGAGCAGGGCATGCGTGACCGGGTCGCGGTACAGGGCGGCGTTGGCCCCGGCCACGCTGAAGCTGCGCAGGTCGATCCAGGCGCGCCACAGGCGTTCGAAGTCGAAGGCCGGCACGGCCTCTTCCACCGTGCAGCCGATGGTCTTGAAATGCCGCAGTGCCGCGCGGCAGGTCTCCAGCAGGCCGGGCTCGGTGGGCAGGTGCCCGCCCAGGTCCCCCAGCCAGCCGATGCGCAGGCCCTTGCAATCGCGCTGCAGCTGCGCGGTCCAGTCCTTGGGCGGCTCGCTGCGGCGGGTCAGCGGCAGGCGTGCATCAAAGCCTGCCTGCACGGACAGCAGCAGGGCCAGGTCGGGAATGTCCCGCGCCATGGGGCCGGCCACGCTGAACTGCTGGAAGAACACCTCCTCCGAAGGGCCATGCGGCACGCAGCCCACCGAGGTGCGCAACCCATAGACATGGTTGAAGGCGGCCGGCGTGCGCAGCGAGCCCATCATGTCCGAGCCATCGGCCACGGGCAGCATGCGCAGCGCCACGGCCACGCCGGCCCCGCCGCTGCTGCCGCCAGCCGAGCGCGAAGGATCGAAGGCATTGCGCGTGGTCCCGTAGACCGGGTTGTAGGTATGGCCGCCCAGGCCGAACTCGGGCGAATTGCTGCGCGCCACAAACAGCGCACCGCCTGCGCGCATGCGCTCGAACACCACGCAATCGGTCTGCGAGACCTGGCCCGCGAAGATGGGCGATCCCTTGGTCGTCACCATGCCGGCCGCCGGCATGATGTCCTTGGGTGCCTGGGGAAAGCCGTGCAGCGGCCCCAGGCTCTGGCCGCGCGCCAGCAGCGTGTCCAGCTCGCGGGAGCGGCCGCGCAGCCAGTCGCGGTCCAGCGGAGATACCAGCGCGTTGACCACGGGGTTGAGGCGGTCGATCTGTGCGCAATAGGCATCCAGCACCTCCACGCAGGACAGATCGCGGCCCTGGATGGCCTTTGACAGCGCGACGGCCGACATCTCCACGACGCCACCACCCCCGGTGGCCAGATCCGGCTGCTGCGTTGCGGTGCTTGCGTTTGACTCCATGGATTTCCTCGTTTTTGTGACAGAACGAAGTCAGCATAAGCAGGCGAAACTATTTCGACAATCGCCTTTTTCTTGGCTTATCGTTGCGTTTTTCGCAAACCATGAGCAGGCCACCATGCTTTCCAACCGCCTACAGGACACGGCCCTGCGCTACTTTCTCGAAGTGGTGCGCAGCGGCTCGGTCAGCGAAGCCGCCACGCGGCTCAATGTCTCGCCCTCGGCCGTGAGCCGCCAGGTCGCCGGACTGGAAGAGATGCTGGGCGTGCCGCTGTTCGAGCGCCGCCCGCGCGGCATGGCGCCCAGCCCGGCAGGCGAGCTGCTGGCCGCCCACGCACGCCGCGGTGCGCTGGAGGCCGACCGTGTGGTCTCCGACATCGAGGCCCTGCAGGGCCTGCGCCGGGGCGTGGTGCGCGTGTGCAGCTCGGGCGGCTTTGCCATCGAATTCCTGCCACGCGCCATGGCACTGTTCCGCGAGCAGTACCCGGGCATGCAGTTCCACCTGCGTGTGGAGGCGCCTGCCGCCGTGACCCAGGCCGTGCTGGGCGGCGAGGCCGATGTGGGCCTGACCTACAGCCGCGCGGCGGCACGTGACATCGAGGTCTGGCACCGCCAGGTCTCGCCCGTGGTCGCCATCATGCGGCCCGACCATGCGCTGGCCCGGCATGCCAACATCACCCTGGCCCAGATGCATCCCCATGCCATTGCCCTGCCCGAGGACGCCAACACCGCGCGCCAGCTGTTCGACATCGCCTGCAGCCACCGCCGCCTGGTGTTCGAGCCCGCCCTGGTCAGCGGCCAGTTCGAGACCCTGGTGCACTTCGTGCTGCACGGCGGCGGCCTGTCGCTGGGCGGTGAGGTCACCATGCGCGAGCGCGTGCGCCGAGGCGAGCTGCATGCGGCGCCCATCCGCGAGCGCGGCATGAATGCGCGCGCCATCGAGCTGCAGACGCTGTCCGGACGCACCCTGTCCAAGGGCGTGCGGGCCTTTGTGGAGCACCTGCGGGAACTGCTGCCGCCTGGGTAGGAGGAAGAGGAGAGGGGAACGAAGGAAGAAGAAGAAGAAGGGGAACGGGTCTCAAGCGCAGCGGCAGGCGCTCAGGCCTGCCCGCCTTCCAGCTGGCGCTGCGCCCAATGCCACTGCGCCCGGCGTGTGGCCTGCCGCAGCCGCTGTGCCAGCGTCTGGCGCTCAGGCAGGCCGGGCAGGTACTCGGCCATCTGCACGCCGCGCAGTCCCAGCTCCAGCAGCTCGATCTGCTCGGAGCTGTTGCCCGTGCACAGCACCATGCCCATCGGCGTGTTCTCGCCCTGCTCATGCTCATGCCGGTCCAGCCAGCGCAGGTATTGCTCCATCTGCTCCTTGTCCTCGGCCGTGAATTCGCCCACCTTCAGCTCCACCGCCACCAGCCGCCGCAGCTTGCGGTTGTAGAACAGCAGATCGAGGTGGAAGTCCTGCTCATCCACATGCATGTGCATTTGCCGCGCCACCAGGGTGAAGCCCGTGCCCGACCGCAGCAGGAAGGCCTCCATCTCGCGGATGATGGCGGCCTGCAGGTCGCCCTCCTGCCAGGCATCGTGCAGCCCCAGAAAGTCGAAGATGTAGGGATCGCGCATGAACAGCGCCGGCGACATGCGCTCGGTGCTGCGCGGCGTGACCGGCTCCTGCGCGATCAGCGCCTCGGCATCGCAGGGCAGCGCCAGGCGTTCATAGAGCTGGGAGTCGATGCGGCTGCGCAGCGTGCGTGCGCTCCAGCGCTCAAGGCTCGCCATGCTGGCGTAGTACTCGCGCTGCACCGGGTCCTTGATCGCAATCAGCACGATGAAATGCGCCCAGCTCAATTTCCGGGTCGGCGAGATGACCAGGGGCTGGTCGGGAAACGCGGTGGAGAACTGCGTCATGCGCCACAGGTTCTTCTCCGAGAAGCTGCTGCCATAGTCCTGGACCAGATGCCCGGCCAGCACCGGCAGGACCTCATCGCTGCAGCCTGCCTGCCGCACCTCGGATTCATGGCCATGGATGTGCTGGCCGATGTGCCAGTACAGCAGGGTGAGTTCACTGTTGACGTTGGCTGCCACGCGAAGCCGCGCGGCCTCGATCAGGTCCCGTACATTGCCCAGCAGGGCCTGTGACGATGCGAGCGCGGGAGAAACGGATATCTTGCGAGTGGCCATGTGGTCGCCCCCCTCCTGGTGGCGTGATGTCTGGATGTCTGGTGTCGGCGGAATCGATCCGGCCGACTATTGCGATGCGGCCTTGGCCAGTCAACGCCGCATCTGCATAACCAGACGATCTGACCCTGGCAGACATGAAAAATCAGAACATTCCTAGAGCCTGTTACGCACTTTCAAATACCCGCGCTTGCATGACAATGCACGCCACATCGATGGATACGCGCCCCCCACAATGAAAACCACCAGCATCGAACCCTTCTTCGCCACGCTCAAGGCCGCCAATCCCTCGCCCCAGACCGAGCTGGAATACACCAATGTGTTCGAGCTGCTGTCTGCCGTGCTGCTCTCGGCCCAGGCCACGGACGTGGGCGTGAACAAGGCCACGCGCAAGCTGTTTCCCGTGGCCAATACGCCCCAGGCCATCCTGGACCTGGGACTTGAAGGGCTGGAGGGGTACATCAAGACCATCGGCCTGTACCGCAGCAAGGCCAAACACCTGATGCAGACCTGCCAGATCCTGGTCGAGCGCCACGGCGGCCAGGTGCCGCGCACGCGCGAGGAACTGGAAGCCCTGCCCGGCGTGGGACGCAAGACCGCCAACGTGGTGCTCAACGTGGCCTTTGGCGAGCCCACCATGGCCGTGGACACGCACATCTTCCGCGTGGGCAACCGCACGGGCCTGGCGCCGGGCAAGACGCCGCTGGCCGTGGAGATGCAGTTGATGAAGCGCGTGCCCCCGGCCTATGCCGTGGACTCGCACCACTGGCTCATCCTGCTGGGCCGCTACGTCTGCCAGGCCCGCAAGCCACGCTGCTGGGAATGCGTGGTGGCACCGTACTGCGACTACTCGCCCAAGACCCCTGCCCCGGCTGCGGGCAAGCGCTGAGCCTCAATCGGCCTTGAACCCCGTGGCCGCCACGGCCTTGCCCCAGGTGACCGTGTCGGCGCGCATGATGCGGGCGAGCTCGTCGCCCGTGGTGCCCGTCACGCGGAAACCCGCCTCCTCCAGCCGGCTGCGGCTGTCGGGCTGCTGCAGGGCGCGCACGATGTCGGCCTGCAGCCTGGCCACGATCTCGGGCGGTGTCTTGGCGGGCGCGACCACGCCGAACCAGGAATTGAACTCCAGCGACGGATAGCCCTGCTCCCGGATGGTGGGCAGCTCGGGCATGGACTGGGTGCGCGTGGCGCCCGTGCTGCCCAGGGCCGTGAGCTTGCCGGCCTTGACCTGGGGGGCGGCCAGGGCCGCCGTGGCGAAGACGGCCTGCACGTCGCCGCTGAACAGGCCGCCCAGGGCATCGTTGGTGTTCTTGTAGTGCACGGGCTCGGGCTTGAGCTGCACGGCATTGCCGAACATGAAGGCGCCGAAGTGGCCGGGCGTGCCGGCGCCGAAGGTGGCGATGAACAGCTCCTTGCGCTGGCGCGCCCAGGCCACGAAATCGGGCACATTGCGGGCCGGCACTTTCTGCGGATTGACCAGCAGCACGAAGTCGGAGGTGACGACCTGGCTGACGGGCACGAAGTCCTTTTGCGGGTCGTAGGGCAGGCGCTGGTAGGTGTTGGGCGCAATGCTGAGCTGGCCGGTCTCGCCCAGCATCAGCGTGTAGCCGTCAGGCACGGCGCGTGCCGCCTCGCTGGCGGCGATGAGGCCGCCAGCGCCCGGCTTGTTGTCCACGACCACGCCCAGGTTGCCCCATTGCTCGGAGAGTTTCTGCGCGAGCAGGCGCGCCACGATGTCCGGCCCGGTTCCCGCAGGAAAGCCGACGAGCAGGCGTACAGGCTTGCTCGGAAAGGCCGGCTGGGCGCCGACCACGGTCCAGGGAGCCAGCCCGGTGGCCAGCACGGCGGCAAGTGCGCAGGCCACGGCGGTGCGGCGCGACTTCGATGCCTGGTTTTTCATGTGTCTTGTCTCCTGCATTGTGGGTATCGAGAGGGGAAAGGCGCGGCTCAGAGCAGTTCGTGAAAGCGCATCTGCACGCGATCGGGATGGCGCGCGCCGGTGCCGAAGAACAGGCGCTCGTTGATCCAGGCCAGCGCACGGCTGGCCGTCTCCATGCGGGGCGCGCAGCGGAAATAGATGTGCGCGGGGTCCACGGGCTCACCGCGCGCCAGCTTTGCCATGTGCGCCGGGTCGCCGCTGCGCAGCGCCTGGTTGCAGACATAGATCAGGTCGCCGGCATCGGTCTCCAGCACATAGCGCGCATCGAGCTCGGCCAGCCCGCCGTGCACGATGCGCTGGAAATCCGCGCCTCCGGGCAGCACGCGCGCGCTCCAGCCGTCGCCCCGGGCCGTGCCGCCCAGGATGGGGATCAGTCGGCGCCCGCCGTGCGCCGTGGCACCGACCTCCTGCGGCGGGCCCACCTGCACACTCAGGTCGGCGAAGAAACGAAAGCGCGGATCGGGCAAGGCCGCAAGCTGCGGCACGTCATCTGGCATGGTTCTGGGGCTCCGGTGGATGGAATCGGGACCTAGCATAAGCACCATTGCCCGGGCCGGCCGTCATCCCGGAAGATGACAACGCCCTGCCCGCCCCTGCCTTCCCTTGAGACACTGGACCGCCCCCTCCGACACCCCTGACGCCAGCGCCCTGAGCGGCCATGCGTCCGGCCACGCGCCCAGCCACGCGCCCAGCCACGCCATCGGCCACATGGTCGCCAGCCTGGGCGAGCCCGGCTTCGCCCGGCAGGTGCTGGAGGCTATGAACCCGCTGCTGCCCGCCGCCTCCTGGTCGGTCTATCGCACGGGCCCGCGCAGCCGGCCGCAGCTGTTCCTGTCGGCCAGCAGCGAGGCGCGCGACACCACGCGCGACTGCTGGTGGGCCTATCTCTCGGGTCCTTATCTGCGCGACAGCACCTGGAACCACGGCGACGCCGGCCCGGCACGCAGCACGGCGCTGTGCCACATCACGGCCCAGGAGGTGGAAGGCGAGCACCGCGCCCTGGTCTACGACGCGCACGGCATGGCCGAGCGCGTGTCCATCGTCGAGCATCAGGACGACGGCGGTGTGTTTGCCGTCAATTTCTACCGCCACCAGCACCAAAGGGCACTGGGCGATGCGCAGATCGACCGCTTCGGGAGCATGGCGCCCGTGCTGCTGGCCCTGGCGCACAAGCACATCGCGCTGACGCAGGCGCAGCCCGCCGTGGTAACGGCCTTGGCCTCGGCCCCGGCCACCCCACCCAGCCAGCCCCGGCAGCGGCAGACACTGCCGGCCCTGCGCATGCGCCTGCTGCAGGCACAGCCCGACCTGACGCCGCGCGAACTCGATGTCTGCGCCCGGCTGCTGCAGGGCATGACGCATGAGGGCATTGCCTGCGACCTGTGCCTGAGCCTGCCCACCGTCAAGACCTATCGCAACCGCGCCTTCGCGCGGCTGGGCATCCACTTTCGCAGCGAGCTGTTCGCGCTGGCCATGGAGCCGCAGGGCTGAGGCCTTGCGTCAATCCAGCGATGCGCCGGACGCCTTGACGATGCGCGCCCACTTGGCGATATCCTCGCGCAGCAGGGCCGCCATCTGGGCGGGCGGCACGGGCCTGTCCGCCGGCCCGGCCAGCTCCACGCCCGAGGCTTCGAGCTTGCCCCGCAGATCGCCGGCCGCCAGCGCGCGGGCCATGCCGTCCTGCAACTGTGCCAGCACCGGTGCGGGCACGCCTTCAGGCGCAAAAAGACCCACCCACAGCGTGCCGTTGTAGCCGGGCACGGTCTCGCCAATGGTGGGCACATCGGGCAGCAGCGGCGATCGCGTCGCGCCGCTCACGGCCAGCGCACGCAGCCGGCCGGCCTGGATATGGGGCAGGGTCGATGGCAGGCTGCCGAACAGCAGCGGCACCTGCCCGCCCAGCACATCGTTGAGCGCCGGCGCCACGCCCTTGTAGGGCACATGCTGCAGCTGGATGCCCGCCATGCTGTTGAGCATCTCGCCCAGCAGATGGTTGAGCGTGCCGTTGCCGGCCGAGGCATAGCGGAACTCGTCGGGCCGGCCCCGGGCCATGGCGATCAGCTCGGGCACGGATTTGGCCGCAAAGCCGGGATGGGCCAGCAGCACATTGGGCACGGAGCCGATCAGGCCGATGGGCCGGAAGTCCTTCACCGGATCGAAACCCGGCTTGCGGTACAGCGCGGGGTTGATGGCCTGGCTGCTGCTGATGGTCATCAGCAGGGTATGCCCGTCGCGCGGCGCCTTGGCCACGGCCTGGGTGCCGATGTTGCCGCCCGCGCCGGGCCGGTTCTCGACCACCACGCTGGCGCCCAGCACCTCGGCCAGCTTCTGGCTCACCAGCCGGCCCACGATGTCGTTGGTGCCGCCCGGCGCCTGCGGGACGATCATCACGATGGGCCGCGCGGGCCAGGCCTGGGCATGGCCCAGCAGGGGCAAGGCGAGTGCAGTTGCCAGCAGGCTTCGGCGGCGCAAAAGGCTCGACGGCAGGGGAAAGGAAGAATCCGGCATGGTCATGTCTCCATTTGTTCTTGTCGCAAGCCCGCATGGTTGCCCGTGCCGGGCCAGCGCACAATCGCGCATTTCCTGACCCGGCCTTCGGAATTGACAAAGCCTTGACCCCGCCCATGCCCTCTTCGCCCTTCATGCCCCTCATGCATTTCG
The DNA here is from genome assembly GCF_016516495.1 of Delftia sp. S65. Lineage (NCBI taxonomy): Bacteria > Pseudomonadati > Pseudomonadota > Betaproteobacteria > Burkholderiales > Comamonadaceae > Delftia > Delftia sp. S65. Next base: position 77,268 of record NZ_JACVUR010000012.1, read on the forward strand.
ACCTGACGGACCTGCGCCTGTTCGTGCATGCCGCCGAACTGGGCAGCCTCACGCGCGCCTCGCAAAGACAGCACCTGTCCCTGGCCGCAGCCAGCCTGCGCATCAAGGCGCTGGAGGAGCAGGCGGGCATGCCCCTGCTGTACCGGGAGGCGCGCGGCGTGCGGCCCACGCCGGCCGGCGAAGCCTTCCTGCACCACGCGCGCGGCATGCTGCTGCAGTCCGAGCAGCTGCGCCACGACCTGCAGGAGTACGGCGCCGGCCTGCGCGGCCATGTGCGGGTGTTTGCCAACACCACGGCTGTGACCGATTTCCTGCCCGAGATCCTGCCCGCCTTTCTTGCCGACCACCCGCGCGTGAATGTGGACTTGCAGGAGCGGCCCAACGCCGAGATCGCGCGCGGCGTGCTCGACGGCCGGGCCGACCTGGGCATCGTGGCCGGCCAGGTGGACACGCTGGGCCTGCAGACCATCCACTTCAGCACCGACCGGCTGGTGCTGGCCACGCCGCGCGGCCACCGCTTTGCGCGGCGCAAGCGCATTGCGTTTGCCGAGACGCTGGACGAGGACGCCATCGGCATGCAGCAGGGCAGCACGCTGCAGACATTTCTGGCAGGTGTGACCGAGCGCCTGGGCAAGCCCATGAAGCTGCGCATACAGCTGTCCAGCTTCGACGCCATGTGCCGCATGATCGGCGCCGGCGTGGGCATAGGCATCGTTCCCGAGAGCGCCGCGCGGCGCAACCGCGAAAGCATGGGGCTGGCGCTGATCGATCTGACAGACGCCTGGAGCGTGCGCGAGCGCCGCATCCTCGTGCGCGACCAGGGCCGGCTGCCGCGCCATGCGCAGGCCCTGATCGAGGTGCTGCAGGCCTACTACGCCGCGCCTGCCGTCTCCTGAGCCTGCGGCGCACCCTGCTCCATCAGGCTGGACAGCGAAAGGACCTGCCCGCCGCCCGCATCGAAGTTGCCCGGCTCCAGCCAGCGCTGGTAGGCCGCGCGCAGCGCCGGCCATTCGCTGTCGATGATGGAGAACCAGGCCGTGTCGCGGCTGCGGCCCTTGTAGACCACGGCCTGGCGGAACACCCCCTCGAACCGGAAGCCCAGGCGCGCCGCTGCGGCACGCGACGGCGCGTTCAGGCTGTCGCACTTCCACTCGTAGCGGCGGTAGCCCAGCTCGTCGAAGGCGCGCTGCATCAGCAGGAACTGCGCCTCGGTGGCCGCACGCGTGCGCTTGAGCTGGCGCGAGTAGCAGACAAAGCCCACTTCCATCACGCCGCTGGCCGTGTCCACGCGCATCAGCGCCAGCGAGCCGATGGCACGGCCCGTGGCCAGGTCGATGACGGCGTGGTGCAGCGGGTCATCGCTGGCCTGGGCGGCCTCGGCAAAGCGCAGATAGGCCTCGGCATCCGCGAAGGGGCCTACCGACATGTATGTCCAGTCGCTGGCGTCCGGCGCCTGGCTGAAGGCATCGAACAGATCGGCTGCATGGCGCGCGGCGGACAGCGGCTCCAGCCGGCAGTAGCGGCCTTGCATGGGCGTGCGCGGCGGGCGCTGGCGTGGGGTCCAGTTGGGAAGGTCGTGGCCTACGGGTTGGGAGTGGGCATTGAGTGCGGGGGGCATGGGAGATTCCTGGTCAGGTCATTTGGCAGGGCCACGATAGCGCTGGCGTGGCATCATTGAAAGCGCCATATCCCCCTTATTTCATGGTGCCACGCCATCCATTGCATGCACGCCTCCGACCTGCTGACCAGTCCCTTGCAATCCGGCCCTGGAGCGGCTCCCCGCCAGCGCCAACTGATCCAGCGCCTGAAGCAGGCCATCCTGGCGGGCCGCCTGCCGGCCGGCGACCGCCTGCCGGCCTCGCGCGCGCTGTCGGAGGATCTGGGAGTCTCGCGCAACACCGTGCTCATCGCCTACGAGCAACTGGCGGCCGAAGGCTATGTGGTCGCCGACCGGCAGGGCACGCGCGTGGCGGCTGTATCCACCCATTCCACGGCAGCCGCCGAGGCGGCCGCCGCGCCCCCCTGCGCACCCCGCACGGCACGGCGCCTGGACCGCATCGCGCCCACGCGCCATGCCATCGACCGCAGCCTGCCCCTGACGCCGGGCACGCCCGCGCTGGACAGATTCCCCCTGCCCGCCTGGCGCCGTTCGCAGGACCGCGCATTGCGCCTTCCCGCCAGCGCCACGCTGGACTATGGCGACCCTGCGGGCGAGCCCGCACTGCGCCAGGCCATTGCGCAGCACCTGCGCATCTCGCGCGGCGTGCGCTGCGATGCCTCGCGCATCATCGTCACCGAAGGCGCCCAGGGTGCGCTGGACCTGTGCGTGCAACTGCTCACCAACCCGGGCGACCATGCCTGGCTGGAGGAGCCCGGCTACCGGGGCGCCAAGTCGGCCTTTGCAGGGGGTGACCTGTGCGTCAGCACACTGCGCGTGGATGCGGATGGCGCAGCCATCGCGCCCGGCCTGTGGGACAGCCATCCTCCACGGCTGATCCAGATCACGCCATCTCACCAATATCCCACGGGCGCCGTGCTGTCGGTGGCGCGCCGGCTGGACCTGCTGGAGCGCGCGCGCCGTGCCGGCGCCTGGATCATCGAGGACGACTACGACAGCGAATTCCGCCACCAGGGCACGCCCATCGCAGCCATGCAGGGCCAGGTGCCGGACGCGCCCGTGCTCTACGTGGGCACCTTCAGCAAGACCATGTTCCCGGCACTGCGCCTGGGCTTTGTGGTGCTGCCGCAGGCCCTGGCCACCAGCGCGGCATCCGCCGTGCAGGAGATGCTGCGCGGCGGCCACCGCCTGGAGCAGCTGGCCATGGCGGACTTCATGGAAAGCGGCCAGTTCTCGCGCCACCTGGGCCGCATGCGGCGCCTGTACCGCGAGCGCCAGGCAGGCCTGCGCGAGGCGCTGGCCACGCAACTGGGCGTGGAGCATGAGGTGCTGGGCGGCCACGGCGGCCTGCATCTGACGGTGCGGCTGCCGCCGGACCTGTCCGACCGTGCCATCGTGGAGCAGGCGCGGCGCGCCGGCATGAACCCGGGCGCCCTCTCGTCCTTCGCCCTGGCACCGCTGCCGCAGGACAACGGCCTGGTGATCGGCTATGGCAACACCGATGCCGCGCGCTTCGGCGCGCTGGTCAGGCAGCTGGGCAAGCTGGCGGCAGCTGCGTTACCGCGCTAGCCGCGCCGCGGCTCCAGCAGCTATGCCTCCTCCGAACGCGTGCTCACCCCTGCCTGCGCAAAGCTGGCCATCTCGCCCAGCATGGCGCAGGCCGACACCAGCAGCGGCCAGGCCAGGGCCGCGCCCGAGCCTTCGCCCAGGCGCAGCTGCCAGTCCAGCAGCGGCTCGGCACCCAGGTGGGCCAGCATGCGCACATGGCCGGGCTCGCCCGAGCGGTGCGAGAAAACGCAGCGCTCCAGCACGGCCGGCTGCAGGCGGCTGGCCACCAGCACGGCGGCCGTGGTGATGAAGCCATCGACCACGATGACACGGCGCTCGGCGGCGGCCTGCAGCACGGCGCCCACCATGGTGGCGACCTCGAAGCCGCCCATGGCCGCCAGCGCGTCCAGCGGTTCCGTGGCCTGGGCGTGCAGTTGCAGCACCTCCTGCAGCACCCCGATCTTGCGGGCCAGCCCGGCTGCATCCAGGCCGGTGCCCGCACCCGTGACCTCGGCCAGCGGTTCGCCGCACAGCCGCGCCAGCAGCAAGGATGCGCTGGAGGTATTGCCGATGCCCATCTCTCCCAGCAGCAGCGCATTGCCCGGCAACTGGCGCACCAGGGCCGCGCCGTTGCGCAGGGCCATGGCGCATTCGGCGGCCGTCATGGCCGGGCCCTGGCTGCAGTCGCGCGTGCCGTAGCCCAGCTTGCGGCGCCACAGGCGCGGCTGGCCGGGCTGGGGAAGCTTGTCGTCGGGGTCCTGCTCACGCGCGGGAAAGTCGCGCGCCACGCCGCAGTCCACCACGTTCAGCGCCAGCCCATGCTGGCGCGCCAGCACGCTGACGGCGGCGCCGCCGGCCATGAAGTTCTCGACCATCTGCCAGGTCACATCCACCGGATAGGCCGACACGCCGCGCGCAGCCAGCCCATGGTCGGCAGCAAACACCAGCATCTGCGGCTGCTGCAGCACCGGGCTGTCCTGGCCCAGGATGCAGGCAATGCGCAGCGCCAGCTGCTCCAGCCGCCCCAGTGCGCCCAGCGGCTTGGTCTTGTGGTCTATGGCGTGCTGCACGCGCTGGGTGAAGGCGGCATCGGCCAGCGAGGCGATGGCGGGAATAGCGGCTATAGCGGTAGTGGTGGCAATGGAGCCATCGTGCGAGTGTTCTGTGGGTGCAGCGGAATGCGGGGTGGGCGTTGACATGGCGAAGCGGCCTTGGCCCGGAGCGGGCGTGGCGGGCGGATTGCAAAGGCGCAAGTATGGCGCGCCGCGCAACTCCGGCAGAACCATCGGTCTCTTTCCTGCCGCCATGGACGGTCTGGGCGTCGATTGCCGCAGCAGGCCGTACAGGCCGCACCGTTCTGAGACAATCGCTGCCACACGTGTCTCCCCAGCCCCCCACTCCCTCCATGACGGTTTCCTTCTCGGCCATCCAGCCCGGTCTCAAGCTTGCGGACCAGGTTGCCCGGCAGCTGGAGGCGCGCATCCGCGCCGGCAATCTGCAGCCGGGGCAGAAGCTGCCGACCGAGGCCGAGCTCGTGCAGCAGCTCGAGGTCAGCCGCACCGTGGTGCGCGAGGCGGTGTCCCAGCTCAAGTCGCGCAACCTGGTGGAATCGCGCCAGGGCAGCGGCGTGTTCGTGAAGGCGGCGGGCATAGAGCCACTGGACTTCGAAGGCCTGCCGGCGGCTGGCAGGAATGCGCTGATACAGATCACCGAGGTGCGCCGCGCGCTGGAAGCCGAGGTGGCCGAACTCGCGGCGCGGCGGCGCAGCGAAGAGGACATGCAGCGCATCCACGATGCGGAGAGTGCCCTGGCCGAGGCCGTGCGGCTGGGCCGTGATGGCGTGGAGGAAGACATGGCGTTTCACCGCGCCATTGCCCAGGCTTCGGGCAATCCCTTCCTGATCAGCACGCTGGACTACCTGTCGCAGTTCCTGCGCGGCGCCATGCGCATCACGCGCGCCAACGAGGCGCGGCGCGAGGACTTCGGCAAGGCCGTGGAACGCGAGCACCACAGCATCGTGCTGGCCATCGAGGCCGGCGACCCCAAGGCCGCGCGCAAGGCCGCCGCCACGCACATGGGCAACGCCATAGACCGCATCCACCGCGCCGACGCCAGCTTCTGGGAGCAGGACGGCGAACGCCTGGCCCGCGACATCCTGGCCGCCAAGCCCTGAACCTCCGAAACCATCCCCTTGGCGCATGGCCAAGGGTTTCCACCTTGTTTGGATTTTTGCGCAAAATTTGTATGATGACCTGATGACAATATCAGTCACACCTCTTTTTGCAGCCGGCACACCTGGCCTTTGCCTGGGCGTTCACCCATGAGCGACGAATCCCGCATCCGCGAGCAGATCTGCGCGACCGGCGCCAGCCTCTACCAGCGCGGCTACACCGTCGGCGCGGCCGGCAACATCAGCGCGCGCCTGCATGACGGCTGGCTGATCACCCCCACCGACGCCTGCCTGGGCCGGCTCGACCCGGCCGAGCTGTCCAAGGTCGATGCCGGCGGGCAGTGGGTCAGCGGAGCCAAGCCCTCCAAGACCCTGGTCCTGCATCGAGGCATCTACGCCAATGACGGCGAGGCGCGCGCCGTCATCCACACGCATTCCACGCATCTCGTGGCGCTGACGCTGTCCGGCGTCTGGCGCGAGGACGAGGTGCTGCCGCCCATCACCCCCTACCAGGTCATGAAGGTGGGCCGCATCCCGCTGATCCGCTACCGCCGGCCCGGCGATCCGCAGGCCGCCGCCGAGGTGGCCGCGCTGGCCGGCCAGGTGCGCGGCGCCTTGTTCGAGCGCCTGGGCCCCGTGGTCTGGGAACGCTCGGTGGAGCAGGCCAGCCATGTGCTGGAAGAGCTGGAGGAGACCGCAAGGCTCTGGCTCATGACCCATCCCCGGCCGCAGCCCCTGGACGCGGCCGCCATCGACGAGCTGCGCACCACCTTCGGGGCGCGCTACTGATTTGCACCGCGGCGCCCACGGCCGCATTCCACCACCCAGCCCATCCACAGCCGCGCAGCCGCCAGGCGGCGCATCAAGCGGCGAACCCAAGGGAGACTTGAAATGACGACAACGGATATCGCATCCGGCCAGGCCGGGGCCGCCCCGCGCCAGCCCGACTCGCTGGAGACGGCACGCGCCTACGCCAAGGTGTTCTGGCGCCTCGTGCCGTTCCTGATGCTGTGCTATGTGATCGCCTACCTCGATCGCGTGAACGTGGGCTTTGCCAAGCTGCAGATGTCCCAGGACCTGGGCTTCAGCGAGACCGTGTTCGGCCTGGGCGCAGGCGTGTTCTTCATCGGCTACTTCCTCTTCGAGGTGCCCAGCAACCTGCTCATGCACCGCCTGGGCGCGCGCGTCTGGATCGCCCGCATCATGATCACCTGGGGCATTCTGTCGGCCATGTTCATGTATGTGGAAACGCCCACGGGCTTCTACATCCTGCGCTTTCTGCTGGGCCTGGCCGAGGCGGGCTTCTACCCCGGCGTGATCCTGTACCTGACCTACTGGTACCCGGCCCACCGGCGCGCCAAGATCGTGGCGCTGTTCATGTCGGCCATCCCCGTGGCCGGCATCTTCGGCAACCCGCTGTCGGGCTGGATCATGCAGGCCTTCCACGGCGACCATGGCCTGCACGGCTGGCAGTGGATGTTCCTGATCGAGGCCATCCCCGCCCTGGTGATCGGCGTGGTGACCATCTTCTATCTGGACAACGGCATCTCCAGCGCCAAGTGGCTGACGGCCTCCGAAAAGCAGCTGCTGGCGCGCGAGATCGAGCTGGACCAGCAGCACTCAGGCGCCCAGAAGCATTCGCTCAAGGCCGTTTTCGCCGACCGCCGCGTCTGGTGGATGTGCCTGATCTACTTCGCCTTCGTCGCCGGCCAGTACGGCCTGACCTTCTGGATGCCCACGCTGATCAAGTCCACGGGCGTCACGGGCGCGCTGAACATCGGCCTGCTCAGTGCCATTCCCTTCCTGTGCGCCATCGTGGTGATGAACCTCATGGGCCACAGTGCCGACAAGCGCCGCGAGCGCCGCTGGCACCTGATCGTGCCCGCGCTGATGGGCGCCGTGGGCTTTGCGATGACGGCCTTCTTCGCCGACAACACCGTTCTTTCCCTGATCTTCCTGTCGCTGGCCGCAGCCGGCGTGCTGACCTGCGCGCCGCTGTTCTGGTCGCTGCCCACGGCATTTCTGTCGGGCACGGCGGCAGCGGCGGGCATTGCCATCGTCAACTCGGTCGGCAACCTCGCGGGCTTCGCCAGCCCTTACATGATCGGCTACCTCAAGGACCTGACCCAGTCCACGCAGGCCGGCATGTTCGTGCTGGCGGGGGTGCTCGTGGTGGGCGCCATCGCGGTCTGGCTCACCCCCGCAAAGATGGTCAACCGCTGACCGGCCCTTCTTCCCATCCCTCAAGCTCCAAGCCCCAAGACACATGAAAGTACTGATCACCGGCGGCGCCGGATTCCTGGGCCAGCGCCTGGCCCGCAAGCTGCTCGAACAGGGCGCGCTGACGCTGGCCGGCACCCGCTGGCCCATCCACCAGATCGACCTGCTCGACGTGGTGGCCACCCACGCGATTGACGACACGCGCGTGCGCTCCCTGGTGGGCGACATTGCCGACCCGCAGGTGCTGCGCGGCGCCATAGACCAGGACACGGCCGTGATCTTCCATCTGGCCGCCGTGGTCAGCGGCCAGGCCGAGGCCGACTTCGAGCTGGGCATGCGCATCAACCTCGATGCCTCGCGCGCCCTGCTGGAGACCTGCCGCGCCGTGGGCCACATGCCGCGCGTGGTCTTCACCAGCTCGGTGGCCGTCTACGGGGGCGACCTGCCCGACACCGTGCTGGACGGCACGGCCCTGAACCCGCAGTCCTCCTACGGCACGCAAAAAGCCATTGCCGAGCTGCTGCTGGCCGACTACACGCGGCGCGGCTTTGTCGACGGCCGCGTGCTGCGCCTGCCCACGATCAGCGTGCGCCCGGGCCGGCCCAATGCGGCCGCCTCGTCGTTTGCCAGCGGCATCATCCGCGAGCCCCTCAACGGCGAGGCGGCCAACTGCCCCGTGGGTGCCACCACGCGGCTGTGGCTGCTGTCCCCGCGCCGCGCCGTCGAGGCCCTGGTCGCAGGCTGCGAGCTCGATGCCAGTGCCGTCGCCGACCGCCGCCCCATCAACCTGCCTGGCGTGTCCGTCAGCGCAGGCGACATGGTGCGCGCGCTGCGCGAAGTGGCTGGCGACGAAGTGGCCAACCGCGTGAGCTGGCAGCCCGACGACAAGGTCGAGCGCATCGTCGGCAGCTGGCCCGGCCGCTGGGATACCGCGCGCGCCAACCAGCTGGGCCTGCGCGGCGACGAGGACTTTGCGGCCATCGTGCGCGCCTACATCGCCGATGACCTGACACCGGCCAAGCCATGAGCAACGACACCTCCACACCACAGCCCGCAGCACGCTGCGTCGGCGTGATCGGCCTGGGCGCCATGGGCGCCGGCATGGCGCAAAGCCTGCGCCGCGCCGGCCACCACGTTCACGTCCACGACATCCGCCCCGAGGCCGCAGCCGCCTTCGCCGCCGAAGGTGGCACGGCCTGCGCCACGCTGGCCGACATGGCCGCCGCTTGCCTCATCATCGTCAGCGTGGTCGTCAACGCCCAGCAGACCGAGGCCGTGCTGTTCGGCGAAGGCGGCATCGCCCCCGCGTTGCAGCCCGGCTCCGTCTTCGTCATGTGCTCCACCGTGGACCCAAACTGGTCCGTGGCGCTGGAGGCCAGGCTGCAGGCACAGGGCGTGCACTACATCGACGCGCCCATCTCGGGCGGCGCGGCCAAGGCGGCGTCCGGGCAGATGACCATGATGACGGCAGGCCGCCCCGAGGCCTATGCCGCCTGCCAAGGCGTGCTCGACGCCATGGCCGCCAAGGTCTACCGCCTGGGCCACAGCGCGGGCGCGGGCAGCAAGGTCAAGATCATCAACCAGCTGCTGGCCGGCGTGCACATCGCGGCAGCGGCCGAGGCCATGGCCCTGGGCCTGCGCGAAGGCGTCGATGCCGCCGCGCTCTACGAGGTCATCACCCACAGCGCCGGCAACAGCTGGATGTTCGAGAACCGCATGGCCCACGTGCTGGCCGGCGACTACACCCCGCTGTCGGCCGTGGACATCTTCGTCAAGGACCTGGGCCTGGTGCTGGACACCGCGCGCCACAGCAAATTCCCGCTGCCCCTGGCCTCCACGGCCCACCAGATGTTCATGCAGGCATCCACCGCCGGCCATGGCCGCGAGGACGACAGCGCCGTCATCAAGATCTTCCCGGGCATCACCCTGCCCCAGGCTCCATCGGAATCCCCATGACCCTTCTTCTGGGCTGCATAGCCGACGACTTCACGGGCGCCACCGATCTGGCGAACAACCTGGTGCGCGCAGGCATGCGCGTGGTGCAAAGCATTGGCGTGCCTGCCGGCCCGGTGGACGAGGGCGTGGACGCCGTCGTTGTCGCGCTCAAATCGCGCACCATCGCGCCGGCCGATGCCATTGCGCAATCGCTGCAGGCCCTCGAATGGCTGCAGGCCCAGGGCGCCAATGGCCGCGCGCCGCAGATCTACTTCAAGTACTGCTCCACCTTCGACAGCACGCCGCAGGGCAACATCGGCCCCGTGACCGATGCGCTGATGGACGCGCTGGGCTGTGGCTTCACCATCGCCACACCGGCCTTCCCCGACAACCAGCGCACCGTCTTCAAGGGCCACCTGTTCGTGGGTGATGTGCTGCTCAGCGACAGTGGCATGCGCAACCACCCGCTCACGCCCATGACCGATGCCAACCTGGTGCGCGTGCTGCAGGCGCAGACAGGGCGCAAGGTAGGGCTGATCGACCATGTGGCCGTCGCGCAGGGCGAGGCCGCCATCCGCGCGCGCATCGCCGCACTCCAGGCCGAGGGCGTGGGCATGGCCGTGGTCGATGCCGTCTCCAACGACGACCTGCTGCGCCTGGGCCCGGCCCTGGCCGGCATGCCGCTTGTCACGGCGGGCTCGGGCGTGGCCATCGGCCTGCCCGCGAACTTCGGCATCCAGCCCACGGCCCAAGCCGCTGCCCTGCCAACCGCCACCGGCCTGCAGGCGGTCGTCTCGGGCAGCTGCTCGGTGGCCACCAATGCACAGGTGGCGCACTTCATCGCCTCGGGGCGCCCTGCCCTCGCGCTGGAGCCCCTGCGCATCGCCGCTGGCGAGGACGAAGCCGGCAAGGCCCTGGCCTGGGCCCGCCAGCACATCGCCAGCGGCCCGGTGCTGATCTACTCCACGGCCGAATCCTCGGCCGTCAAGGCGGTGCAGGGCCGTCTGGGCGTGGAGCAGGCCGGCGCACTGGTCGAACAGACCATCGCCGCCATCGCCCGGGGGCTGGTCGAGATGGGCGTGCGCCAGCTCGTCGTGGCCGGTGGTGAAACCTCGGGCGCCTGCGTGCAGGCGCTGGGCATCGAGCAGATGCGCATAGGGCCGCAGATCGACCCTGGCGTGCCCTGGTGCCATGCCGCCTCGCCCCTGGCGCCGCAGGGCCTGCACCTCACGCTCAAGTCCGGCAACTTCGGCACCACGGACTTCTTCACCAAGGCCTTCGGCGCGTTGCAGCGCGCCTGATGCCACACTCAGCCTCCGTTTTCAGGAAAGCTTTCATGCCCCGTTTCGCCGCCAACCTGTCCATGCTCTACAACGACCTGGACTTTCTTGACCGCTTCGAGGCCGCCGCGCGCGACGGCTTCCAGGCCGTCGAATACCTGTTCCCCTACGACTTCGCGCCCGAGCAACTGGCCCGGCGCCTGCAGGACCACGGCCTGCAGCAGGTGCTGTTCAACGCCCCGCCCGGCGACTGGAATGCGGGCGAGCGCGGCCTGGCCTGCATCCCCGGGCGCGAAGCGGAATTTGCCCAGGGCATGGAACGCGCCGTGGCCTACGCCCAGGCCCTGGGCTGCCCGCGCATCCACGTCATGGCCGGGCTCAAGCCCGCAGGCGCCAGCGATGACATCCTGCGCGCCACCTACATCGCCAACGTGAGCCACGCCGCACGGCTGGCCGCGCCCCACGGCATCGCCATCCTGCTGGAGCCCATCAACGGCCGGGACATGCCCGGCTTCTTCCTGAGCCGCCAGGACCAGGCCCATGCGCTGCTGGCCGACATCGCAGAGCCCAATGTCCAGGTCCAGATGGACCTCTACCACTGCCAGATCGTCGAAGGCGACCTCGCCATAAAGATCCGCCAGTACCTGCCCACGGGCCGCGTGGGGCATGTGCAGATCGCAAGCGTGCCCGAACGCCACGAACCCGACGTCGGCGAGGTCAACTACCCCTACCTGTTCCGCCTGCTGGACCAGCTGGGCTACGACGGCTGGATAGGCTGCGAATACCGCCCCGCGCGCGGCGCGGCGGCGCACGCCACCAGCGAGGGGCTGGGGTGGATGAAGGAGTGGCTGTAGCTGTAGCGTCTGCTGCGGCAGCCCGTCATCCGCCAGGCACGGGAGGATGGGGCGGATAGCTGTCCTGCGTATCCGCCGCCTGCGTTCAGGAGTACTCCAGATCGCTGTGCTTGCCGACCACCAGCCGGCCGGCCGACAGCGACATCATCAGCAGCGCAATCGCCTCATGCATGATCAGCGTGTGCGTGTTGCCGGTCTCCACCATCTTGCTGCGCAGCGATTCGCGCACCTGCAGGGAGCCGGTCACGTCGATGATGATGTCCACCGCCGCGTCCACCAGTTCCATGAACCGGGTGGTGACCGGCACGCCGCGCGCGCGTGCCAGTGCGATGCCGGGCTGGTTCAAATCCAGGTCGGCCACCCCGAGCAACTGCACGAAGGGCGCGTCCAGCAATTGCTGCAGCAAGGGAGTGCCGGTCTGCCCCGCACCAATGACCACGATCCGGAAGGCTTGCATGGGATGAATCCTTTTTCCATATGGGAAGTACGGCGCCATCATAGAAATGCCTTGCCGGTGCGCGCCGGTCCGGGACAGGTGGAATGGGTTTGTATGACCCAGATCAAATCCGGTGGACAGGGGCGTGGTGGCGGGCCAGGTCTCTGCGGTCGAGGTTCGATACCGGCTGCCTGCAGCAGGGACCACACCACAGGCTGCTGACGCGAGAGCCTGCATTCGCCCACAAAAAAACCCGCCGGCTTCGTGGCCCGGCGGGTTTTCTCAGGTAAACAACAGCCAGCGCTGTTATTGCCTTACAGGAACCTGCTCCGTGTACTCGCGCAGCACGCCGCCGCCTTCGACGGAGCCGCTGACCTGACCGTCCTTGACGCGCTCCACGCAAGAGCGGCGGTCGCCTTCGTTCTTGAAGACATCGCAGCGGGCCACGGCATTGCGCTGGAAGTGGTCGCCCGACTGGACGCCACCTCGGCGCGATTGCTCCTGGACGGCTGCAGCCTCGTGCTGGGCAGGGTCGCGGCGGTCATAGCCGCGCTTGGCGGGCCCCTTGGGCTCGGCGTGCTTCTTGTGGTGGTGATGGGGCTTGGCCTTTTCCGCAGCGGGTGGCGGGGGCGGCATGCCATCGGGGCCAGGGGCGGGCTGGGCAGCGGCCAGTCCGGCCATGCCAAGCACGGCGGCGCCAATACACAGCTGCAGGGGACGAATCCATGGGTTCTTCATAGCTTCACTCCATTCCTCGTGAAAAAAGTCAAGGCCCAAGCATGCGTGTTTTCCAGCTCCCCATTTATCGGTACAGCACGGCTGCGCATGCAGGCCATGGCCTACAGCTTGCCGTGCCCCCTGCAAGCGGCCCCTGACATGGGTCAAGCCTGGTGCGCAAACCAGCGCTGCACGCCTTCGGCCATGCGTGCGAAGACGCTGTCCAGCGTGGGCACCTCGGCGCCCCACAGGGCGCGCAGCACCTCGGCGTTCTCGAACAGGCCGTGCCAGTAGCAGCCCGCGATGCGGCCGTCAGGGCTGTGCCACAGCAGGCCGGGCACGGGCTCGGCCACGGCACTGCCAGCGGCCACCATGTCGGGGCGCACGCTGGTCTGGCCGTGGTGGATTTCATAGACCTGCGCCTGTACGCCAGACAGCGGCGCCAGCGCACCCGGCAGCGGCGGCAGTTGCACGCTGGCGGGCAGCACGGTCTTGTCGGGCGCGAACAGGGTCGTCAGCGGCAGAAGGCCCAGGCCGGCTGCGTTGCCGTCCACGCCATGCAGGTCGATCAGCGCCTCGCCCAGCATCTGCAGGCCGCCGCAGATGCCCAGCACCTGCCGGCCTGCCGCAGCATGTGCAGCAACGGCGGCATCCAGGCCCTGGGTCCGCATCCAGGCCAGATCGGCAGCCGTGGCCTTGGAGCCGGGCAGGATGATCCAGTCCGCGCCTGCCAGCTGGGCCGGCGTGCGCGCCCAGACCACGCGCAGGCCCGGCACCTGCAGCAGGGGCTGGAATTCGTCGAGGTTGCTGATGCGCGGGTAGGCAATGATGGCGATGGTGGTGTGCACGGCGCGCCCCGCCCCTCCTCCAGAGCCACGGTCGTCAAAGACGCCATCCTCCTCCGGCAGGCCATGCTGGAACTGCATGGGGATGGTGGCCACGGTGGGCACGCCGGTGCGCTCCTGCAGCATCTGCGGGGCGGGCGCCAACAGGCTGGCGTCGCCCCGGAACTTGTTGAGCACAAAGCCGCGGATCAGCGCCTGTTCTTCCGGCGGCAGCAGGGCCCAGGTGCCGTAGAGGTGGGCGAAGGCGCCGCCCCGGTCGATGTCGGACACCAGCAGGCAATGCGCGCCGCAGTGGCGCGCCACGCGCATGTTGACCACGTCGCTGGCATGCAGGTTGATCTCGGCCGGAGAGCCTGCGCCTTCGATGACGACCACATCGTTGTCGGCGCGCAGGCTGTCCAGCGCCTCGGCGATCTGCGGCCAGACGCGGGCGCTGCGGCCGCGCCAGGGCAAGGCCGAGAGTTCCTCGCTGACCCGGCCCAGCAGCACGACCTGGCTGCGCATGTCGGCCTCGGGCTTGAGCAGCAGCGGGTTCATGCGCACATCGGGCGCGCAGCCTGCGGCCAGGGCCTGCAGGTACTGTGCCGTGCCGATCTCGCCCCAGGCACCGCCCGGCGCGGAGACCACCCGCGCGTTGTTGCTCATGTTCTGCGCCTTGAAGGGCGCCACCTTGTAGCCCTGGGCACGGTACCAGGCGCACAGCGCAGTGGCCACCCAGCTCTTGCCGGCGCCGCTGCTGGTGCCCAGCACCATCACGCACAGTGCGGGGCGCTGGCCGGGCCTGGGCAGGGGCAGATTCACGGCGGCGGGTTCATTCGATTGCATGGTGTTTCTCCATTGGCTGCCAGGCGGCCAGCAATGCGTTCTGGGATGCGGGCGCCAGCACGCCCATGCGCACGCAGCCGGGCAGGCCGAAGCTGTCGCAGTCGCGCAGCTTGATGCCCTGCGCGCGCAGTTGGGCCAGACGCGTCTGCATGGCGCCGCCCTGCTGGGCTTGCGGCCAGCGCGCCACAAAGTAATTGGCCTGCGAGCCGGGCAGTACCTGCCAGCCCAGGCGCTGCACCAGATCGAGCTGCTGCGCCTTCCAATCGCGCAGCCGTTGCAGGCTTTGCGCCAGCCATTGCCGGGTGGCCGGTGCGGTCCAGGCCGTGAGCATGGCCTCGCCATGGGCGCCCACGGGCCAGGATGGCGACAGGGCGCGCAAGGCATCGATCTCGTCGTGCGGCACGGCTTCGGGCGCAATGGCGTAGGCCGCGCGCACGCCGGTCATGCCCAGGGCCTTGTTGGGAGTCCACATCTGCCAAGCATCGCGCACCTGGGAGGGCACGGCGGGTTCCATGCCCGGCTCCAGTCTGAGGGGGGCATAGGCGCAGTCGATCACGCGCCAGGTGCCGGGCGGTGCAAGCTCGCTCCACAGGGGCCAGACATCCTCGGGCCGGCCCAGCGGGCTCGATGGTGCGCAGGCCCAGTGCAGGCCGGGGCCGGCTTCGGTGATGCCGTCGCGCGCGGCCAGGGGCAGGCGCCAGACCTGCGCCGCGTGGGCGTAGTCGCCGTAATGGTGGGCCGGCAGGCTGGCGACGGCCGCGCCCTCGCGCGCTGCATGCATGGTGATGCGGTGGATGAAGTCGCTGGCGCTGGCAGCGATGACGATGCGCCTGGCCGCAACGCCATGAAAGTCCGCAAGGCGCGCACGCAGCGCCGTGTACTGCGGGTCGGGGTACTGGGCCGCGTGTGCCTGGGACAGCGCATCCAGCGCCTGCGGGCAGGGTCCGCAGGCATTGCGGTTGGTGGAGAAATCGTGCGCGGGCACGCCCAGGGCATCCGTGCCCCCGTGGGTGACTGGGATCGGTTTCATGGTGTCCTTCCTGCCATCGCCCATCCAAGGACCAGGGCGGCGGCCAGCGCTGCAGCCACCAGCATGGCGACCACGCGGCCCGCATGCGCCACGGCCTGCTGCAGCTCGGCCGCCTGCGGCACGCGGCCTGCGGGGTTGAGCACGTAGACGCCGGGCTTGCCCAGGCGCACGCCCAGCAGCCTTGCCATGGCGCCCATGGGCCAGCCGCCGTTGGGCGACGGGGTGATGCGCGCGTCCTGGCGCAGCGCACCCCAGCCTGGCCGCCGGCCGGCGGCCAGGCTGGACAAGGCCAGCAGCAAGGCGGTCAGGCGCGCCGGTATCCAGTTGAGCAGGTCATCGGCACGCGCCGTCCATTTGCCGGCCCATTGCCAGTGGCGCCGGTCATCGCCCTGCCCGCGCCAACCCGGGTAGCCCCACATGGCATCGGCCGTATTGGCAAAGCGGTAGAGGGCCGCGCCCGGCAGGCCGGCCACGGCAAACCAGAACAGCGGCGCCAGCACCGAGTCGCTGAGGTTCTCGGCCAGGGTTTCGATGGCGCTTTCGCGCACCTGGCCAGCGTCGAGCCGTGCCGTGTCCCGGCTGACCAGCCAGGTCAGCCGCTCGCGGCCTGCGGGCAGGGATTGCTGCAGTGCGGCTTCCACGGCCAGCACCTCGTCGCGCAGCATGCGCCAGGACAGAAGTGGCTTGAGCAGCACGCCCAGCACCAGGGCGCCCAGCCACCAGGGCATGGGCGGCAGCAGCCACTGGATGAACGCGTAGATGGCGAAGAACAGCAGAGCCAGCAGGCCCCAGGCGATTGCGCCCAGCGCAAAGCGTGGCCAGTCGCGCACATGTTCTTCGCGTGGGGCAATTCTTCGCCCAACCGCAGCCAGCAGCCGGCCCATGGCGACCACGGGGTGCATCCACACGGGCGGCTCCCCCCAGAGCCGGTCGATCAGCAGGGCCACGGGAACGGCCAGCGCGGCGGCCAGGGCGTGGCGCGCCCAGGGTTCGGCTTGGACCTGGGCCTGCGGCTGCGACAGCGCCTGCCAGCACCACCACAGCGGGCTGAGCGCGGCGCCCAGCAGTTGCCAGGAAGGGCTGTCGCTCATGCCTGCGGCTGCGGGCCGGCGGCGCGCTGGCCCCAGAAGTCGTCGTAGAGCATGTCCTGCAGCGGTGCGCGGCTGGCCCACTTTTGCTGCTGCAGCATGGGCTCGGCATAGTAGGCCGACACGGGGCCCAGGCACAGCACGGCCAGCGGCCGGCTGCCCACGGGCATTTGCAGCAGCGCGGCCAGCACCTCGGGATCGAACAGCGAGACCCAGCCCAGCCCCAGCCCCTCGGCACGCGCGGCCAGCCACAGGTTCTGGATGGCGCAGGCGGCCGAAGCCACGTCCATCTCGGGCAGGGTGCGCCGGCCGAAGACATGGGCCTCGCGCCCTGGCGGCATGGCCACGACCAGCACCTCGGCCGCATCCAGCACACCCTGGACCTTGAGCTGCATGAAGTCTTCCTCGCGCTCGCCCAGCGCACGCGCGGTCTGCAGGCGTTCCTGCTCGATCACGGCATGGATCTCCTGGCGCAATTGCGCATCGCGCACGCGGATGAAGCGCCAGGGCTGCATGAAGCCGACGCTGGGCGCATGGTGGGCGGCGCGCAGCAGGCGCAGCAGCACCTCGGGCGCGACTTCGCCGCCGCAGAAGTGGCGCATGTCACGCCGCTCATGGATGGCTCGGTAGACGGCTGCCCGCTCGGCCTCGGCAAAGGGTTGGGCGGGAATGGTCTCTGGCGCCCGGGATTGCGTTTCGCTGCTCATGCCGCCATTGTCCGCCGCAGGCCGGGCCTGCGGGCGGCATCAGTCCTCAATACCACGCTGGGCGGGAATGCCGGCCTGGAAGGCGTGCTTGACCAGTTCCATGCGCGTGACGGTATCGGCCACGGCAATGATTTCCTCGGGGCAGCGGCGGCCCGTGAGCATGACGTGCACATGGCGCGGGCGGTCGGCCAGGGCCTGCAGCACAGGCTCCAGCGGCAGCCAGCCATAGATCAGCGGATAGGTGATTTCGTCGAGCACGACCAGGAAGTGCTCACCCGAGAGGATGGCGGTGCGCGCACGCTCCCAGCCCTCGCGCGCGATCTGGGCCGACCGCTCATGGTCCTGGCTCTTCCAGCTGAAGCCGTCGCCCAGGCCCTCGATGGGCATGCCCAGCTGCTCGAACATGCGGTGCTCGCCAAAGCGCGCGGTAGGCACCTTCATGAACTGGAAGATCTTGACGGACTTGCCTCGGCCATGCGCGCGCAGGGCCAGGCCGAAGGCCGCCGTGCTCTTGCCCTTGCCGTCGCCGGTGTTCACCAGCACCAGGCCACGGCGTTCGCCTTCGGGCTTTTCATAGGGCTTTTCCGTCGGGGCCTGTTCGATCTGCATGGGTCTGTCATCCTCAAAAGTTGCACGCGCTGCGGCGGGCATGCGCCGCAGCGGAGCGCCACTTTAACCGAGGCGGACGCCCAGCCGGCGCTGCAGGGCACGCACGGCGCTGTCCACCGTGGTGAGCACGGGCAGGCCCGTAGCGGCCTCGCAGGCGGCGCGGGCACGCGCCATGCTGAACTGGGCCAGCGCAATGCGCGTGCAGCCACGCGCGGCCAGGGCCCTGGCCTGCTCGACCACCAGGCGGTCATGCGTGGCGGTGTCGCCCCGGTTGAGCGCGTCCATGGCGCCATCGGCCAGGGCGGGCACGAGTTCGATGCCGGCCGGAAACTCCGGCGGCATGGACTGCAGCGTGGGCGCGAAGCTGGAGATCAAACCCAAGGCCCCCTGCTGGCCCTGCACGGCCTCTTCGATCATGGCCTCGTTGGGCTTGAGCACGGGCAGCGGCGCATGGCGCGCGGCCACGGCCTCGATGCAGGGGCCAAAGGCCGAGCAGGTGAACAAGATCCCCTGCGCGCCCGTGTCCACGGCGTACTGCGCAAGGCGCTGGAAACGCTCGTGCATGGCGGCGTCCAGCCCGCGCCCGTTGCGCGCCAGGTCGGCCGAGAGGCTGTCGTCCAGCAGGTTCATGCGAACCGCCTCGGGCCAGTCGCGCGCAAAGGCTTCGTTGATGGGAGCGACGGAGTGGCTGAGGGCGTGGATGAGGGCGATGCGGGTCATGGATGCGTGCAATAAGTTCAGATGCCCTTGGACGAGGGATGGGCGAAGGCCTCGCGCGTCTCGGCGTTGAGCGGGTAGTTGATGTTGATGTTCCTGGGCGGGATGGGCGACATGAACCAGCGGTTGTAGAGCTTTTCCATCTCGCCGGACTGCATCATGCCCGTCACCACGCGGTCCACGATGGACTTGAAGCCGGCATCGTCCTTGCGCAGCATCAGCGCCTGGTTCTCGGTGCGCAGGCTTTCGCCGGTGATCAGGTAGTCCTGCGGGTTCTTGGCATTGGCGATCTGGCCGGCGAGCAGGATGTCATCCAGCACGAAGGCCTGGGCACGGCCGCTCTCCACCAGCATGAAGGAGTCCGAATGGTCCTTGCCCGAAAGGTTGGTGATGTCGAGGTTGCGGCCCCGGTCCGCCTCGCGCAGCAGGCGAAAGGACGTGGTGCCCGCCGTCGTCGCCACGGTCTTGCCCTGCAGGTCGGCGACGGAGCGCAGCCCCGAGTCCGCACGCACCAGCATGCGCACGTTGTAGCGGAAGATATCTGGCGAGAAGGCCACCTGCTTTTGCCGCTCCACCAGGTTGGTGGTGGAGCCGCACTCCAGGTCCACCGTGCCGTTGGCCACCAGCGGGATGCGGTTGGCCGAGGTCACGGCCTGATAGCGCACCTGCAGTGCGGGCAACTTGAGCTGGGCCTTGACCTCGTCCACGATGCGCCGGCAGATGTCCATGCTGTAGCCCACGGGCTTGAGATCGCCATCCAGATAGGAAAAGCCGAACGAGGACTCGCGGTAGCCCAGCGTGATGGCCCCGGCCTGCTGGATCTTGGCGAGCGTGCCGCTGTCCTGGGCATGGCTGGCGGCCAGCGGCAGCAGCGCGGCGATCAGGGCGCTGGTCACGGCCAGGGCCGTGCGCTTCAGGGTCGGGCGGGATGGGGTCATGGGGACACTCCTGTGGCAGGGTTGGGGAAAGCGTGGGAAAGCGTGGAAGTGCGCGCGAGCGCAGGAACGGATCAGAGAACCTGGGCGAGTGCGGCCTCGATGGACTCGGCCAGGCGCGTGGCAATGGTCTGCAGCTGTTCCCGCGTGGCGATGAAGGGCGGCGCCAGCAGCACGTGGTCGCCCGCACGGCCATCGGCCGTGCCGCCGCCGGGGTAGCACAGCAGGCCGCGCTGCATGGCTTCGGTCTTGATGCGGGCGTTCAGCTTCAGGCCTGCATCGAAGGGCGCCTTGCTGGCGCGGTCGGCCACCAGCTCCACGCCCCAGAAGAAGCCGCGCCCGCGAATGTCGCCAACGTGCTCGCCCACGCGGCGGTGGCTGCCCAGGGCCTGCGCCAGCATCTGCCCGAAGGCTTCGCCATCGGTACGCACCTTGTCCAGCAGGCCGTCGCGCCGTATCACGCGCTGCACGGCCAGCGCCGCCGCGCAGGCCACCGGGTGGCCCAGGTAGGTATGGCCGTGCTGGAAGAAGCCGCTGCCGCGCGACATGGCATCCACGATGCGCCCCTGCGCCAGCACCGCGCCCACGGGCTGGTAGCCGCCGCCCAGGCCCTTGGCCACGGTGATCAGGTCGGGCACCACGCCTTCCTGCTCGCAGGCATGCAGGGTGCCCGTGCGGCCCATGCCGCACATGACCTCGTCCAGGATGAGCAGCACGCCGTGGCGGTCGCACACCTCGCGCACGGCCTTGAAGTAGCCGGGCACGGGCGTGAGCACGCCGGCCGTGGCGCCGCCCACCGTCTCGGCCACGAAGGCGATCACGCTGCGCGGGCCGTGGACGCCGATGGCCGCATCCAGTTCGTCGGCCAGGCGCTGGCCGTATTGCTCTGGGGTTTCATCGTCGCGCTGGTCGCGGTAGGCATTGCAGGGCGAGACATGGGTGGCCGGCACCAGGATGGGCGCGAACGGCGCGCGCCGCCAGGCATTGCCGCCCACGGCCAGCGCACCCAGCGTGTTGCCGTGGTAGCTCTGGCGGCGCGCGATGAAGTGCGTGCGCTCGGGCTGGCCGATCTCCACGAAGTACTGGCGCGCCATCTTGAGCGCGGCCTCCACGGCCTCGGAGCCGCCGCTGACCAGGTAGGCGTGGCTGGTGCCTTCGGGCGCGCCGCGCACCAGTTCCTGCCCCAGTTCCTCGGCCACCGCGGTGGTGAAGAAGCTGGTGTGGGCATAGGCCAGCCGGTCGATCTGGTCATGCATGGCGGCGATCACGTCGGGATGACCGTGGCCCAGCGAGGACACGGCCGCGCCGCCCGAGGCATCGATATAGCTGCGCCCCTGCGCGTCGCGTATCTCCAGGCCGCTGGCGGCGACGGCGACGGGGGGCGTGTGGTGCAGGTGACGATGGAACACATGGCTCATGGCAGTTCTTTCAAGGAACAAATGTTTCATCGCATTATTTGACGGAACATTTGTTCCGTCAACAGAGATTTCAACCACAGCCGTTCCAAGCCGGCCCGCGCCTGGGCTACAGTCGGCGCAGCCAATACCGCCCTTTTCCCCTCCTTTCTCCTGAAAACCCATGTCCGTTCAAGACGACATCCGCCAGCGATTTGCCGAGCTGAGCCCGGCGCTGCAACAGGTGGCCCGCTTCGTGCTGGAGCATCCCAACGATGTGGTCACGGCCTCCATGCGCAGCGTGGGCACGCGCGCCGGCAGCCCGCCCGCCACGCTGGTGCGGTTTGCGCAGTGGCTGGGTTTTGACGGCTGGCCGCAGCTCAAGCAGGCCTTCGCGCATGACATGGGACTGGGCAGCGACGAGGCCTACGGCCAGCGCGCCAAGGCCCTGGTGGGCCGCGCTGGCGACCATGACCTGGTGGGTGAGACCTTCGAGGTGCACCGCCGCAATCTGGAGGCCACCGAGCGGCGCCTGGGCGACGCCCTGCAGCAGGCCTGCGCACTGCTGGAAAAGGCCCGCAGCGTGCATGTGGCGGGCTTTCGCGCCAGCTACCCCGTGGCCTTTTCATTTGTCTATGTGTACCGGCTGCTGCGCGCCAGCGTGCACCTGCTGGACGGCCAGGGCGGCACGCTGGAGATGCAATGCCGCGCCATGGAGCGCGGCGACGCCCTGCTGGTAGTCGCCTTTGCGCCCTACTCGCGCGAGGCGCTGGCCGTGGCCCAGGCCGCCAGGGATGCGGGCTGCCGTATCGTGGCGCTGACCGACAGCCCCGCCTCGCCCCTGGCGCTGCTGGCCGACGCCACGCTGCTGTTTTCGCTGCACAGCCCGTCGTTCTTCCCCTCCATCACCTCGGCCGTGGCGCTGTCCGAGGCCCTGGTGGAACTGCTGGCCAGCCGCGCCGGCAAAGGCGTGGTGCAGCGCATCGACCAGGCCGAGGAGCAATTGTTTGCCAGCGGTGCGTATCTGGAGGCACCTCGGTCGAGGAAAGCCGGTCGCGACTAGCCCAAGGCCGAAGCCGCCATTTGCGCCACAGCCATCGCAGCGCCAGGATCGTCACCGTCTTCCATGCTCCAGACGGCAGACAGTCCCGACCAGGCCAGCACCCATTGCAACAGGCGCCTTTGCTCTATGCCCGAGACTTCGGCAATGGTGGCCATGCGGTGCGCAAAGCGTCCCGGCGCCAGCGCGCTGGCGGGGTCGGGATTGCTCAGGATGTTGGCGTAGTCGAAGCCGCGCTCACCGTGCAGGCCCTTGGGGTCGATGGCCAGCCAGCCCAGGGGTCGAAGTCCAGCACATTGCCGTGGTGAAGGTCACCATGCAGCACGGTCACGTCGCGCGGTGCGGCCAGCAGCTCGCGCGCCGTGGCGGCGCACAGGCCGAGCAGGCTGGCGGTTCCATGGCCTTGTGCAAGCAATGCATGGAACCACTGCGTCAGCGGCACCAGGGGTGGCAAAGCCTTGGCGCGCGGCAGGTGCAGGCGCTTGGCAGCGGTGCACAGGATGCGCGTGGCCTGCTCATCGCGCACGCCACGGGCCATGTCCACCAGCGATTCGGGTCCTGTGGCGCGCAGCATCAGCAGGGCCGGCCCTTCATGGGCCAGCACAGGCGCGGCACCATCGCCATTCCACCAGGCCATCAGGCGGGCGCCGGCCACCTCTTCGGGCTCCAGCGCAATCTTGAGCATGGCGGGCGTGCCGCCCTGGCGCACGGGCAGCAACACACCGCGCGGCGTGGACAGGGGCTGGCCATCGATGGTCAGAGCCCAGCGGCTCAGATACGGCGCATGGAGAGACATTTTTTTCTAACAGGCGATCAGGCAGCTGCAGCTTGCCCCCGCAGCCGTGGCAGGGCCAGCCACTGCCCGTCGATGGCGCGGATGCGCAGCCGGTGCTCGAACACGGCCTCCAGCGCCGCATGCGTGGCCGCGTCGGCGCAGGCGCCCTGGTGCAGCACCTGCCCCTTGTCGAGAATGACCAGTTCCTGGGCCTGCAAGGCCATCGATATCTCGTGCAGCACGCTGACCACGGTGCAGCCCTGGGTGACCAGGGCCTGCACGCATTCGAGCCAGTCGGCCTGGTGTGGCGGGTCGAGGTTGGCCAGGGGTTCGTCCATCAGCAGCACGCGGGCCTGCACGGCCAGGGCGCGCGCCAGCAGCACGCGCTGGCGCTCCCCGCCCGAGAGACTGCCCACGCTGCGCATGCGCCAGTCCCAGCCCTGGGTCTGGCGCAGGGCCTGCTCCACGGCGGCATGGTCTGCCTGGCTGGGCGCAGCCAGCCAGCCCTGGTGCGGCAGGCGGCCCAGCATGACCACGTCATGGACCCGCATGTCGCCGGCCACGGGCTGGTTCTGGCCCAGCCAGGCGAGCGAGCAGGCCCGTTCGCGCGCACTCCATTGCCGCAGCGGGCGGCCCAGGAGCTCCACCTCGCCTTGCACGCCAGCGCCGGACTCCATGCCTGCCAGGGCGCGCAGCAGCGTGGATTTCCCGGCGCCGTTGGGGCCGACGATGGCGGTCCAGCGGCCGGTGGGCAGGGCCAGGTTCAGGCCGCCCAAGACTTGTCGATCGCCCAGGCGAACCTTCAGCGCGCGCGCTTGCAGGGCGGGGACCGTCATGCACCCTCCCCGCCGCGCAGGGCGTGGCGGCGGTGCATGAGCCACAGCAGGTAGCTGCCTCCCAGCAAGGCCGTGAGCGCGCCCACGGGCAGCTCCTGCGGGGCGATGAGCCAGCGCGCCAGCAGGTCGGCGGCCAGCAGCAGCACGGCACCCATGCCCGCGCTGAGCACCAGCAGCCAGCGGTGCATGGACCGCACCATGGAGCGCACCAGATGCGGCGCGGCCAGGCCGACGAAGGCGATCAGCCCGGTCTGCGCCACGGCCGTGCCCGTGGCCAGGGCCAGCAGCAAGATAAGCACCATGCGCAGCGGCGCCAGCGGCAGGCCCAGGCTGTGGGCCGTGGCCTCGCCCAGGGACAGGCCGTCGAGCACGCGGCCCAGGCACCAGGCGCCCAGGGTGGTGGCCAGCAGCACGGCCAGCATCAGCGCGCAGGCGCCCCAGCCGATGAAGGAGGTGCTGCCCAGCATGAAGGCCTGCATGGCCTGCATGATGTCCGGGTTCATCAGCAGCACCAGGGACGCGGCCGCGCCCAGAACCACCCCCACCACCACGCCGGCCAGCAGCAGGCGCATGGTGTTGTGCACGCCCTGGGCCAGCACCAGGGTCAGCAGCACGGCCAGGGCCGCGCCCGCAAAGGCCGCACCCGTGACACCCAGGCGCGCCAGGCCCGCCAGTGCGAAGGGCGAGGCGCCCAGCGCCGCCATGCTCAATGCAACGCCCAGCGAGGCGCCCGAAGCGCTGCCCAGCAGATAGGGATCGGCCAGCGGATTGCGGAACACGCCCTGGGCGATGGCCCCGGCCAGCCCCAGCAGGCCGCCCGCCAGCCACGCGCCCGCCGTGCGGGGCAGCCGGATCTCGGTGACGATCTGCCAGGACAGCGGATCGCTGCGCGCCGCCCAAACGCTTTCCCAGCCCGTGCTGCCCACGCCCGCGCCCAGCAGCATGAGCAGAGCACTCATGACCAGCAGGGCCAGTGCCATCCAGGGCGCGGCCAGGCCGCGGTGGAGCCTGCGGGCCTGCCTCACCGTGCGGCCCCGTTCAGGCAACGCGCCATCAGCGCAGCGCCCTCGGCCATGCGCGGGCCGGCGCGCACCAGCACGTCCAGCTCGGCCGGCACAAAGCGGCAGACGCGCCCGGCCTGCATGGCACGCATGCGGCCCCAGCCCGGATAGGGCTCGCCCGATGTGCCCAGGCTGCGGTCGCCGCCCAGGATGAAGTCCGGATCGGCGCGCACCACGAATTCAGGGTTGATGCGCGGGAACGGCCCCAGCTGCGCACCCACGATGTTGCGCATGCCCAGGCGCGCCAGGGTCTCGCCGATGAACGAAGACTCGCCGGCGGCAAAGGGGCCGCGATTGACCTCGAAATACACGGTCTGCCCGCGCAGCGCGGGGGCCATGCTGCGCTCCACCTCCTGCATGCGCGCCTCGATGGCGGACCAGACACGGTCGGCGCCCTGCGCGGGCGGCAGGTCCAGCAACTGGCCCACGGTGCGCAGCACGGCCTGCGCATCGGCATGGGTGCGCGGCTCCAGCGCCACCACCTTGAGGCCCAATGCCTGCAGCCGCGCCACCGAGCGCGAGGCCATGGACACCAGCACCAGATCGGGCTTGAGCGCGACGATGGCCTCGATATTGGGGTCCATGCCGCCGCCCACCACAGGCAGGGTCTTCACATGGGCCGGCCAGTTCGAATAGCGGTCCACGCCGACCAGGCGCTGGCAGCCGCCCAGCTCGCATACGGTCTCGGTCAGCGAGGGCAGCAGGCTGACGATGCGCTGCGGCGGCTGTGGCAGCTCCACCGGAACGCCCCGCCCATCCGTGACCCGGATGGCAGCCTGCGCCGCAGACAGCGCCAGTGCCAACGCCAGGCCCCACAGGGCGGGACGCCATGGCCTCACGGCTGCGGGCCCTTGAGCGCCAGCGGCAGGCCGGCGCACATCAGCGTGACGGTTTCGCAGCTTTGCGCCGCACGCTGGTTGAGCACCCCCAGCGCATCCACAAAGGCCCTCACCTGCGATCCCAGCGGGATCACGCCCAGGCCGATCTCGTTGCCGACCAGGATCACCGGGCCGGGCGCAGCTTGCAAGGCGGCCAGAAAGGCCGTGCATTGGCCCTCCCATCCGCGCGCCAGTTCCTCGGAAGGCTGGGCCGGCATCATCCAGTTGGTCAGCCACAGCGTCAGGCAGTCCACCACCAGCAGGCGCTGCGGCGTGCTGTGCCGCGCAAGCATGGCGGCCAGGTCCAGCGGCTCCTCAAGCGTGGCCATGCCGGGCACGCGCTCGGCGCGGTCGCGCCGGTGGCGGGCGATGCGCTCGCGCATTTCGTCGTCCCAGGGCTGGCCGGTGGCGATCAGCGCGGCCTCGCGGTCCAGGGCGCCATCGAGCCAGGCGCGGGCCAGCAATTCGGCACGGCGCGACTTGCCGCTTTTCTGGCCGCCCAGAATGAGTTGGCTGCGCGCAAGCGAATAGGTGGAGATCTGGTCGGTCATGACGCCTGGCCTGCGGGAATGTCAGCGCCCAGCAGCGCCGCCACGGCGCGCGGCTGCGAGGCAAACCAGGCATGGAAATAGCTGGCGTGCACGCTGCCCTGGCGGTACAGCGCCTCGCCCCGGTCGGGCTGGGGAGCCTGGCCGGGGCGGCTGCTGCGCCCGGCCTCGGCCATGGACGTGTCCAGCCGGCTGTAATGGAAGGTATGGCCGCGCAACAGGCCCCAGGGCGTGGGCAGTTGCTGCATGCCCAGGCCGGCCAGGCGCGGCTGCATGCGCGCATGGCCGGGCAACAGGCCCCAGAGGTCCGTGGTCCGGCCTGCAGTGTCGGTCAGTCGTTCGCACAGCGCGAGCATACCGCCGCACTCGGCCCAGACCGGGCGGCCGGCAGCCACGTGGGCGGCAATGTCACCGCGCAGCGCGGCCTGGGCGGCCAGCGCGTCCAGGTGCAGTTCCGGATAGCCGCCGGGCAGCCACAGCGCATCGCACTGCGGCAGGCGCTCTGCGGCCAGGGGCGAAAAGAAGGCGATCCGCGCACCCATGGAACGCAGGCAGTCGAGGTTGGCCTGGTAGATGAAGCTGAAGGCCGCATCACGCGCCACCGCCACGGTGCGGCCCGCCAGCCAGGGCTGCACGGCTTCGGCAGGTTCCGGGCACGGTTCAAAGTCCACGGACCAGTCCTGCCAGCTGGCGCCCTGCCCCGCTTCGGCCTGCCAAGGCAACTGGCCCAGCGGCGTGGCCAGCAGCGCATCGGCGGCCACGTCCAGGCGCTGCAGGGCATCGTCCAGCTCATGCGCGGCAACCAGGCCCAGGTGCCGCTCGGGCAGCAGCGAGGTGGCGCCTGCACCCTGCACCCGCGCCAGCGCGCCCAGCCACAACGAAGGCTCGCGCAGGCCGGCACGCAGCAGGTCGGCATGGTGGGCGCTGCCCACGCGGTTGGCCAGCAGGCCGGCCCAGCGCAGGCCCGGCCGGTAGTGCTGCAGGCCATGGGCCAGTGCGCCAAAGGTGCCGGCCATTCCCGAGGCGTCGATCACGGCCAGCACTGGCAGGCCCAGCTGCTCGGCCACATCGGCAGCGCAGGGCGTGCCGTCGAACAGGCCCATGACGCCTTCCACCAGGATGAGGTCGGCCTCGCAGGCGGCAGCGTGCAGGCGCTCACGCATGTCGGCCTCGCCCGTCATCCACAGATCGACGCTGTGCACGGGCGCACCGCTGGCCAGCTCGTGCCAGTGCGGATCCAGGAAGTCAGGGCCGCACTTGAACACGCGCACGCGGCGCCCCTGGCGCGCATGCAGCCGCGCCAGCGCAGCCGTCAGCGTGGTCTTGCCCTGGCCCGAGGCCGTGGAAGTGATCAGCAGCGCCGGGCAGCGTGCCCCGCCCCGGCCAAGGTCAATATTCATGTGTATTTGTTTGCTCCGTGCGACGCTGCCTTGAACCGGCCGCTCCGCCAACGCGGCGCATTGTAGTGCGCACCCCCGCCGTATCCGCACCCGACCCGCACCGCGCCCGCAACCAATGCTTACGCATTACACCCCGCCGAAGCAGACGCGTCCTACACATGGCGCTACGATTTTGTGAGACAGTCTGCCGCCTGCGCTCGAATACCTGAGCACGGCGCTGACGTCAAGCCTTCTAAGCCCCCCTGCTATCAGGTTTCCTCGGATACTTCCACGGAATGCGCTCACTTCGTTCGCACGTCCTACAATCTCAGCGTCTATGACCTCCCAGACTTCCCTCGACCACATTGCAGAGCGCGTGGAGCGCCTGCTGGTTCGCCACGAGGAACTGCAACGCACGAATGCGCTACTCGCCGAACAGGTGGCGGCCCTGACCCAGGAGCGTGATTCACTGCGCTCGCGGCTCAACGCCGCCCGGGCCCGCGTCGATGCCCTGATCGAGCGCCTGCCCTCCAACCAGGGGGCTTGACCCCCTTCGCAACCGCCGACGCCCCGAACGCCCATGAAGCAGATCGAAGTGCAAATCCTGCAGCAAAGCTATGTGCTGACCTGCCCCGATGGCCAGGAAGAGCGTCTGCTCGAGGCCGTGCGCCGTGTGGACACGGCCATGACCCGGATCCGCGACAGCGGCAAGGTCCGCTCGCGCGAGCGCGTGGCCGTGCTGTCCGCGCTGAACATGGCCTTCGACGTGCTGGACCGCGAAGCGCAGGAAAGCGCCATGGCCACGGCCCAGGCCGAAATGCAGTCCCTGCATGACGAGGTCACTTCGCAGCATGCCGCCCAGTCCCTGCCACCCGAGCCCAGCCCCGAGGAACTGGCCGAGCGCCAGCGCCAGCAGGCCCTTGCCGAGCAACTGGTGCTGCGCCTGGACCAGGCCCTGGAAAGCGATGCTCGGCTGCTCTGAGCCGCTGCACTCCCCGTCTACCCAACGGCCTCTTCGGAGGCCGTTTTTCATGGCATCGGCCATGTCAATGGAAAGTCCATGCCGTTCAAAGAACTTGATTGCGGGCCTGCCCAATCGCCGTAGAATGGAGGCGTCTGCAAACCCGCCGGGCTTTATAGTTCCTTGGACCAATGCTCTATGAGCCCGGGCTTGGTACATTGCCATTCGAGCGTGATCGTCTCGCGTTAGATGAACCCAACGTCTGGCTGCCCTTGCCCCCCTGAACCCCGGTTCAGGATGACGGCCCGGTGGTCTTTGCAGACACCTGATTCCAACCCGGCGCACCTCCACGGTGCGCCGGGTTTTTTGTTGCCCTCCCCTCCCCGCCCATCCACTACCGATCTTCTGCCGCATGCCTGACCTGCTGTTTCTCGAACTGGCCCTGCTGGGCCTGTGCTCCGGCTTCCTGGCCGGCCTGCTGGGAGTGGGCGGCGGCATGGTGCTCGTGCCGTTTCTGACCTACTTTCTCGACAAGCGCGGGGTCGGCCCGGATCTGTCCGTGAAGATGGCGATCGCCACGGCCATGGCCACCATCGTGTTCACCTCGATCTCCAGCCTGCGCGCCCACCATGGGCGCGGCGCCGTGCGCTGGGACATCGTGCGCAGCCTGGCGCCGGGCATCATCACGGGCGGCCTGCTCGCCAGCCTAGGCGTTTTCGCGCTGCTGCGAGGCAAGTACCTGGCACTGTTCTTTGGCGTGTTCATCGGCTACATGGCGCTGCGCATGCTGCGCAGCAACAGCCAGCCCACGGCCACGCGCGCCCTGCCGGGGCCGCTGGGGCTGTACGGCGCGGGTACGGGCCTGGGCTTCATCTCGGGGCTGGTGGGTGCGGGCGGGGCCTTCATCAGCGTGCCCTTCATGATGCGCTGCTCGGTGCCCATGCACATGGCCGTGGGCACCAGCGCGGCGCTGGGGTTTCCGATTGCCGTGGTGAATGCGGCGGGCCTGATCTTCACCGGCGCGGGTGACGCGGGGCGCCCCGAATACTCGCTGGGCTACCTGTGGCTGCCGGCCCTGCTGGCCCTGGCCTGCTGCAGCGTGCTGACGGCACCGCTGGGGGCACGGGCCGCGCACCGGCTGCCCGTGGGCCAGCTCAAGCGCATCTTTGCCACGCTGCTGTTCGGCCTGGCGGCCTACATGCTCTGGAAGGGCTTGAGCGCAGGCAACTGAGCGCTCGCGGCCTGGGCCATTCTCTGCCGGTAGGCGATGGCGCCAATGCCGGCGCGCTGCGCCTGCAGGCATTCGCCGAACTGCTCGCGCGGCAGGCCAGGCGCGCACAGGAAGCCCTGGAAGTAGTGGCCCTGCATGCGGTGGATGGCCGTCAGCTGCTCGTGCGTTTCCACGCCCTCGGCCACGATCTCCACGCCCAGCGCCAGACCCAGGCTGATGATGGCGCCGACGATGGCCTGGTCGCCCTCGTCGCTGGGCAGGCCGCGCACGAAGCTCTGGTCGATCTTGATCTTGGAGATGGGCAGCTTCTTCAGGTAGGCCAGGTTGGAGTAGCCGGTGCCGAAGTCGTCAATCACCATGCCCACACCCAGATCGGCGATCTGGCATACGCGCAGCGCCATGTCCTGGGCGTCCTGCAGCAAGATGCTTTCCGTCAGCTCCAGCTCCAGCAGCTGGGGTGTCAGGCCGTAGCTGCGCAGCAGCTCGGTCACCCGCTCGACAAAGCCTGACTGGCGGAACTCCAGCGCCGACACGTTGACCGAGACCTTGATGGGCATGCCCTGCTGCTGCCAGCGTGCAGCCTCCTGCACGGCCTGCTCCATGACCCAGGCGCCCAGCGTGACGATGTAGCCCGACTCCTCGGCCAGCGGGATGAAGACACCCGGCGAGACCACGCCGAATTCGGGATCGGTCCAGCGCAGCAGCGCCTCGGCGGCGACGATGCGGTCGCTGTCTATGTGCACCTGTGGCTGGAAGTAGACCGCCATGCGGCCATGCTCCAGCGCCTGGCGCATGGCATGCTCCAGCTTCATGCGCGACAGCAGGCCGGCGCTCATCTGCGGCTGGTAGAAGCTGAAATGGCCCCGGCCCCGTTCCTTGACGCGGTACATGGCGGTGTCTGCCTGGCGGATCAGCTCATCCAGCGTGAGGCCATCGGCTGGATACTGGGCCACGCCGATGCTGCACTGCACGGAGAAACCCAGGCCGTCGAGCAGGAAGGGGCGCTCCATCTCCTGCAGGATGCGCTTGGCCACCGACGCGGCCAGCTCGGCGTTGCAGCCCTGCAGATAGAGCACGAACTCGTCGCCACCCAGGCGGCACAGGATGTCCACGGGCCGCATGCAGTCGCTCAGGCGCTGCGCGACCAGCTTGAGCACGCGGTCGCCGAACTGGTGGCCCAGCGAGTCGTTGATGATCTTGAAGCGGTCCAGGTCGATGAACAGGATGCTGAACACCGTGCCGCCTGCGCGCGCGGCCTCGATGGCTGCATCCACGCGCTCCGTGAGGTTCAGGCGGTTGGGCAGGCCGGTGAGCGCGTCGCTGTAGGCCAGCTGTTCAATGCGCTGCTGGGCCACGCGCTGCTGCGTGAGGTCGCGCATGAAGCCGATGCTCTGCACCACGTCGCCCTGCGCGTTGCGCAGCGGCACCCATGACAGGCGCACGGCGCAGCGCGCGCCGCCGGCCTGGCGCAACCACAGGTCGCCCTCCCAGAAGCCGCCCTGGTGCCACTGGATGCGGGCCAGGTCGCCCAGGGTGTCGGCCTGGCCTTCGGAGGCCTCGAACAGCGACTCCACCGTGCGTCCCTGCACGGGCATGCCGCCCAGCAGGCGTTCGCAGGCCGGGTTGGTGCGGGCCACATCCATGTAGCCGTCGGCAATGAAGATGCCGTCCAGGCTGGACTCGAAGACGCGCGCAGCCAGCTCCAGGCCCGCCTGGGTCTGGGCCTCGGCCGTGATGTCGCGAAAGGAAAAGATCCGCCCCATGGGCAGGCCCCGGCGCAGCTGGGGCACGGCGCGGCGCTCCAGGATGCGCCCGTCGCGCAGGTCCAGCACGTCGGCCGCCTCCATCAGGGGCTGGGCCGACAGCAGCTTCAACTGGCGCGCATAGGATTCGGCATCGCGCACCTGGCTGGCCAGGTGGTCGAGGATGGCCACGTCGTTGCGGCGCACCAGCAGCGCCTCGGGAATGCCCCAGAGCGTGGCAAAGCGGTGGTTGAAGGCGCGGATGCGGCCATCGGGATCGCAGACCAGGATGGCGTCGGCCGCGGACTCCAGCGTGGCGCGCAGCTCGCCCAGCAGGCTCTCGAACTCGGCCTCGTGCAAGGCCTGCTCGCGCCGGTCCAGCATGCTGACCAGCAGCACCTCGCCGTCGAGCGCGCGCACGCGCATCTCCACGGGCGCCAGCTGGCCATCGGCGCGGCGCACCTCGGCAATGAACTGGGCTCCGGCCTGCCAGTTGAAGGGATCGCTCCAGAAAGCCTGCTGCTGCGGCGTGGCGGCAAGCACCTGCACGGGCAGGCCCGGGGCCGCATCGGCCTCATAGCCGGTGACGGATTCGCTGGCGGCGTTGGCGCGCAGCACCTTCAGGGTGCGCGCATCGATCAGCCACAGGGCCTCCTGCAGTGCATCCAGCAGGCGGGGCCAGGCGCGGTTGAGCGCTTGCTTGTTCAAGACGCCACCTTCGGTGGATCCAACTCCACCGCCCGTTCAAAGTAATAGCAGACACGCCGACGCGGCGACAGGTAGTCCAGCGCATCGCGCGGCAGCTGCGCGGGCGCCACTCCCCGGCGTATGCCCAGCTCGGGAAACAGCTCCAGCGCCAGCACGGGCGCCTGCGCGGCCGGCACGCCGGCATCGTGCACCATCACCGAGGGCTTGAGCGGGCGTGATGCATTCACGGACATGACCATGGCATGGCGCCCGTCGGTCAGCTCCACCACCGAGCCCGGGGGGAACACACCCATCATGCGGATGAAGCCATTGAGCACGGGCGCGGCGAACTTGTCGCGCAGCCGACTGAACAGCATGGACAGGGCCTCGTGCGGCGTATGCGGCGTCTGTGCATCGCCAGGATTGCACAGGCGATCGTAGCTGTTGACCAGGGCCAGGATCTGGCCCGTGAGTTCCATGTCTTCGGCCACCAGGCTCAGCGGGAACCCCGTGCCGTCGGCCCATTCATGGTGCTGGGCGATGGCCGTGGTGACCTGGGCCGACAGGCCCATGCGCATGGCAATGGCCACGGATTCGCCCACATGGCGCTCGTAGCGCTCGCGCAGGGCGTCGGGCACGGAAGGCTCCAGGGCCAGGCCGTGCATGCCTTCGACACCGGCCACGGGCTTGCCCGCGTCATGCAGCAGCGCCGCCAGGCCCAGGTCGCGCAGCAGCGATTCCTGCAGGCCCAGGGCCCGGCCCAGCAGCAGGCTGAGCACGGTCACGTTGACGGCATGCACGCTCTGGCTGCTGCCCACGCCATCGGACAGCAGGTGAATGGCCACGTCCTGCGGGCCCGCCAGTTCGGCCAGGCAGCCATCGACCAGGGCCTCGGTGGGCATGCGCGCCTGCTCGGGCGCGCTGGCAATGGTGGTCTCTATGGCCACATAGCCGCGCTCCACCTTCTGAAAGCGCGCATTGCAATCCTCCAGCCGGCCGCGCCAGTCGGGCACGGACAGCAGCAGCGGTGCTGGAGCAGGTTCGGTGGGTGCAGGCTCGGGGGCCACCACGACGGGCGGCAGCTCCTGCGGCGGCGGGGTGCGCACCTCGGCGGGCCAGGTGTCGCTTTTGTGCGGGACACAGCGCACCACCTCCAGGCCCAGGGATTTCAGGGTCTGGATCTGTGCGCTGGAGGTGATCTTGAAGCTGCTGACCGGAAAGGGATGGTTCAGCCACCCAACATCGAGCTGGACAAACATGCCCGGACGGAGGTCTCGGATATCGATGAGGACGGAATGGTTCACGCGCGGCAACGGCCCCGAGGCTGAAGGAATCGGCAATATGTAAGCCGATGATTCGGGCATTATCTCCAGTTCTGAGGGCCTCGCAGCCAATCCGCGACCCCAGGTGCCAAGTCTGGCCTCAGCTGTTGCTCAACGGCACCAGAGGCTGGGCTTGTAGATCAGGTCCATCCACAGCGCCCAGACGGCCACGCCCACCAGCATCAGGCCGGCCAGGCGCGTGCCCCATTCGGCGCGCAGGCCGTTCAGGCGCTGCCGGCCCAGCCGCCACAGCCAGGGGCCGGCCACCAGCCACAGGCCGCTGCCCACGCCAAAGGCCGCCATGGCCAGCGCGCCCTGCAGCGGGCCGCCGCTGAGCGCGGCGACCAGCACGGCCGAATACAGCAGTCCGCAAGGCATGAGCGCCCAGGCATAGCCTGCCGCCAGCGTGCCGCCCGGCGCCGACACCCAGGGCTGCACGCGCCGCCAGGCGGCGCGGCCGGCTGACTCCAGCCAGGCGGGCTGGCGGGCCTGCACCATCATGGCCAGGCCCCAGGCCATCACGGCGACATGGGTCAGCATCCAGAACGGCTGCAGCGCCGTGGTCTGGCTGGTGAGCCAGGACAGGCTCTCCATGGCCAGGGCCGAGGCAGCGCCCAGGCTGGCATAACCGGCCAGACGGCCGCCGTGGAACAGCGCCGTGCGCAGCCACAGTCGGCTTTGCAATCCATGCACGGCCACCACCTGCGAGCCGCCGCCCTGCCCCGCCCCGCCCGTGACCACGCCGCAGGGCGCAGCGCACATGGCAAGGCAATGGGGCCCGCCGACGAGCCCCATGATCAAAGCGGTCCAGAGCAGCGACAACAGCATGGGGCCTAGATGATCCTCGAAAACCGCGCCCGGTTCTTGTCCGCCTGCAGATATCGGTCAAACAGCATGGCCACGCCGCGCACGAAGTACCAGCCCATGGGAGTGACCTGGAAGCCCTCGTCGCTGATCTGCACCAGGCCCTTGGCCTGCAGGTCCTCCAGGGCCGCCATCTCGGGCGCGAAGTACTCGCGAAAGCCCAGCAGCCAGGCCTGCTCCATGGGCTCGAACAGCACGGCGCCCTGGCACATGATGGCCATGATGACGGCGCGGCGCACCAGGTCGTCGCGCGACAGCGCCAGGCCCCGCACCACGGGCAGGTGGCTGGCGTCGATGGCGTCGTAGTACTCCTCCAGCGTCTTGGCGTTCTGGCTGTAGCTGGCACCCACCTTGCCGATGGCCGAAACGCCCAGCGCAATCAGGTCGCAGTCGGGCTGGGTGCTGTAGCCCTGGAAGTTGCGGTGCAGCCGGCCCTGGCGCTTGGCCACGGCCAGCGAGTCCTCCGGCAGGGCGAAGTGGTCCATGCCCACATAGACATAGCCACCGTCCATGAACGCGGCGATGGAACGCGACAGCATGGCCAGCTTGTCGGCCCCCTGGGGCAGATCCTCGGCCGCAATGCGCCGCTGCGGCTTGAAGCGCTCGGGCAGGTGGGCATAGGCATAGAGCGCGATGCGGTCGGGCCGCAGCGCGTTGACCTGGGCCAGCGTGCGCTCGAAGGATTCGGGCGTCTGCTTGGGCAGGCCGTAGATCAGGTCCACGTTGATGGAGGCAAAGCCCAGCTGCCGCGCGGCCGCCACCAGCTCGAACACCTGCTCGGCCGGCTGCACGCGGTGCACGGCGATCTGCACCTGCTCGTCGAAGTCCTGCACGCCGAAGCTCAGGCGATTGAAGCCCAGCTCCTTGAGCACGGCCAGGCGCTCGACGCTGACGGTGCGCGGATCGACCTCGATGGAGTACTCGCCACCCGGCTCCAGCTTGAAATGCTCGCGCAACAGGCCCATCAGCGTGCGCAGCTCGTCGTCGGAGAAGAAGGTGGGCGTGCCGCCGCCCAGGTGCAGCTGGCTGACGGTCTGGCCCTTGCCGCAATGGGCCGTGTGCAAGGCCATCTCGCGCGCCAGGTAGTCCAGGTAGACGGCGGCGCGATCGTGGTGGCGCGTCACGATCTTGTTGCAGGCGCAGTAATAGCAAAGCGACTCGCAAAAGGGCACGTGCACATACAGCGACAAAGGCATGGCACGCGCTGCGGTACTCGATTTGCGTTGTTGCAGCGCCAGGATATAGTCCTCTGCACCAAAGGCCTCGACAAAGCGGTCGGCGGTAGGGAACGAGGTGTATCGGGGCCCCGGTACGTCAAAGCGACGCAGCAGCTCTGGGGTGACAGCGGTCATGGGTTTTTTCCTCTAATACCTCGACTGTGCCGCAGCACATCGGTCATGTCCTTGACTCATATCAAGAGTTGTTTGAGGGACTGCTGCGACAATTTGATCCAACTCATCGCAATCCACGAGGTCACCGCCGGCACGCTGTGTGCCGCTGATGTTTATCACTCCATGAACCTTCAGACCATCAAAGCCTCCTGCTCCAACTGCAACCTGCGCGAACTGTGCATGCCCATGGGCCTGGATGCCGAGCAGATGCAGCGCATCGACGACATCGTGGCCACGCGCCGCAAGGTCAAGCGCGGAGGCCTGCTGTTTCGCAACGGCGAGACATTCACCTCGCTGTACGCCATCCGCACCGGCTTCTTCAAGACCTGCGTGGCCACCGAGGACGGACGCGACCAGGTCACAGGCTTTCAGATGGCCGGCGAGATCATCGGCCTGGACGGCATCGTCAACGACCACCACACCTGCGATGCCGTCGCGCTGGAAGACGCCGAAGTCTGCGTCATGCCCTTCGACAAGCTGGAAGACCTGTCGCGCGAGGTCACGGCCCTGCAAAACCATGTGCACAAGGTCATGAGCCGCGAGATCGTGCGCGAGCACGGCGTGATGCTGCTGCTGGGCAGCATGCGCGCCGAAGAGCGCCTGGCCGCCTTCGTGCTCAACCTCGTGCAGCGCCTGCATGCACGGGGCTTTTCCAAGTCCGAACTGGTGCTGCGCATGACGCGCGAGGAAATCGGCAGCTACCTGGGCCTGAAGCTGGAGACGGTGAGCCGCACCTTCTCCAAGTTCGCGGACGACAACATCATCGAGGTGCGCCAGCGCCATCTGCGCATCCTGGACACGGAGGCGCTCAAGCGCATCGTCAACAGCCAGCAGTGCCAGTGAGGCTGCAAGGGCGGCAAGCATTCATCCGCCAATGAACAAGGCCCGCGACAGCGGGCCTTGTTCATTGCGGCGGGCTCTCGCTCAGTCCCGCCCCAGCCCCTGCATGGCCAGGTCCGGGTCGGGCTCGGAGACCACGCCGTCATTGAGATCGCGGGCCGAGCAGCCCAGCATGGTGGTCATCAGGCTGGAGAGCATGGTCACGCCCCAGAAGGCGAAGAAGGCCAGCGTGTAGATGCCCTGGCGCGACCAGCCCAGGTCGCCGAGCCAATGCAGCTCCAGCGGGTCCACAAAGGCAAAAACCAGCATCTCCATCACGGCGGCTGCCAGAAAGGCAGGCCAGGCAATCCACATCCAGCGTTGGGCCAACATCAGCGATCTCCTTGTGCTGTCGAGGGGTCGCCTTCATTGTGCGCCGCGCCAACGCATGGCGCCAAGCCCCGCAGCGCCCTGCACGCCTGTAGGAAACCCTCACCCGTCGCGCATGCCGGAGATGCGATCCGCCATGCAAAAAGGCCGCGACTGCGGCCTCTTGCAGGGGTGCACGGCGATCAGCGGTCCGTGGGGTGATCGTGCGCGGGCGTAGCCGCATGGTTGCGGCCGGTGACGGCGGGCGCCATGCTCTTGGGCACTTCGCGCACGCCATCGGCACGCTCGTTGATCGTGATGCCGTTGCGGTAGTAGTCGGGGTCGATCACGGGATCGGCGCCATTGATGGCGATGATGGCCGTGATCACGGCAGCGACCACCACGGCCGCCGGGCCGGCCACCACCAGCCAGACATGGCCGAACCTCCACCAGGGCTTGCCGGCGTCGGGGTGCGAGGGAGCCTGCGCGGGCGCGGAAACTGCGGGACTGGAAGACATGGGAAACCTCTTTCTTTCAGGCGGCAGGCGCGGACCGTGCCGCGCCTGCCAGGAACATCACCGGGGCACCAGGAAGACGGCCTTTTCGGACGCGCGTCCCGCGCCTGAATGCACGGCATCGATATCGAAGAATACGGTGTGCGAGCCCGGCTCGGCCGAACCGTAGGGAATCTGCAGTCGCGCCGCAATGCCGCGCGTCTCGGCCGGGCCGACCTCGACTTCCTGCTCGGACGCCAGCTCCAGCCCATCGAGGCCATGGGCGCTGATGCGGTAGCGCTGGGCCTGCTCGGTGGCATTCATGATCTGCAGGCGGTAGACATTCTCCAGCTTGCCGCCCGCCACGATGCGCGACAGCGAGGCGCGGTCGCGGATCACGTCCACCTTGACCGACTGGCGCAACGCCAGGCTCACGATCATGGCCACGCTCAAGCCGATCAGCACGGCCGAGTAGATCAGCACGCGCGGACGGAAGATGCGGCGCAACACCTGGGCACGCCGCCACAGGCCGGCCATGGCGTTCTGCGTGGTCAGGCGGATCAGGCCGCGCGGGTACTCCATCTTGTCCATGATGGAATTGCAGGCGTCTATGCACAGGCCGCAGCCAATGCATTCGTATTGCAGGCCGTTGCGGATGTCGATGCCCACGGGGCAGACCTGCACGCACATCTTGCAGTCGATGCAGTCGCCCAGGCCCTGGGCCTTGTAGTCCACCTTCTTGGTGCGCGGTGCACGCGGCTCGCCCCGGCCCGTGTCGTAGCTGACGATCATGGTGTCCCGGTCGAACATGGCGCTCTGAAAGCGCGCATAGGGGCACATGTACTTGCAGACCTGCTCGCGCATGTAGCCCGCGTTGCCATAGGTGGCAAAGCTGTAGAACAGCACCCAGAACATCTGCCAGCTGCCCTGCAGCGCCAGCAGCTCGCCGCCCAGCTCGCGGATGGGCACGAAGTAGCCCACGAAGGTGAAGCCGGTCCACAGCGCAATGGCGATCCACAGCAACTGCTTGAGCGACTTCTTCCAGGCCTTCTCGAAGGTCCAGCCGTTCTTGTCCAGCCGCATGCGCGCGCTGCGGTCGCCTTCGACCTTGCGCTCCACCCACATGAAGATCTCGGTGTAGACCGTCTGCGGGCACGAGAAGCCGCACCACAGGCGCCCGGCCACGGCCGTGAACAGGAACAATGCCAGCGCCGAGATGATCAGCAGGCCCGCCAGGTAGATGAAGTCCTGCGGGTACAGCACCAGCCCGAAGAGATAGAAGCGCCGCGTTCCGAGGTCGAACAGCACCATCTGGCGCTGGCCCCACTCCAGCCAGGGCAGGCCGTAGAAAACCAGTTGGGTAAGAAACACCAGGGCCCATCGCCAGCGTGCGAAGACACCGCTGATGGAGCGCGGGTAGACCTTCTTTTCCGACTCGAACATCGACACCAGCTCGCCCGGATCAGGCGTGGCCGGCGTGATCGGAATGACTTTGCGGGGAGGCTTCCCGGTGTCATCCCCGCTCTCGGGCTTCATGGTGGGTTCCTTTGTTTTTTTGAAATATCTGAAAACTCAAAACGCAAAAAGGCGGCGCCGCAGCGCCGCCCCCGTGCTTACTGACGGACTGCGCCGTCTTTGTGCGACATGCCCCAGACATAGGAAGCAAGCACCGCGATCTGCGCCTCGGTCAGCTTGTCCTTCTGGGCAGGCATCTCGTTGTGCTTGCCGTTGTTGATCATGGCCGTGATGGCGGCCTCGCCCCAGCCGTGCAGCCAGATGTCATCGGTCAGGTTGGGTGCGCCCAGGGCCTGGTTGCCCTTGCCGTCCATGCCGTGGCAGGCAGCGCAGGCCGTGAACTTGGACTTGCCCAGCGAGGCCTTGAGCGAGTCGTGCGGGCTGCCCGACAGGCTCAGCACATAGTGCGAGAGGTTGCGCACATCGTCGGGCGTGCCGACGGCAGCGGCCATGGGCGGCATGATGCCGATGCGGCCGCCCGTGATGGTTTCCCTGATCTTCTCGGGCGTGCCGCCATGCAGCCAGTCGCCATCGGTCAGGTTGGGGAAGCTCTTGCCGCCGCGTGCGTCCGAGCCGTGGCACTGTGCGCAGTTGTTCATGAACAGGCGCTCGCCGATGGCCATGGCCTGGGGGTCCTTGGCCATGTCTTCGGTGCTCATGCTCGTGAACTTGGCGTACAGCGGCTCCAGGTCCGCGCGGGCCTTGGCCATCTCGTTTTCATAGGCGCCCAGCTGCGTCCAGCCCAGCTTGCCCGCGAACGAGCCCA
Source organism: Delftia sp. S65 (assembly GCF_016516495.1). NCBI lineage: Bacteria > Pseudomonadati > Pseudomonadota > Betaproteobacteria > Burkholderiales > Comamonadaceae > Delftia > Delftia sp. S65. The sequence goes on from NZ_JACVUR010000012.1 coordinate 116,894, forward strand.
GGCCCGGATAGGCCGCCAGGTAGGCGAAGCCGAACACCGAGGTGATGATGAACAGCCACATCCACCACTTGGGCATGGGGTTGTTCAGCTCGCGCAGGTCCTCGTCCCAGACGTGGCCCGTGGTGTTGTCGGCCGAGGGGACCACCTTCTTGCGTGCGGTGAGATACAGCAGCAGCAGGCAGCCGATGATGCCGCCCAGCGTGATCGCCGTGACATAGATCGACCAGAAGTTGTTTACGAAATCGCTCATGGGAAGTTCTCGTTCTGGTGGAGGGACTCAGTCTTGCTCGAACGGCAGCTGGGCGGCCTCGTCGAAACGGGCCTGGTTGCGGCGGGCGAACGCCCACCACCAGATGCCGATGAAGCAGGCCAGCGAGGCCAGCGTGGCCACGATGCGCATGGTGGTGATGTCCATGTCGCTCTCCTTTACTTGACCGAACGGCCCAGGACCTGCAGGTAGGCGATGACGGCGTCCATTTCCGTCTTGCCCTTGACCTGCTCGGCAGCGCCGCTGATTTCCTCGTCGCTGTAGGGCACGCCCACCTTGCGCAGCGCGCTCATGTGCTGGGCGACCACGGTGTCATCCACCTTGTTCTTTTCCAGCCAGGTGTAGGCAGGCATGTTGGACTCGGGCACCACGTCGCGCGGGTTGTTCAGGTGGATGCGATGCCATTCGTCGCTGTACTTGCCGCCCACGCGGTGCAGGTCGGGACCCGTGCGCTTGGAACCCCACTGGAAGGGGTGGTCATAGACGAACTCGCCAGCCACCGAGTAGTGGCCGTAGCGCATGGTCTCGGCGCGGAAGGGGCGGATCATCTGCGAGTGGCAGTTGTAGCAGCCCTCGCGCAGATAGACGTCGCGGCCCATCAGCTGCAGCGGCGTGTAGGGCTTGAGGCCCGCCACCGCTTCCGTGGTCGACTTCTGGAAGAACAGCGGAACGATTTCCACCATGCCGCCGACGGCGACCACCAGCAGGGTCAGCACGATCAGCAGGAAATTGTTGGTTTCCACCTTCTCGTGGGAAAAGCTCTTGGGAGCGCTATTGTTGTGATCGGACATGAGTAATGCTCCTAGACGCTCAGGCGTGGGCCACGACGGCAGGCACGGCCACCTTCACCGAACGGCCCGAGATCGCGGTCTTCCAGGTGTTCCACAGCATGACCAGCATGCCGCCCAGGTACAGCAGGCCACCGGCCACGCGGATCACGTAGAACGGATAGCTGGCCTTGACGCTTTCGACGAAGGTGTAGGTCAGCGTGCCATCGGGATTGACGGCGCGCCACATCAGGCCCTGCATCACACCGGCGATCCACATCGCGGCGATGTACAGCACGATGCCGATGGTGGCCATCCAGAAGTGCAGTTCGATGGCGCCCACCGAGTGCATCTTGGTCTTGCCGAACAGGCGCGGGATCAGGTAGTACAGCGAGCCCATGGTGATCAGGCCCACCCAGCCCAGGGCGCCCGAGTGAACGTGGCCCACGGTCCAGTCCGTGTAGTGCGACAGCGCGTTGACGGTCTTGATGGACATCATCGGACCTTCGAACGTGGACATGCCGTAGAACGACAGCGACACGATCAGGAAGCGCAGGATGGGGTCGTCGCGCAGCTTGTGCCATGCGCCCGACAGCGTCATCACGCCGTTGATCATGCCGCCCCAGCTGGGAGCCAGCAGGATCAGCGAGAACACCATGCCCACGGACTGCGTCCAGTCGGGCAGCGCGGTGTAGTGCAGGTGGTGGGGACCCGCCCACATGTAGGTGAAGATCAGCGCCCAGAAGTGGACGATGGACAGGCGGTAGCTGTAGACCGGACGGCCAGCCTGCTTGGGGATGAAGTAATACATCATGCCCAGGAAGCCCGCGGTCAGGAAGAAGCCCACGGCGTTATGACCGTACCACCACTGCACCATCGCGTCCTGCACGCCGGCGTAGGCCGAGTAGCTCTTCATCCAGCCGGCCGGAATGGCCGCGCTGTTGACGATGTGCAGCAGTGCCACGGCGATGATGAAGGCGCCGAAGAACCAGTTGGCCACGTAGATGTGACGGACCTTGCGGATGCCGATGGTTCCGAAGAACACGATGGCATACGAGACCCAGGTCACGGCGATCAGCAGGTCGATCGGCCACTCCAGCTCGGCGTACTCCTTGCCCTGGGTGTAGCCCAGCGGCAGGCTGATGGCGGCGGCGACGATGACGATCTGCCAGCCCCAGAAGGTCAGGCTGGCCAGCTTGGGCATGAACAGCCGCGTCTGGCAGGTGCGCTGCACCACGTAGTAGCTGGTTGCGAACAGCGCCGATCCGCCAAAGGCAAAGATCACGGCGTTCGTGTGCAGCGGACGCAGGCGTCCGTAGCTCAGCCATGGAATGCCGAAGTTGAGTTCCGGCCAGGCCAGCTGCGAGGCGATCAACACCCCGACAGCCATGCCTACCACCCCCCAGACGACGGCCATGATAGAGAACTGCCTTACGACGGAATCGTCGTAATAGACAGCGTTTTTATTTGAACTATCCATCGTGCACCCCTTAGATTGCTATCAAAGTGTTACGTTCTTCGCTCCCGGGCGTGTTGACCCACGTCAATCGTCCCGAAGAATGCGCTCACCCTCTTGCTCCACACTCTCGAACTGCCCGCGATACACGGCCCACCACAGGGCCGCAAGGATGGCCAGCACCAGCACCACCGACAGCGGGATCAGCAAATACAAAATATCCATGGTCAGTTCCCCGTGGCGCTGACGCGCCACGCCTTGCCCCCAGAACGGGCGCGATCCAGCTCAGTGACACCGAGCAAGAGCCGCCTCGCGGCGAAGGTGTCGTTCCCCTCCCGCGAAGCGAGAGAGGGGGAAGCGGCGCAGCCGCTCAGGGGGTGTATTTCCATCAGAACCTCCCCACCGTTGCGGTGGAGCCCGTCTTCATCGCGACGGACGCTGCGGGCGCAGCAGGCGTGCCCGTGTGTTTCGTTGCAGCCAGTGGCAGGCTGCGCGCAAGGCGCGCGGCATTCATCACCACCAGCAGCGAACTCAGTGCCATTCCCAGGCCGGCCACCCAGGCAGGCATGAAGCCCGCCAGGGCCAGCGGAATCGACACCGCGTTGTAAGCGGCTGCCCAGGCCATGTTCTGGCGCACCACCTGCAGCGTGCGGCGCGACAACAGGCATGCCTGGAGTACCAGTTCCAGGCTGTCACCCAGAACAACGAAATCTGCGCGCGATTGTGCCAGGGGCACTGCTCTACCAAACGCAAAAGAGACATGCGCTCCAGCTAAAACTGGGCCGTCGTTGAGGCCGTCGCCCACCATGGCCACGTGGTGGCCGCCAGCCTGCGCCTGCTGCAGGCGCTCCAGCTTGTCCTGCGGGCTGCAGCCGCCTTCGGCCTGGGTGATGCCCACGCGCGCCGCCATGGCGCGGGCCGCGTCCTCGCGGTCGCCGGACAGCAGCATCACCTGTACGCCATGCCGGTGCAGCGCCTGCACCACGGCTGCGGCCTCGGGCCGCACGTCCTCGCTGAGGACGAAGCGGGCCAGCGTGTGCCAGCCCTGCGAGGTCTCCTCGGCCAGCAGCACACCCTGCACGGGCTGCTCCCCGGCCAGGCCTGCGTGCAGGGCCGAGCCCAGCCGCAGATGGCGGCGCGCGCCGGCGCGCTGAACCCAGGCGTCCAGGCCCAGGCCGGCCATTTCCTGCATGGTGTCCAGCTTCCAGTCGGTGGCGGCATCGGCGCCGGCCTGCGCAATGGCGCGCGAGGCCGGGTGGATGGACTGGCGCGCCAGCAGCGCCGCCAGTGCCAGCACTTCGTCGGCGTCTTCGCCCGCAGCAGGCTCGAAGGACGACAGGGCCAGGCCATCGCGCGTGAGCGTGCCGGTCTTGTCGAACACCAGGGTGTCCACGGCGGCCAGCGCCTCCAGGCCCTGCAGGTTGCGCACCAGCACGCCGCTGCGCGCCAGCGTGCCGGCGGCGGTGAGCATGGCCACGGGCGTGGCCAGCGACAGCGCGCAGGGGCAGGTGACGATGAGCACGGCCACCGCCACCATCATGGCCTTGCCGGGATCGGTGGGCCACCACCAGATGGCGGCGCCCAGCGCAGCCAGCAGCACCACGACGAGAAAGGGCCGCGCCACCTTGTCGGCCAGCTGGGCCAGGCGCGGCTTTTGCAGCGAGGCGCTTTCCATCAGGCCCACGATCTGGGCGAAGCGCGTATCGGCGCCCACGCCATCCACGCGCACATCGACCACGGCATCCAGGTTGTAGCTGCCGGCCGTGACGGTATCGCCCTCGGCGCGCAGCACGGGCGTGGACTCGCCGGTGAGCAGGGCCTCGTCGGCATGGGTGCGGCCGCGCACGATGGTGCCGTCGGCCGGGAAGGCCTCGCCACTGAGCACGCGCACCCGGTCGCCCGCGCGCAGGCGGCGCGTGGCCACGCGCTCGAAATGGCCGGCTGCGTTCTCGCGCAGCACGGCATCGGGCAGGCGGTTCATCACCGCCTCCAGCGCGCCGGCCGTGCGGTCGCGCAGGCGCAGCTCCAGCCAGCGGCCGGACAGCAGGAAGAAGACGAACATGGTCAGCGAGTCGTAGAAGACTTCCTCGCCGAAGGGGCCCGAAGGATCGAAGGTGCCCAGCGAACTGATCACGAAGGTGATCAGCATGCCCAGGGCCACGGGCAGGTCCATGCTCACGCGGCGCTGGCGTATGTCGCGCAGCGCGCTGGAGAAGAAGGGGCCGCAGCAAAACAGCACCACGGGCAGCGAGATGACCCAGGAGGCCCAGCGCAGCAGCGTCTCCATCTCCTGCGACAGGTCGCCGGGGCGGGCCACGTAGGCGGGCCACGCATACATCATGACCTGCATCATGCAAAAGCCGGCCACCAGCCAGCGCCACAGCGCACGGCGGCTCTCGGCCTGGCGGCGCTCGCGCGCAAAGGCATCGCGTGCGGGAAGCGCCTGGTAGCCGGCGCGCCGCACGGCCTCCATCCACTCGGAGGGAAGCACCTGCGCGTGGCGCCAGGTGACACGGGCGCGGCGCGTGGCAGCACTGACTTCGGCCTTCTCCACTCCGGGCACGGCACGCAGCGCATCCTCGATGGTCAGGGCGCATGCGGCACAGTGCATGCCTTCCAGAACGACGTGCGAATCCCAGGCGGGAAAGTCGGTGGGTTCCTTGGAAGGGTCGGCGGGAGTTGCGGGGCCTGCGGGCCGTCCGAACGAACTCCACTCCTGCGGGTCATCCAGCAGCCGGGCGGTGGCCTGCTGCGAGGGCGAGGGGCCTGAATCAAGCGCCGCCACTGCCGCCTCGCTGGATGGGGCTATCGTGGTGTGGGGCATGGTTCTTAGCGTAATCGGGCCGCATGATAAGCGTATTGACATTAATCAACCGTTAACTCATGGTTGGGTCTATGCTGACTTCATCCCATCCATCAGCACACACGAAAGGAGCACGCATGTACAACCGCATCCTGATCGCCACCGACGGTTCCGAGCTTTCCGACAAGGCCGTGGACAGCGGGCTGGGCCTTGCCGCGCTGTGCGGCGCCAGCGTCGTCGTCGTCCAGGTGGTGCAACACTATCCGCGCAGCTACTTCGAGGGCGGCGAGACCGTGGACCTCAAGCAGATCGAGCGCATCGAAGGCCAGTGGACTTCCAACGCGCAGACCGTGCTGGATGCCATCCATGCCAAGGGACAGGCTCTGAAGGTCAACGTGACCACCGAGATCGTCAAGTCCGACCTGGTCGCCGAAAGCGTGATCGACGTGGCCAAGCGCCGCGACTGCGATCTCATCGTCATGGCCTCGCACGGACGCAAGGGCCTGCAGCGCCTGCTGCTGGGCAGCGAGACGCAGCATGTGCTCACGCACACCCATATCCCCGTGCTCGTCCTGCGTTGAAGGGTAGCGGCAGCCTCGGCGGCCGCCACACAAAAAAAGGCATCGGCGGCGCCGATGCCTTTTGCTTTTTCAATCAGGCCAGGGCGCAATCCGCACCCTGGCGCCAACTCAGGCGAACAGCTGCTTGTGTTCGTCGCGCAGCAGGTTCTTCTGCACCTTGCCCATGGTGTTGCGCGGCAGCTCCTGCACTACGAAGCAGCGCTTGGGAATCTTGAAATTGGCCAGCTGGCCCTTGAGCGCATCGACCACCGCCTGGGGCTCCAGGGCGGCACCGGGGCGCGGCACGACCACGGCCACGCCCACTTCGCCGAAGTCCGGGTGCGGCACGCCGACCAGGGCGCTTTCGGCCACGCCGGGCAGCTCGTTGATGAAGCCTTCGATCTCGGCCGGATAGACGTTGTAGCCGCCCGAGATGATCAGGTCCTTGCTGCGGCCCACGATGCTCACATAGCCCCGCTCGTCGAGCTTGCCCACGTCCCCCGTGCGGAACCAGCCATCGGCCGTGAACTCCTCGGCCGTCTTCTCGGGCATGCGCCAGTAGCCCTTGAACACATTGGGGCCACGCACCTGGATGTTGCCGATCTCGCCCACGGGCACCTGCTCGCCTGCGTCGTCCACGATGCGCACGCCCACGCCGGGCAGCGCAAAGCCCACGGTGCCGGCGCGGCGCTCGGACTGGCCGCCGTTGTGCGCGTCGGCGCGGTAGGGGTTGGAGGTCAGCATGATGGTCTCGCTCATGCCGTAGCGCTCCAGGATGACGTGGCCGGTGCGCTCCTGCCAGTCGCGGTGCGTCTCCACCAGCATGGGGGCCGAGCCCGAGATGAACAGCCGCATGTGGGCCGCCGCCTCGCGCGTGAGCCGCGCGTCCGCCAGCATGCGCACGTAGAGCGTGGGCACGCCCATGAAGACGGTGGCGTCGCGCATGCGCGAGATCACCGTGCCGGGCTCGAACTTGGACAGCCAGATCATGGGGCTGCCATTGATCAGCGCGCCGTGGATAGCCACGAACAGGCCGTGCACATGGAAGATGGGCAGCGCGTGGATGAGCACGTCGCCGTCCTGCCAGCCCCAGTAGTCCTTGAGCGTCTCGGCGTTGGACAGCATGTTGCCGTGCGTGAGCATCGCCCCCTTGCTGCGGCCCGTGGTGCCGCTGGTGTAGAGGATGGCGGCCAGGTCGTCCTCGCCGCGCTCCACCACCTCATGCTCGTCGCCATGGTGGGCCGCGCGCTCCAGCAGCGTGCCGCTGCGGTCGTCGCCCAGGGTGTAGACATGGGCCACGCCCGAGGTGAAGGCGATCTTGGAGACCCAGCCGAAATTGCCCGGCGCGCAGACCACGACGGCGGGCTCGGCATTGCCCACGAAGTATTCGATCTCGGCGCTCTGGTAGGCCGTGTTCAGCGGCAGGAAGACATGGCCGCTGCGCAGCGTGGCCAGGTAGAGCATCAGCGCCTCGACCGACTTTTCCACCTGCACGGCGATGCGGCTGGCGGGCGGCAGTTGCAGCGACTGCAGCAGGTTGGCCATGCGCGCGCTGCCACGGTCCAGGTCGGCCCAGCTGTAGAACAGGCTGGCGCCGTCCGCGCCTATGGCCTCTACGGCCCACTTCTGCAGATCCTGGGGAAAGGCGGCGCGCAAGGCAGCGAACAGATTGCGGTTGGTCATGGCTGTGAAGAAGAAGGAAGAGTCCGCGGGAAGCAGGGAAATCTCAGGCACGTTCATGGTTGGGCGAAGACTGCGCCACGGACAGCTCGCGCAGGATGCGCTCGCGGTCCGCGTCCAGCGCGGGCGGCTGCCTGCGCACCAGGGGCTGATCGCACGCGGCCAGCAAGGGGTTGCCCGCCACGCGCAGTGTCTGGCCACCGGGGGCCTGCACCTGGGCCAGCATGCCGCGCTCGCGCACCTGGGGGTGCTCGACGACATCGGCCACGCTGTTGTACTCCCCCGCCGGGATGCCATTATCAGTGAGCAGGCGCAGCCAATGCGCCCTGGGACTGTCCCGCAGGCGCGCCTCCAGCGCGGCCTTGAGTTCGGCCTGGTGCTCGCAGCGCAGGGCATTGCCGGCAAAGCGCGCGTCCTCGGCCAGTTCGGGCAATTGCAGCAGGCTGCACAGCTTGCGGAACAGCGCATCGCTGCCCACGGCGATGACGAACCAGCCGTCCTGCGCCGCGAACACATCGAAGGGTGCCATGGACGGATGCCGCGTACCCATGGGCCCCGGCACGCTGCCCAGCGCGCCGAGCCGCGCCACGGGGTTCTCCAGCAGGGCCACCTGGCAGTCGAGCATGGAGACATCGACACGTTCGCCCTGCCCCGTGCGGGCGCGGCGCATGAGTGCGGCCTGCGTGCCGATGACGGCGTACAGCCCTGCGCCCAGGTCGCCGATGGACACGCCCACGCGGCAGGGCCCGGCGCCCGGGTGGCCGGTCACGCTCATCATTCCGCTCATGGCCTGCACCACCATGTCGTAGGCAGGAAAGCCGCTGTAGGGACCCGTCTGGCCGAAGCCAGAGACCGACGTCATCACCAGCCGGGGATGGCGCGCATGCAGGGTCTCCCAGCCATAGCCGAGCTTGTCCATGGTGCCGGGGCGGAAGTTCTCGACCAGCACATCGGCGCCTTGCAGCAGGCGCTCGAAGACCTCGCGGTCCTGCGGCTGCTTGAGGTCCAGCGCAATGGATTCCTTGTTGCGGTTCACCGACAGGAAATAGGCCGAGCCCCCGTCCACAAACGGCCCGATGCCGCGCGCATCGTCGCCCGTGCCGGGCTGCTCCACCTTGATCACGCGCGCGCCCAGGTCGGCCAGCATCTGCGTGCACATGGGGCCGGCCAGCACGCGCGTGAGGTCGATGACGGTAAGGCCTTCCAGCGGCAGGCCCGTGGCTTGTTCATTCATAGGGATTTCCATATCGTTATCTACTGCTTGATGCGACACCCACAACCTGTGGGACCGGCGGGGCCCAAGACCAGGACACCGAGGAAGGGCCGCTCCCGCACCGAGGGTGTCGTCCCCCCGCGAAGCGAGAGGGGGAAGGCGCGTGGCGCCTCAGGGGGTGTCTCACTGCAGCCCGGCGCCGGAACGCTGGGTCAGGGCCTTGGACTCCTGCCCTTCCTTGAGGGCCCAGGCGCGGAATTCTTCTAGGGATGCCGAGGGCGCGGCCAGATTGCCCTGCTTGGCCAGCCTGGCCTTCACATCGGGGTCTTCCAGCGCCTTGGTGCTGGCATCGAACAGCTTCTTCGCCACGTCCTCGGGCAGACCCGCCGGGGCGAACAGGCCGAACCAGAACGTGTAGTCAAAACCCGGCACGCCGGACTCCTTCATGCCCGGCAGCTCGGGAAACAGCGGGGAGCGCTCGGCCGTGCTCACCGCCAGCATGCGCAGCTTGCCCGCCTGGGCCAGCGGCAGCACCGAGGGCGGCGTGCCGAAGGTCAGGTCCACATCGCCGGCGGCCACGGCCTGTATCGATGGCGCACCGCCCTTGAACGGCACATGCAGCATGCGCAGCCCGCCGCTGGCGCCCGCGAACGACAGCGTGGCCAGGTGCGTGATCACGCCTGCGCCCGAGGAGGAATAGCTGAGCTTGTCGGGCTGGCTGCGTGCCAGCGCCACCAGATCGCCCACGCCCTGGCCCGGAAAATCCTTGCGCACGGCCAGCAGCATGGGGGCTGAACTCCAGCGCGTGATGCCCGTGAAGTTGCGCGCGCCGTCATAGCGCGCGCTCTTGTAGAGCAGCTGGTCCGAGCCATAGATATTGGCGCTGCCCAGCAGCAGCGTGTAGCCGTCGGGCGCTGCACGCGCCACATGCTCGGAGGCCAGCGTGGTGCCAGCGCCCGGGCGGTTGTCCACCAGCAGGGGCTGGCCCAGGATCTTGCCGACCTTGTCGGCCACGATGCGCGCCACCGCGTCGGCGCCGCCACCGGGAGGAAATCCCACGACCAGCGTGACGGGCCGCGCGGGATAGGACTGGGCCATCGCGCCACCGGCCAATCCGGCCAGCAGCAACGACAGTGCAAAACGCTTGAACATGGCTTGTCTCCTGTTTATTGATACCCCCTGAGTCGCTGCGCGCCTTCCCCCCAAAGGGGGACGACACCCTCGGTGCGGGAGCGGCCCTTCCTCGGTGTCCCCGAGTTGGGCCGCGCCGGTTCCGTGGGCTGTGGGCGGTAGGCAGCACCACGGGCAATCTGCGTGTATGCGGGAGGATGCGGTTCAGCGCCCCTTGAACTCCGGACTGCGCTTCTCGCGCCAGGCCCGGCCGCCTTCCTGCAGGTCTTCGGAGGCGATGCTGCGCTGCACCTCGCGCGTGATCTCGGCCACGTCATGGCGGCCACGCGCGATCAGGTTCAGGTGCTTTTTCATGCCGAACAGGGGGATGGGCGCCATGGCGGCCAGCGTGCCGGTGAGCTGCTCCACGGCCACGGCGAAGGCGGCGGGATCGGCCAGATGGGTGAGGAATCCGCAGGCCTTCATCTCCGGGGCCTGGATGCGCTCGCAGGTCAGGAACAGCCGCTTGGCCGTGTCCAGGCCCAGGCGCGAGACATAGCGCTCCAGCCCGCCCGCGTAGAAATGCAGGCCCAGGCGCGCGGCCGGCATGAACATCTCGGCCGCCGTGCTGCCCACGCGAAAGTCGCAGGCCAGGGCCATGTCGGTGGCGCCGCCGTAGACGCCGCCGTGGATGGCGGCCACGGTCACGGCGCGGCATTGTTCGATGGCGTCCACCATCTCGCCGAAGCTGCTGCCCTCGGTCTGGCTGCCCTGGATCTCTGATATATCATAACCACTGCAAAAGTACTTGCCTTCGCTGCGCAGCACCACCACGCGCACATCGTCGCGGTGGTTGATATGCTCCATGTGCGCGACCAGCGCGCCCAGGTCTTCCGGGGCCAGCTTGTTGGCCGCTTCGGGACGCTGCAGCGTGATGGTGGCCAGGTGATCCTGGATGTCGAGTCTGGGTGTCATATGTATCAGTCAGTCAATCAGATATATTTGAATTAGAAAATGCTTCCAGCCAAGCAGCCATTGGAGAAAACCCCGGCCACGTCCAGCCTGCAGGAGCGTATACGGCAATCGCTGGAAGACGAGCTGCGCTCGGGCGCCATGCGGCCCGGCGACGCCATCGACGAGCCGGCCCTGTGCGAACGCTTCGGCGCCTCGCGCACCCCCGTGCGCGAGGCGCTGCTGCTGCTGGTGGCCAAGGGGCTGGTGGAGATCGTTCCGCGCTCGGGCATCTATGTGCGGCGGCTGGATGCGCGCGAGCTGGTGGCCATGATGGAAGGCCTGGCCGAGCTGGAAGGTGTGCTGGCCCGACTGGCTGCCACGCGCATCCATGCGCAGCTGCGCGAGCGGCTGCAGGCGGCGCTGGCGCACACCGCTGCCTGCGCCCAGGCGCAGGATGCCGAGGGCTATGTGCAGGCCAACATGCAGCTGCACGAACTGATATACGAGGCCAGCGGCAATGACTTCATCGTGGAGCAGACGCGGCTGCTGCGGCTGCGCATCACGCCCTACCGGGGCCGCATGTTCGAGAAGCCCGGCCGGCTTGCGCGCTCGCAGCAGGAGCACGCCACCGTGGTGGCCGCCATCTGCGCAGGCCAGGCGGAGGTGGCAGCCGAGGCCATGCGCCAGCACATCTGCGCAGGCGGCAGCGCCTTCACCGACATGGTGCTGGGCGCGCCCGCGCAGGCGGGCTACGAGCGCCCGCGCAAGTCAAGGTAGCCCGAAGAGGGCTCAGGGCCGCACTTCGAAGGCCAGGAACTGCGTGACCTGGTTGTCCGCGAAGTTGTTGTCGGCCACCAGCACCAGGGTGCGGTTGCCGTTGGCCAGGCGCGGACCCCAGGAGATGCCTTCGATGTTGTCGAGCTTGACGCCCTGGTAGGTCACGGGCATTTCCAGCAGCAGCTCGCGCTTCATGGGCTTGTAGCTGGCGCCCACCAGGCTCTTGAAGCTGCGCACGTCGGTGGTGTCCGGCTCGATGGTGGCGCGCGTCAGGCGGATGGTGTTGCCCACGCCATCGGCAAAGGCGCGCTCGATGGCGATGAACTCGTTGTTGGAGACCGCCAGCAGCTCGGGCAGGCCGTTGTCCGGCGGAAAGCTGCCGCTGGCGGCCTTGTCCAGCGGAATCTTCGGGAGTTGGTAGGCATACTGCGCGCCCGACTTGCCCGTGGCCGGATCGAGCTTGAGGACGCGGATGACGCTGCCCGCTGCCAGCGTGGTGAGGGGGCCGTCTTCCACCAGCGCATCCTCGTTGGCCGTGAACACGCTGCCTTCGGGCGTGACGGCCAGGGCCTCGAACAGCTTGTTGTTGCGCCCTCCGCTGGTGGTGTTGTCCACGTAGTTGAAGGCCGCAGGCGTCTCGAAGTCGCGCACGAAGCTGCCGTCGACCTTGATCTCGCGCACAAAGGGCTGGAACAGGCTGGCGGGGTCGGTGCTGAAGTTGCCCTCGCTGGACACGTAGAGGTTGCCGTTGGGCGCCACGCGGATGCCTTCGGGGTCCACGGTGCGGCGCGTGCTGGGCAGCGGCTGGCCGTCGCGGCCCTTGAGCGTGACCATCTTGCGGATGGTCACGGCCTGGATGGCCTTGTCATCGAACTGAATGCCCAGGTTGTAGAAGCGCGGCGTGCCACGCTCGCCGCCGCGCTCATCGGAGATGGCCCAGTAGCTGCCATCGGGCGCGCGGTCAAGGCCGGAGATGCCGCCGAACTCCACGCCGTCGAACAGTGTCTTGGTCCTGATGCTGTAGTCGCCGATCAGCCGCAGCGAGCCGATGGTCTCGGGGCCGTCGTCGCTGCCGCCGCAGCCTGCCAGGCCCGTGGCCGTGCCGAAAGCCAGGACCAGCGCGAGCAGCACGGATGCGGGCGAGCGGACCTTGTCTGCCTGGTTCATATTCCCTCCCAGGATGGATCTCAGAAGGGATGGACCGTAGCCAAGGCCCGTGACAGGGTGGTGACATGCACGCGCATGCCGCCGCCCTGCACCAGCCCTGACCGGCCCCTCGTCCGCTACTCCAGCTTGGCGCCCGAGGCCTTGACCACCTGCGCCCAGCGCGCGATCTCGCCATGCACCATGGCCGCGAACTGCTGCTGGTTCATGCCGCCGTAGTCGGCGCCGTTGCGCGCCCAGATGGACTTGATCTCTTCGGCCGATCCTATGCGCTGCACCTGGTCGATGACCTGGGCCTGCACGGCCTGCGGCGTGCCCTTGGGCGCCCACAGGCCGTACCAGGTCGTGACCGTGTAGTCGGGCAGGCCGGACTCGGCCGCGCAGGGCACGTCGGGGAAGGCGGGATTGCGCTTGTCGCCAGAGACCATCAGCGCGCGGATGCGCCCGCTCTTGATGTGCTGGGCCGACGAGCCCAGGCCGTCGAACATCATGTCCACATTGCCGGCGATCAGGTCCTGCAGCGCCGGGCCCGCGCCCCGATAGGGAATGTGGGTGATGAAGGTATTGGTCTGCAGCTTGAACAGCTCGCCGGCCAGGTGGTGCGAGGTGCCCGCGCCCGCCGAGGCGTAGTTGAGCTTGCCCGGCCGCTTGCGCAGGTCGGACAGCAGCTCCTGCACGGTCTTGTGCGGCACGTTGCGCGGGTTGACCACCAGCACCTGGGGCACGCTGGCCAGCAGGGCCAGCGCGATGAAGTCGCGCTCCAGGTCATAGTCCAGGCGCGGGTACATGGACGGCGCAATCACATGGTGGGTGCCGCCCATGAAGAAGTTGTAGCCGTCCGGCGCCAGCTTGGCCGCGTAGCTGGCGCCCAGGGTGCCGCCTGCGCCGCCGCGGTTGTCGATCACCAGGGTCTTGCCCGCGCTCTTGGCGAACTGGGCCGAGAACGGCCGGGCAAAGGCATCGGTGCCCCCGCCGGCTGGAAACGGCACGACCAGGTTCACGGGTTTGGACGGCCAGTCCGCCGCCGCGCGGGCTGCCATGGGCAGGGCCAGCGCGGCCATCGAGGCCCCGGCTGCGCGCAACACCGCGCGCCGCCCCGTGGGGTGGGAAGCTTGCATGACTTGTCTCCTTGTCGCCTCTTTGAGGCTGTCTTCGTTGTCAGGCGCAGCAGTCCCTGTGCAAGAAAAGGGGCACGGCCTGCGCCGCGCCCCTTTTCATTTGCACAGGGCTTCGATGTCCGAGGACACCGGTATGCGGCCCTGCGCCAGCAGGCCGCGATGCTTGTCCAGGCGCTTGAGGTCGTAGAGGTAGTTGACCATCAGCCCCAGCGACTGCTTGAGTCCCTTGGCCGACAGGTCGGCCGCCCAGTTGAGCCGCTCCACGCGCGCGCCATTGCCCAGGTGAAAACGCGCCACCGGGTCCAGCGGCCGGCCCTTGGCCGTCTCGCGCCCCAGATAGTGGGCAGCGCAGAACAGCAGTGCGCGGCGCACGGGTGCGTCGGGCTTGAGATCCTGCGGCGCATCCAGCGCCGCCAGCAGGTGCTCGGCGCCCATGCCGCCGGCCTTGAGCTCGAAGGCCTTGCGCTGGCGCTCGTCCATCTTCTCCAGGATGGCATCGCCGTGCTTGGCGATCCAGGCACGCAGGCCCGGAATGGGAGACAGCGTGGCGAAATGGCGCAGCCGGGGGAACTCGCCCGTCAGCGTCTCCACCACATGCTTGATCAGCGAGTCGCCAAAGCTCACGCCGCGCAGGCCGGCCTGGGTGTTGCTGATGGAGTAGAAGATGGCCGTGGTGGCGCGGCCCAGGTCGGAGGCCGCCGCCGTCTCGTCCAGCAGCGGGGCGATGCTGTCGGACATCCGGTCCACCAGCGCCACCTCCACGAAGATCAGCGGCACGGTGGGCATGCGCGGGTGGAAGAACCCGTAGCAGCGCCGGTCGCTGTCCAGGCGGTTCTTGAGGTCGGCCCAGCTGCGGATGTCGTGCACGGCCTCGTACTGGATGAGCTTTTCGATCAGCGAGGCCGGCGAGTCCCAGCTCAGGCGGCGCAGCTCCAGCAGGGCCACGTCGAACCAGTTGGCAAACAGGTGCTCCAGCTCGGCGTCCAGAGCGGAAAAGCGCTGCTGCTCCGCCTTGGGCAGGGCCAGCAGTTCGGCGCGCAGGTCCACCAGAAAGCCCATGCCGCCCTGGGGCTGGGCAAAGCGCTGCAGCAGCCGCGTGCGCGGCGACATCAGCGCGCGGCGCAGGTCCATCTCGGCCTGGCCGCGCTCGGCATCGCTGGTCGCCGTGTCATAGCGCTTTCGCGCGGCCATCAGGGCTTCGGTATCGGGGCCGAACTGCTCGACGATCAGCGCCCAGAAATCCTTGTGCGCGGGCAGCTCGGCCTGGGCGTACCAGTCCATGAGCAGTTGCGCATGGCGGCCGCCCTCGACATCGCTCAGGCCGGCGTCGGCGGCAGCCTGCAGGTCTTCCATGAGCTTGCGCAGCTCGCGCGGGGACAGCACTTCCTGGCCGCGCCGCAGGGTGGCCTGCAGGCGCTGTGCCGTGCCGCGCGGCGCGGGTCCCTTGGCTGCCTCGCCCTCGGACTTTGTTGCAGGCGCAGCCGCATCGGTGCTGCGAAAGCGGGACACATTGCGGGCAATCCAGTCAGTAGCCAGACCCATTCAGAAGTTCCTCCATGTCAAGCGGTCACGGGACTGTCATGCCGCCAATCGGCCAATGACAATCTTTTGCTGCTCACATTATGAGAGTCTGCACGGCAGACCGTGTACGCCGATGTCGCGTTCTTGTCTTCGGGCTATCCCCATGCATGCCCCTGTCCCCTCTCCCGTCAACCTTGCACAAAAAAAAGCGGGCACCAGGCCCGCTTCGTATCCGTGCGTACCGCCGGCCTCAGGCCGGCTTGCCCGCCTGGGCAGGATAGGCCGGGCGCCCCGCAGCCCAGAACCACATGGCGATGCCGCCGATCACCATGGGCACGCACAGCCACTGGCCCATGCTCATGCCCAGCGACAGCAGGCCCAGGAAGTCATCGGGCTCGCGGAAGTACTCGGCAATGAAGCGGAAGGCTCCGTAGCCGACGAGGAAGACCGCCGCCACCTGGCCCGGCTTGTGCTCCTTGCGCGCATACAGCCACAGCAGCACGAACAGCAGCAGGCCTTCCAGCAGGAACTGGTAGACCTGCGAGGGGTGGCGCGGCAGCATGGAGCCGCTTTGCGGGAAGACCATGGCCCAGGGCAGCTCGGGGCTGGCGAAGCGGCCCCACAGTTCCCCGTTGATGAAGTTGCCGACGCGGCCGGCCGCCAGGCCCGTGGGCACGCAGGGCGCGACGAAGTCGGCCACCTCCAGCCAGGAGCGG
Source organism: Delftia sp. S65 (assembly GCF_016516495.1). NCBI lineage: Bacteria > Pseudomonadati > Pseudomonadota > Betaproteobacteria > Burkholderiales > Comamonadaceae > Delftia > Delftia sp. S65. Next base: position 133,001 of record NZ_JACVUR010000012.1, read on the forward strand.
GCCCGCGAGCGCGCGAACCAGACCATGGAGGCAATCACGCCGACCAGGCCGCCATGAAAGCTCATGCCGCCCTGCCAGACATAGAAGATCTCCAGCGGGTGGCTCAGGTAGTAGCCCGGCTTGTAGAACAGGCAGTAGCCCAGCCGGCCGCCGACGACCACGCCGAGCACGCCCAGGAAAAGAATGTCTTCCACGTCCTTGCGCGTCCAGGCGCGGTCGCCCTGCATGCGCACGAAGGGCGGGTGGCGCAGCCTGCGCGTTCCCAGCCAGAGGAAGAGGCCGAAAGCGGCCAGATAGGTCAGGCCGTACCAGTGCACGGCGAGGGGCCCGATCTGCAGGGCCACGGGATCGATCTGCGGGTACATCAGCATGGTCGGCATTGTGCCGCAGCGCCGCATGGCCGGCGCCGGCCAGGGGTTGGAAAGCTGGCGGCGCGGCGGTTCAGCCCGGCTGGCTTTCCTGGATGGCCATGAGCTTGTCCAGGGCCGCGAACAGATGGCGCTGCTCGGTGGCGGTCAGAAGTTGCTCCAGCTCGTCTTCCAGTTGCACCACCACGCCCTCGGCCCGCGCCTGCAGCGCGCTGCCTTCGGCCGTCATGTGCAGCTGCTGCAGCCGGCGGTCGCGCGGATCGGGCTGGCGCCCGATGAGCCCGCGCTGCACCAGGCGCTCGACCACCGGCACCAGGTTGGAGGGCGAGATGTCCAGCGCCTCGCCCAGCTGGCGCAGGTAGATGCCGGGATTGGAGTGGATCAGCACCAGGATGGAGAACTCGCTGGGCTTGAGGTCCAGTTCGGCCACGCGCCGCGCGAACAGCTTGTGGATGTGGATTTCCGCACGCGTGAGGCGGTAGCCCAGGAAACGCTGCAGGCGCGACTGATCGACGGCGGGTTCGGAGGAGCTGTCCATGGACACGGATCTGGAAGAGGAAGAAGGCACACCGAGGCAAAGCCGCCCCGGCGCCTGCGGATCTTCAGGGCCAGTGCGGCGTTCCATCATAAAAGCCCCGGCTGCCCGCTCAGGCCACGGCAGCCGGCAGCGGCGTGCGCGCGGCGGACTCGGTGCGGCGCAGCCAGTGCTCCGCATCCAGCAGCCCATGCGCGAAGAACCAGGCCGCGCTGTCCGCCTTGGAGCGGCGCAGCGCCGGATCGGCCAGCGGCTGGCTGACGCGCGCCGCGCGCGCCCAGGCAAAGGCCATGCACAGCGTGCCGACCAGGCGCAGATAGTCCTCGGCGCAGCGCGCCAGCAACGGGGCGTCGCCTTCGGCGCGGGCGCACAGCGCGCCCGTCAGCGCTTCGGTGCGATCGCTCCAGCTGCGCAGCGCGACGGCCAGGCCGGGCTCCATGCCCGCCGCCTCGCAGGCAGCGGCCTCCTCGCGCAGTGCCGCCAGCAGCGGTGCCAGCGCGGCCCCGCCGCTGGCCGCCACCTTGCGCTGCAGCAGGTCCAGTGCCTGGATCTGGTTCGTGCCCTCGTAGATCATGGCGATGCGGGCATCACGCAGCGTCTGCTCGATGCGGTACTCGTGCACATAGCCGTAGCCGCCGAAGACCTGCAGCGCCTCGCTGGCCAGCGCAAAGCCCCGCTCGGTGAAGAAGGACTTGACCACGGGCGTGAGCAGCGAGGCCAGCGCATGGGCCTGGGCGCGCTCCTCGGCATCCGGCGCCTGTTCGGCCAGGTCCAGCTGGTGGGCCACCCAGCCTGCAATGGCGCGCATGCCTTCGGTCCAGACGCGCAGGTCGGCCAGCATGCGCTGCACGGCCGGCTGCAGGGCGATGGGGTCGGCGGGGCCCTGCGCATCGGCGGGCCGGGGCTGGGCACGCATCTGGCGGCGCTCGGCCGCATAGGCGCGCGCCAGCTGCCAGGCCATCTCGGCATGGCCCAAGCCCTGCAGGCCCACGTGCAGGCGGGCGGAATTCATCATCACGAACATGGCGGCCAGGCCCTGGTGGGGCTGGCCGACCAGCCAGGCCTGCGCACCCTCGAAGCGCATGGCGCAGGTGGCGCTGCCCTTGATGCCCATCTTCTTTTCGATGCCGTCGCAGTGAATGGCGTTGGGCAGGAACCCGCCGCCGTCCTGGGGAATGCCGCGCGGCGCCAGGAACAGCGACAGCCCGCGCGTGCCCGCCGGCGCATCGGGCAGCCGCGCCAGCACCAGGTGCACGATGTTCTCGCTCATGTCCTGGTCGCCGCCCGAGATGAAGATCTTGCTGCCGTCCAGGCGGTAGCTGCCATCGCCCCGGGGCCGGGCCTGGCTGCGCAGCAGGCCCAGGTCGGAGCCGGCCTGGGGCTCGGTCAGGCACATGGTGGCCAGCCAGCGCCCGCTGACGATGTGCGGCAGGTAGGTGGCGCGCAGGTGCGCGTCGCCATGGGCGTGCAGGCAGGCATAGGCGCCGTGCAGGATGCCCGGGTACATGGTCCAGCCATGGTTGGCCGAGGCCAGCATTTCGTGCAGCGCGGCATCCAGCAGCTGGGGCAGGCCCTGGCCGCCGGCCTCGGGCGCGCAGGCCAGGGCCGGCCAGCCGGCTTCCACGAAAGCCGCATAGGCCTCGGGAAAGCCATCGGGCGTGCGCACCCTGCCCTCTTCCAGTCGACATCCCTGCAGGTCGGCCGGGCCGTTGAGCGGCGCCAGCACGTCGGCGCAAAAGCGCCCGGCCGCCTCGACCACCATGTCGGCCGTCTCCTGGTCCAGGGCTTCATGGGCCGGCATGCGGCGCCAGTCGGCCTCTGCGCCCAGCCAGTGCTGCTGGACGAAGCGGATGTCCTCCAGCGGCGGCTGGTAATGCGAGCAATGCGATGCCTGCGCGCTCATGCCCGGCCCTCCATGGCCGCGACCAGGCGGCGGTAGGGACCGATGGCGCTGGCCAGGCACAGCACGGACAGCAGCGCGGCCAGGGCGGACACCAGGCCCAGCGACAGGCCCACGAGCTTTTCGTCGTGGAAAACGAAGTCGGTGAAAAAGGCCACGAGGAAGGGGCCGAGCCCCAGGCCGATCAGGTTGATCAGCAGCAGGTAGATGGAAGTCACCTGGCCGCGCAGCTGGTTGGGCGTGACCGCCTGCAGGATGGGCGGCGCCAGCGCCACCGGCATGCCCAGGAAGAAGGTGGTGACCGCCACGGCCACCAGGGCCACGGTGGGCGAAGGCGCAAAGGCCAGCACCAGGCCGCTGGCGATGAGCACGCCGGTGGCCACCAGCGAGATGACGATCGAGCCCACCTGCTTGCCGCGCGCCGTGAGGTAGTCGGCCAGGAAGCCGCTGAGCAGCATGCCGCCAATGCCGAAGGTCAGGATGATGACGCCGTAGGCCGGGCCGATCTCGCCGGGCGTCCAGCCCCACTGGCGGATGAAGGTGGCCGGCAGCCAGGCCGTGACGCCGAAGGTGATCATGGCCGTGATGCCCGGCGCCAGCAGCAGCGGCAGGAAGGCGCGCTTGTTGCGGAACACATGGGACAGATCGGGCGCGGGGCCTGCTGCAGCGGCGGCCCTGGCGGAGGCGCCTGCCGCCTGCAGGCCGCGGCGCACCGGCTCGCGCACGGTGTACATCAGCGCCACCAGCGGAATGCCGGGCAGGGCCACGAAGATGAAGGCCGCCTGCCAGGGCTTGAAGCTGCCCAGCAGCGGGAACACCACCTCGCCGGCCTGGCTGGTGGCCTGGATGACCAGGCCGCCCACGATGAAGGCCGTGGCCGAGCCGATGTACACGCCCGAGGTGTAGATGCTCATGGCGCGCGCGCGGCGCTCGGGCGGGAAGTAGTCGGCCAGCATGGAATAGGCCGCCGGCGACAGCGCCGCCTCGCCCACGCCCACGAACATGCGCGCCACGAACAGCGAGACAAAGCCCGTGACATAGCCACCGGCCGCCGTGGCCACCACCCAGATCGCCATGCCGATGACGATGAGGTTGCGGCGGTTCCAGCGGTCGGCCAGGCGCCCCAGGAAGATGCCGACGAAGGTGTAGAAGATGGCGAAGGCAAAGCCGTGGACGATGCTGAACACCCAGTCCGACAGCTGCAGATCCTTCTTGATGGGCTGCACCAGCAGGCCCAGGATCTGCCGGTCCACGAAGGACAGGGTGTAGGCCAGCAGCAGGATGATGGTGACGTAGTAGGCATAGCCGAGTCCGTTCGACTCGGCCGGCGCGGGCGTGGACACGCGGCCCGGCGGGTAAGGCAGGCTCATGGAGACCTCCTGTGGAGGAAGGGAAAGCGGAAAAAAGAAAGCGGGAAAGCGAGACAGGGCTGCGCATGAAAAGGGCCGGCGCACCGCGCCAGCCCTTGCGCGGGCATCAGCCCGCGCTGTGCTCGACCAGCATCAGCGCATCAAGCGCGACCACGCCCTGCCCTTCGGGCAGCACGATGACCGGGTTGAGGTCGATCTCGCGGATGGCCGGCGTGCCGCGCAGCACCTGGCCCAGGCGCACGATGAGCTCGGCCAGCGCCTGGCGGTCCAGCGCCGGGGCGCCCCGGTAGCCGTGCAGCAGCGGCGCGCCCTGCAGGCGGTCCAGTTCGCGCAGCACCTCGCCGGTGGACAGGTCGGCGTCCAGCAGGCGCGCATCGCGCATGATCTCGGCCGTCACGCCGCCCAGGCCGGCCAGGATCACCGGGCCCCACTGCGGATCGTTGCGCGCGCCGATGATCATCTCCAGGCCACGTTGGCCCATGGCCTCGATCAGCACGCCGTCCAGCGCAATGGCGCTGTCATAGGCCGCCACGTTGGCATGCAGTCGCCCCCAGGCCTCGCCCATGGCCTGCGCATCGGCAATGTTCAGGATCACGCCGCCCGCATCGCTCTTGTGGCTGAGGTCGGCGGACTGGGCCTTGAGCGCCACGGGCCAGCCGATCTCCGCCGCAATCGCCACGGCCTGCTCGGCCGAGGTGGCCAGCCGGCCGCGCGCAAAGGGTATGCCGGCCTGTGCCAGCACGGCCTTGGATTCGTACTCGGGCACCACCGTGCGGCCTGCGGGCAGGGCCAGAGCGATGGGCTGGGCATCGGTGCGCTCGAAACTGCGCTGGCTGAAGGCGGTCAGGCGCTGCACGGCGCGCAGGGCACGCTCGGTGCTGGGGAAGTACGGCACGCCCAGCGCACGCATCTCGGCGATGAACTCGGCAGGCACGGCCGCGCCCTCGTCCAGGCCCGCCACGATGACGGGCTTGGCCGGCCGCAGCTCGCGCACGGCGCGCAGCACGGGTGGCATCTTGATGCCGCAGGTCACCGGATCGCCCTGGATCAGGCCGACCAGGACGGTGGAAAAGCGCGCATCGCCAAACAGCGCATCCAGCGTGCGGAAATACAGATCCGGCTCCACCAGGCCCTGGGCCGTGAGGTCCAGCGGGTTGCTCACGCCCACGAACTCGGGCAGTGCAGCACGCAGCGCGGGCGAGTCGTCGTCGCCGATGGCGGGCAGGGCCAGGCCCAGTTGCTCGGCCCAGTCCAGCGTCAGCGCCTTGAAGGCGCCGGACTCGCCCAGCACGGCAACTCCCGATGCAGCGGCTGCACCGGCCCCACCAGCCGATGGCAGCACGGGGCAGCGGATGGCGATCTCGGCGATGTCGCCCAGCTCCTCCAGTGTCTCGGCAAACACGGCGCCTGCGCGCTCCAGCTTGGTGCGCATCAGCGCATAGTCGCCGGCCATGGCGCCGGTGTGCGTGGCGGCCGAGGCGCGCGCCGCACTGCTCTTGCCCGGATGCAGCAGCACCACCGACTTGCCCAGGCTGCGCGCACGGGCCACGGCGGCCAGGATGCGCGCGGGCTGGCGGAACTGCTCGACGATCATGGCGACCACGCGGGTGGAGGGCTGCTCCAGCAGGAAGTCCACATAGTCCTCGGCATGGCTGGCAGCCTCGTTGCCCGTGGAGATGGCGTGCGACAGCGGCAGCGCGCGGCTGGCCAGCGTGGTGCACAGCACGGTCATCATGGCGCCGCTTTGCGAGACCACGCCAATGGCGGGCCGCGTGGCATCGACCTGCTGCGCGTCGATATTCACCTCGACAAAGGTCAGCGGCACGCGCTGCAGGTAGTTGATGCAGCCCAGGCAGTTGGGGCCTTCCACAACCATGCCGGCCTCGGCGGCAATGCGTGCGATCTCGCGCTGCTCGGCCATGCCGCGCTCGCCCGCCTCGGCAAAGCCTGCCGAGAAGATCACCGCCGCGCCCACGCGGCGCGCCGCCAGTGCGCGCACTGTCTCCAGCACAAAGGGCTGGGGGATGGCCAGCACGGCCACATCCACGCCTTCGGGCAGCTGATCGACCGAGGCCAGGCAGGCCCGCCCGGCGATCTCGCTGCGCTTGGGATTGATCAGGTGGATGTCGCCGGCAAAGCCGTTGCGCTCCAGGTTGCCCAGCACCGATGCGCCCAGCGCACCCGGCGTGGCCGAGGCGCCGACGATGGCGATGGAACGCGGCCTCAGCAGCCTGCCGATGTCGGGCCGCAGGGCGGCCGCCATCTCTGTCGTTGTCATTCTTGTCTCCAATGGGTTGGCGGCAGGCGCCCTAGCAGCGAGGGCGCGGCCACTCAGGATGTGCGGGGCTTCAGGACTTTTGCTTCGAGAGGTCGTAGGTTCCGAGACCTGGCTTGTAGGTCTTGTCGTCGAGGAACTGGCGCATGCCTTCCTTGCGGCCTTCGTTGTCGTAGCTGTTGGCGGCTTCCTGGGCGCGCACCAGGTAGTCCTCGGCGTTGTCGTAGCTCATGTCGCGCACGCGGCGGATGGCGTCCTTGGTGGCCTTCAGGGCGCTGGGGTTCTTCTGCAGCAGGGCCTCGGCCACTTCGGTGACGCGGGCCTGCAGGCGATCGGCCGGCAGCGACTCGTTGACCAGGCCCCACTCGGCGGCCGTACGGCCGTCGATGTTCTCGCCCAGCATGGCGTGGTACATGGCACGGCGAAAGGACAGCAGCTCCACCGCCACCTTGGAGGCGCCGCCACCGGGCAGGATGCCCCAGTTGATTTCAGACAGGCCGAACTTGGCGTCATCCGAGGCAAAGGCCAGGTCGCAGGCGAACAGGGGGCCGTAGCCACCGCCGAAGCACCAGCCGTTGACCATGGCAATGGTCGGCTTCTGGAACCAGCGCAGGCGGCGCCACCAGCCATAGCTCTCGCGCTGGGCCTTGCGGGTTCCGGCCAGGCCGGTGGCCTCGGTCTCGCGGAAGTATTCCTTCAGGTCCATGCCGGCCGTCCAGGCCGTGCCTTCGCCTGCAAGCACGACCACGCCCACGTCGTCACGGAACTCCAGGTCGTCGAGCACACGCATCATCTGGCGGTTGAGCTGGGGGCTCATGGCGTTGCGCTTTTCGGGGCGGTTGAATTTCACCCAGGCCACGCGGCCTGTGACGGTGCAGGACACGGTCTGTTCTTCGGTACGTTCGGTGCTCATTGCGCTTCCTTGTGCAAAGGGGAAATGGGGTTTTGGACACCGATGCTTCGGCTCCATAATCGTTATGATAAATAACTATTATTGAAGCCCGCAATACAGCGTTTACCCTAGCTCCATCCCCCCCGCCAGCCTGCCGCGATGCGAATGCTTCTGCGTCGCGCATGCATGCAATGCGCCGTCCACGGGGAATTGCAGCGCGCGCTTTGGCCCAAGGGCCGGTTCACGCGATACTTGCGGCGTTCACACAGTCAGGAGAAGAAGAACATGCAAGGCCAACCAGAAGTCATCGAATGCCTCATAGAGTTGCTGCGCGGCGAGCTTGCCGCGCGCGACCAGTACTTCATCCACTCGCGCCAGTACGAAGACCAGGGCCTGCTGCGCCTGTTCGAGCGCATCGGCCATGAGATGGAAGAGGAAACCCAGCACGCCGACGCCATCCTGCGCCGCATCCTGTTCCTGGGCGGCCGCCCCGACATGCGCCCGCACGAGTTCACGCCCGGCGAGACCGTCGAAGAGATGCTGCGCAAGGACCTGGCCACCGAATACCGCGTGCGTGACAGCCTGCGCTCGGCCATGGCCCTGTGCGAGCGCCACAGCGACTTCAACAGCCGCGACCTGCTGCTGGCCCAGCTGCGCGACACGGAAGAAGACCACGCCTACTGGCTGGAGAAGCAACTGGGCCTGATCGAGAAGATCGGTCTGCCCAACTACCTGCAAAGCAAGATGGGCGAGCCCGCCTGAATGAAGCTCCCCCTGAGGCGCTTCGCGCCTTCCCCCTCTCTCGCTTCGCGGGAGGGGGACGACAGCCTCGCGGCGGGGCGGCCCTTGCTCGCTGTCCCTTGTTTTGGCCGCGCCAGTTTTTCAGGCACTTCCCATAAATGAGAGTGGGCTGTTTGCTCCACGATGAAAACCCGAACCGGCAGCCACGATGAAACGGCAAGCCGGTCGCCCCGCGATGAAACAAGAGCCCTCAAGGGCCTGAGAGAAGAGAAGAGAAAAGAAAAAGGGATGGAAAGCCGCAAGGCCTTCCATCCCTTTTCATTTTCATCGGGTGCGCACCGCCTGGCGGCGGTGCTGCCCGGTGTCAGTCGTCCAGCAGGGACAGGTCGCGCACGGCGCCCTTGTCGGCCGACATCACCAGCTTGGCATAGGCCTTGAGCGCGGCCGACACCTTGCGCGGGCGCGGCTCGGCGGGCTTCCAGCCCTTGGCATCCTGCTCGGCACGGCGGCGGGCCAGCTCCTCGTCGGAGACCAGCACGTTGATGCTGCGGTTGGGAATGTCGATGCGGATGCGGTCGCCGTTGCGCACCAGGCCGATGGCGCCGCCAGCGGCAGCTTCCGGCGAGCAGTGGCCGATGGACAGGCCCGAGGTGCCGCCCGAGAAGCGTCCGTCGGTCAGCAGTGCGCACTCCTTGCCCAGGCCCTTGGACTTGATGTAGCTGGTCGGGTAGAGCATTTCCTGCATGCCGGGGCCGCCCTTGGGACCTTCATAGCGCACGACGACGATGTCGCCGGCCTTGACCTTGTCGTCCAGGATGTTCTGCACGGCCTCGTCCTGCGACTCGGTCACGTGGGCCGTGCCTTCGAACACGTGGATGCTTTCGTCCACGCCGGCCGACTTGACCACGCAGCCGTCCAGGGCGATGTTGCCCGTCAGCACGGCCAGGCCGCCTTCCTTGGAGAAGGCGTGCTCGTAGGAGCGGATGCAGCCTTCTGCACGGTCCAGGTCCAGGCTGGGCCAGCGCGTGTTCTGGCTGAAGGCCACCTGGGTGGGAATGCCGGCCGGGCCTGCCAGGTAGAAGTGCCTGACGGCCTCGTCCTGGGTGGTGGTGATGTCCCACTGCGCCAGGCCTTCGCCCAGGGTCTTGGCGTGCACAGTGGGCACGTCGGTGTGCAGCTTGCCGGCGCGGGCCAGCTCGCCGAGGATGGCGAAGATGCCGCCGGCGCGGTGCACATCCTCGATGTGGTATTTCTGCGTGTTGGGCGCCACCTTGCACAGCTGGGGCACGGAGCGCGAGAGGCGGTCGATGTCGGCCATGGTGAAGTCGATCTCGGCTTCACGGGCAATGGCCAGCAGGTGCAGGATGGTGTTGGTGGAGCCGCCCATGGCGATGTCCAGAGTCATCGCGTTCTCGAAGGCCTTGAAGCCCACGGAGCGCGGCAGCACGGAGGCGTCTTCCTGCTCGTAGTACTCACGGGCCAGCTCGACGATGCGGCGGCCGGCGCGCTTGAACAGTTCCTCGCGGTCGGCATGCGTGGCCAGCACCGTGCCGTTGCCGGGCAGGGACAGGCCCAGCGCCTCGGTCAGGCAGTTCATGGAGTTGGCGGTGAACATGCCCGAGCAGGAACCGCAGGTCGGGCAGGCCGAGCGCTCGACCTGGGCGACCTGCTCGTCGGTGTAGTTGGAGTCGGCCGCGATCACCATGGCATCGACCAGGTCCAGCTTCTTGAACTCCAGCTTGTGCGTGTTGGGATTGGCCAGCTTGGTCTTGCCCGCCTCCATGGGGCCGCCGGAGACGAAGATCACCGGAATGTTCAGCCGCATGGCGGCCATCAGCATGCCGGGGGTGATCTTGTCGCAGTTGGAGATGCACACCAGCGCGTCGGCGCAGTGGGCGTTGACCATGTACTCCACCGAGTCCGCGATGATGTCGCGGCTGGGCAGCGAGTACAGCATGCCGTCGTGGCCCATGGCGATGCCGTCGTCCACGGCAATGGTGTTGAATTCCTTGGCCACGCCGCCTGCGGCCTCGATCTCGCGCGCCACCAGCTGGCCCAGGTCCTTGAGGTGGACGTGGCCCGGAACGAACTGCGTGAAGGAGTTGGCGATGGCGATGATGGGCTTGTCGAAGTCGCCATCCTTCATGCCGGTGGCACGCCACAGGGCGCGCGCACCGGCCATGTTGCGGCCGCCGGTGGAAGTCTTGGAACGGTATGCGGGCATGGGGAATCCAGTTGTCTGTCGTCTCGGTCCATCCCTGGTCCTGTGGGGAAGGCCAGGGTCTGGGCGAAGATTATGGCGCAGCGCCCGCCGCACCGCTGGGCCACAGGAATGCCCCGGCCGGCATGGGCTGCCCCTTTGCAGACCCCAGGCATCGCCTGCGGCGAAGCCTGCGCCGCCGTTCAAGGCCCCTCAGCGGCGCGAACGCGAGCGCGTGCCCGTGCCCATGGCTTCCTTGTTCTTTTCGATGCGCTTCAAGCGCCGCTGCTCGATCTTGTCGGCCGCGCGCCGCTTGGTGTAGCCAGAGGTGTCGGCCCAGGCCCACCAGGCGGCCGTCACGCCATAGGCGCCCAGGATGACGTACCAGGACCAGGAGGCCACAGGCTCGATATCGGCCAACTTCAGCAGGGTGAGCAGGACCGCGATTCCCAACAGATACATAACTTCTCCTTCACCAGACGGTGCTTCACACGAGGTAACGCATCAGGCATGCGCGCCCACTACAATGTTTCGCATAATTATTCCCGACAACCCCCAGGAACTCATGATGAAGCAGACATTGATCGCATTGGCCTTGACCGTCGTCACCGTGGCTCCCGCCATGGCCGACCAGGCTCTTGCCGCCTCCAAGAACTGCATGGCCTGCCACGCCGTGGACAAGAAGCTGGTGGGCCCGTCCTATAAGGATGTGGCCTCCAAGTACGCAGGCCAGAAGGACGCGGTGGACAAGCTGGCTGCCAAGATCATGAAGGGCGGCAGCGGCGTCTGGGGCCCGGTTCCCATGCCCGCCAACCCCCAGGTCAACGATGCCGACGCCAAGAAGCTGGCCGCCTGGGTGCTGTCGCTGAAGTAAGTTCCGCCGGCCTCCCGCCTCGGGGCCCGCAACGAAAAAAACCGCGCAACGCAAGTCGCGCGGTTTTTTTCATGGTCCGCCCGTGAATCCGGGCGCGGGCCGCCTACCTGTAGTCCGGAGCGCCTGCGCCGGGCTGCTGGTACAGGCGAACCTGCTGCTCCAGCTGCCCCACATAGGCGGCCGTGCTGTTGTCCGACTCCTGGGCACGCTGCACCAGGTGCGCCTCCAGCCCGTCCAGCCGCGCCATCAGCACTTCCTTGTCACGCGCATGCAGGTCCTCCAGCACGGTGCGCAGCTCGGTGAAGCGCGAAGCCTCGGCCTTGTCGGCCAGGTCACGCTGGGCCTGCATTTCCTTGGCGTGGCGGCGCGCTTCCATCAGTACCGAGCCCTGCAGCCACAGCACATAGGCGACGAAGAACACGCCCAGCAGGCAGGTCAGCGCCAGCATCAGCACGCCCAGCGGCGCCTGGACTTCGGTCACGCCCAGCGACACGACGGAAGGCGCGGCCAGCGTGTTCCAGTTGAATGCCGCCAGCAGCGCAATCAGGGCCACGGTGATCAGCAGCGACAGGGTTCTCAGGTTCATGGTGCAACGCCTCCCTCGGCAGTGGTGAAAACAACAGCTTCGGTTGTACTGCAACCATCATGCCTGAGCTGTCGGCCCACACAAAATAGGACTGCAAGACAGCGCGCCGCCCGCAGTCCAGCCAAGAAAAAACCGGAGCCTGTGCTCCGGTTCTTCATGGCGGGCGTGTCCGCCCTCAGTTCGTCTCGGCCAACTGGTCGAGGATGGCCGGGTTCTCCAGCGTGCTCGTGTCCTGGGTGATGGCCTCGCCCTTGGCAATCGAGCGCAGCAGGCGGCGCATGATCTTGCCGCTGCGCGTCTTGGGCAGGTTGTCGCCAAAGCGGATGTCCTTGGGCTTGGCGATGGGGCCGATTTCCTTGGCCACCCAGTCGCGCAGCTCCTTGGCGATCTGCTTGGCCTCCTCGCCCGTGGGACGCGAGCGCTTGAGCACCACGAAGGCGCAGATGGCCTCGCCTGTCAGGTCATCGGGGCGGCCCACCACGGCGGCCTCGGCCACCAGGTCGGTCTTGGACACCAGGGCCGACTCGATCTCCATCGTGCCCATGCGGTGGCCCGAAACATTGAGCACGTCGTCGATGCGGCCCGTGATGCGGAAGTAGCCCCGGTCCTCGCTGCGCACCGCGCCGTCGCCGGCCAGGTAGGTCTGCCCGCCCAGCTCGGCCGGGAAGTAGCTCTTCTTGAAGCGCTCGGGGTCGCCCCAGATGGTGCGGATCATGCTGGGCCAGGGCTTGGTGACCACCAGCAGGCCGCCTGCGCCGTTGGGCAGTTCATGGCCGGTCTCGTCGACGATGGCGGCCATGATGCCCGGCAGCGGCAGCGTGCACGAACCCGGCACCAGCGGCGTGGCACCCGGCATGGGGGCGATCACATGGCCGCCGTTCTCGGTCTGCCAGAAGGTGTCCACGATGGGGCAGCGCTCGCCGCCCACATTGCGGTGGTACCACATCCAGGCCTCGGGATTGATGGGCTCTCCCACGCTGCCCAGCAGGCGCAGGCTGGACAGGTCCGAGTTCTTCGGATGCACGGCGGCATCGCCGTCGGCGGCCTTGATCAGCGAGCGGATGGCCGTGGGCGCCGTGTAGAAGATGGTGCAGCCGTGGCGCTCGATCATCTGCCAGAAGCGGCCCGCGTTGGGGAAGGTGGGCACGCCCTCGAACACGATCTGCGTGGCGCCAGCGGCCAGCGGGCCGTAGGCCACGTAGGTGTGGCCCGTGATCCAGCCGATGTCGGCCGTGCACCAGAATACGTCGCTGGGCTTGAGGTCGAAGGTCCACTCCATGGTCTGCTTGGCCCACAGCACATAGCCGCCCGTGCAGTGCTGCACGCCCTTGGGCTTGCCCGTGGAGCCGCTGGTGTAGAGGATGAACAGCGGGTGCTCGGAATCCACGGCCACGGGCGCGCACTCGGTGCTCTGGCCGGCCAGGATCTCGCCGAAGGTCTTGTCGCGGCCGGCCGTCATGGCACAGGCCGTGGCCGTGCGCTCGTAGACGAAGACATGGCGCACGGCCTCGCAGCCGCCCAGCGCCAGCGCATCGTCCACGATGGCCTTGAGCGGCAGCTCCTTGCCGCCGCGCATCTGGTAGTTGGCGGTGATCACGGCCACGGCGCCCACGTCCACGATGCGCTCCTGCACCGCCTTGGCCGAGAAGCCGCCGAACACCACGCTGTGCGTGGCGCCGATGCGCGCGCAGGCCTGCATGGCGATCACGCCCTCGATGGTCATGGGCATGTAGATCAGGACGCGGTCGCCCTTTTGCACGCCCTGGGCCTTGAGCGCGTTGGCGAACTGCGAGACGCGCTCCAGCAGTTCGCGGTAGCTGACCTTGGTGACCTCGCCGCCATCGGCCTCGAAGATGATGGCCGTCTTGTGCTCGACGTCCGTGCCCATGTGCTTGTCCAGGCAATTGGCGCTGGCGTTGAGTTCGCCGTCGGCGAACCAGCGGAAGAACGGGGGATTGCTGTCGTCCAGCACCTGGGTGAAGGGCTTGGACCAGACCACGTTCTCGCGCGCCAGGCGGGCCCAGAAGCCCTGGTAGTCGTTCTCTGCCTCGGCACACAGCGCCTTGTACTGCTCCATGCCGGAGATGCGGGCCTTGGCGGCGAAGTCTGCCGGCGGCGGGAAGACCCGGTTCTCCACCAGTACCGATTCAATGGGGGATGCTGTTGCGGTGCTCATGCTTGCTTGTCTCCTGGGCTGGCCAAATAAAAATTGTGGTGTGACTGTCGGGGGCCGGTCTTACATGCCACTGACTGAAACCCCCTTGGGCGCGTCTACCTGGGGATTCCCCGCAGTTCCTGGCTGTCACTGGCAATGGCCTGTTTCGCCGCTAAAATCGCGCGCCCGTTTTCCACGGCCATTGTCCCCTCCCATCCACGCTCCCACACCAGACAAGCGCGACCGACCACCATGGCCCGCCAGCAAAACTCCAATCGAGCCCCCGGCTCCCCCCTGCGTCCCCTGCCTTCCCTGATCTTCGCCAGCCGCTGGCTGCAGCTGCCGCTGTACCTGGGCCTGATCGCCGCCCAGGGCGTCTACGTCTGGCACTTCCTGCTCGAGTTGTGGCACCTGATCGAGGCCGCCTTCGGCAACCAGGAAGCGCTGCAGGCGCTGATCACCAGCATCGGCTACAAGCACGATGCGCCCATCGGCGCGCTCAACGAAACCATCATCATGCTGGTGGTTCTGGCGCTGATCGACGTGGTGATGATCTCCAACCTGCTGATCATGGTCATCGTGGGCGGCTACGAAACCTTCGTCAGCCGCCTGGGCCTGGACAGCCACCCCGACCAGCCCGAGTGGCTGGGCCACGTGAACGCCTCCATCCTCAAGGTCAAGCTGGCCCTGTCCATCATCGGCATCAGCTCCATCCACCTGCTCAAGACCTTCATCAACGCAGGCAGCTACGACGTCAAGGTGCTGATGTGGCAGACCATCATCCACGTCACCTTCCTGGCCAGCGCCCTGGCCATCGCCTACACCGACAAGCTGATCAACAGCACGGCCAGCAACCACTGAGCCGGCAGCTGTCATCAAGCCCCCCAAAGCCCCGCAGCGCCAGCCGCTGCGGGGCTTTTTCATTGCAGGGCGCCGAGGTGAAACCCACTATCATTGCGCCAGCCCCCAGTTCAGGGCTGGTGCGTAAGAACACCTTGATCGCCAGCGGTGCGGCCTCGCCGTTAAAGAGGCCTTGTCACGTCTGATTTCCGGATCGTGGGTGCATACCCACGTCCATACGGTTACGGGCGGGATGGGGCTACCCGCAAGGGCGTCCGCACGGCTGGCACGTGTTCTTAACATCCCGTCCACCCGTCCGCGCGTAAGAACGCGGGCCGGTGGTTCAAGTCTCGTCCAGGAGCACAGAACCATGACAGCCGTTTCCCTTGCACGCGCCTGCGTGCCACGCCACCTTTATCCCCCTGCGCCATCCCTGCGCAATCCAGGGCGGAGGCACCAGCCATGAAGCAGCAAAAGGCGCCCCAGCCCCCTGACGACGCGCACGCCCGGCATCTGTCCCTTGCGCTGGGCGACATGGACCTGATCGTGCAACGAGGCTGCACCCAGATAGCCGCCATCGTCGACCTGTCCCTGGCCTGGCTCGAACACCCGGAGGGCCACCAGCGCATCGAAACGGTGGCCCAGGCCCTGGAGGCCATCCGCAGCAGCGCCAGCGCGCTGGCACACGCAGTGTCCGAAGAGGCGCGCCCCCTGGACTGCGCATCCACAGACCAGCCCGCGCAGCGCCGGCGCAATGCGGCGCAGACCGCAACCTTGAGGTTCGCGCAGGCATTTGCCAGCCTGGGGACAGCACCGCCAGGGTGAGGGGTTGATGCCTGCCGGTTGCTCCTGTCCCTAAACTGGCCGCATGCCCTATTCGCACCTGCCGCATTTCACCCTGGTCGAGCCCCAAGGCCTGGGCCTCGTCAATCCCGTGGCGGCCGACCTCGCGCTGCTGGAGCGGCTGGCCGCAGACCCAGGCCATCCCCTGGCCCAGCTGTGGACCGCCCCCACCTGCCTGGTGGTGCCACGCAGCTACCAGCGCCATGCGGCACTGGACGCGGTGCGCGAGCGCTTTGCGGCGCAAGGCTGCCCGGTGTACCTGCGCTCCTCGGGCGGTGGCCTGGTTCCCCAGGGCCCGGGCATGCTCAACCTGAGCCTGGCCTATGTGGTGCGCGGCATGCCGGGCGAATGGGCCGAGCCCGTCTACCTGCACCTGTGCGAGATGCTGCGCGGCCCGCTGCACAGCCTGGGCCTGGCAACGCACTGGCAGGCAGTGGAAGGCTCGTTCTGCGATGGCCGCTTCAATCTGGCCTGCACCCACGAAGGGCGGGCGCGCAAGATCGCCGGCACGGCCCAATACTGGCGCCCGCTGCCGGCGCCGCCAGGCACGGCGCCCGGCAGCCTACGTGCGCATGCCGTGCTGGCCCATGCCGTGCTGCTGGTCGACGCCGACCTGCCAGCCGCCCATGTGCTGGCCAACGGCTTCGAGCAGGCGCTGGACAGCAGCCGCCACTATGACCCGGACAGCACCATCAACGTGGCCCAGGCGCTTGCGCCCGCGCAGGGGCCGGGCAACCAGGCTGACACCATGCAGGCACTGCACTCCCTCCTGGCCGATTCGGTATGCCGGTGCGGCCCGCCGGGCAAGGCGGAAACCGCCGTGTCCTGAGTGCATCAATGCCTGCGGGTCGTTTTCGCGTCCGAAGCCTCGTTTTCGGTGAAGATCTGGCCTGAAGCTTTCCTCAAGCTGACGCTTCGCCGATTTTATTCACCGATGGCAGCAGATATCTCATGGAATATAGCTATTACGCTATTATTAAATGAGCAAAAAAGCGACCGATCAGCCCGCCAGACGGGCCGAAACGGCCCGAAACAGGCTTTTTTCGGCTCATGCGTTTTGACGCAGTAAAAGTCGTTTTATATAATTTCGGCTTCTTTACAACCTGCCGAGCAGGTCATTGGCACCCCATTTGCCCTGCATCTGGCGGCCTGCCGATACACCCCGGCGGATCGTTGTGCTCCCGGCACAGCCCCGTCAACCGGGCCGAAACTCGGTCCTGATGTTGTGGGGCATCGCGCTGGCTGATCTTCAGCCACGATGCCCGACTGAGACACCGCGCGCCTCGCCGCCGGCTGCTCTCGACTTCTGGCTCTTGCGCACCGCTTCGCGTGCCATCCGAGCCGCCTCGGGTGCTTTCGCACCTGTTTGAATCCCAGCAACGGGGGACGGCAGTCCCCTGCAGCGAACGGCATCAGGGCTTCATTTTTGGCTTGCGCGCCAGCGTCTTCGCCCGTCGAGGACGCTGGACTGTGTTCCATCTCACCCAAAAGGAGAACGCCACAGTGGCCAAGCAGATCATCATCGATCATGTGTTCAAGGTGTTCGGGGACGACCCCAAGACCGCACTCGACCTCGTCCAACAGGGCCTGAGCAAACAGGAGATCCTGGAGCGCACGGGCCAGTCCATCGGCGTGTTCGACGCCAATTTCACCATCGAGGCCGGCGAGATCTTCGTCGTCATGGGCTTGTCGGGCTCGGGCAAGTCCACCCTGGTGCGCATGCTCAACCGCCTCATCGAGCCCACGGCCGGGCGCATCGTGGTCGATGGCCAGGACATCAATGCCCTGAGCGAGCGCGACCTGCGCGCGCTGCGCCGCAAGGACATCTCCATGGTGTTCCAGTCCTTTGCGCTGATGCCGCACATGACGGTGCTGGACAACACGGCCTTCGGCCTGGAGCTGGCCGGCGCCGACAAGGCCGAGCGCCAGACACAGGCCCAGGCCGCGCTGGAGCAGGTGGGCCTGGGCGCCTGGGGCGCCAGCTACCCCGACGAGCTGTCGGGCGGCATGCAGCAGCGCGTGGGCCTGGCCCGGGCGCTGGCGTCCGATCCGTCCATCCTGCTGATGGACGAGGCCTTCTCGGCCCTGGACCCCATCATCCGCACGGAGATGCAGTCCGAGCTGCTGCGCCTGCAGCAGATCCAGCGCCGCACCATCGTCTTCATCTCGCATGACCTGGACGAGGCCATGCGCATCGGCGACCGCATCGCCATCATGAAGGACGGCCAGGTGATCCAGGTCGGCACGCCCGACGAGATCCTGCGCAGCCCTGCCGACGACTATGTGCGCAGCTTCGTGCGTGGCGTGGACGCGGCCTCGGTCTTCAAGGCCGGCGACATCGCGCGCCAGGCGCTGACCGTGGTGTCCGAGCACAGCGACCGCGGCTGCCGCGCGGCACAGCGCCTGCTGGAAGACTCCGACCGCGACTACGCCTATGTGGTCAACGCGCGCCGCCGCTTCCTGGGCGTGGTGTCCTCGCAGTCGCTGCGCGACGCACTGCATGGCCGCCCGGGCATGCTGGGCCTGAGCCACGCCTTCCTGCCCAACGTCGAGCCGCTGTCTGCAGGCACGCCGGTGGCCGAGCTGTTCGGCCCCGTGGCCGCCGCGCCCTGCGCGCTGCCGGTGACCAGCGACGACGGCCAGTTCATGGGCGTGGTCAGCCGCACCACCATGCTGCGCTTCCTGGACCGCGACACGCCGCCCGTGCCGCCGCCGCAGGAGATCGTGCCGCCGGTCACGCTCAACCCGCATTTCCCGGCCTCCAACGCCCCCACCGTCGCGCCGACCGTGGAGCCGATCGAACAACGACAAGGAGATGCCGCATGAGCGATGCAACCAACAGCCTGAACCCGAACACCGCCGCTGCCGCCACCGATCCCTGGGCCGATGCGAGCACAGCCCCTGCTTCCACCGATTCCGCGGCCTCTGCAAGCGCCGATCCCTGGGCCACCGCCGCCACGCCGGCACCCGATGCCTCGGCCGATCCCTGGGGCGCCGCCAGCGGCGGTGATGCCGCAGGCGATGACTGGCTGGGCGCCTCGGCCGGCTCGGGCGTTCCCGACGACGCCCATGCCAGCCTCTGGCACCAATTGACCACCGACGGCCTGCCCGTGCAGGGCTGGATCAACAGCGGCCTGGAATGGGTGGTCCACCATTTCCGCCCCTTCTTCCAGGCCGTGCGCACGCCCATCGACGGCACGCTGTCGGGCATCACCGATGCCATGCTGGCCCTGCCCTGGCCGCTGCTGATCCTGATCCTGACCCTGGTGGCCTGGCAGTTCGCGGGCCGCGCCATGGCCATTGGTGCCACCGTCTCGCTGGTGGTGGTCGCCATGCTGGGCATCTGGCCCGAGGCCATGGTGACGCTGTCCCTGGTGCTGACTTCGCTGGTGTTCTGCATGGTCATCGGCCTGCCTGCGGGGATTTTGCTGGCCTCCAGCGACCGTGCGCAGCGCTGGACACGCCCGCTGCTCGACGCCATGCAGACCACGCCGGCCTTCGTCTACCTGGTGCCCGTGGTGATGCTGTTCGGCATCGGCAACGTGCCCGGCGTGATCGTGACCATCATCTTCGCGCTGCCGCCGCTGATCCGCCTGACCAACCTGGGCATCCGCCAGGTGCGCCCCGACCTGATCGAGGCCAGCCGCGCCTATGGCGCATCGCCCTGGCAGTTGCTGTGGAAGGTGCAGCTGCCGCTGGCCATGCCGTCCATCATGGCGGGCGTGAACCAGGCGCTGATGCTGTCGCTGTCCATGGTGGTGATCGCCTCCATGATCGCCGTGGGCGGCCTGGGCCAGATGGTGCTGCGCGGCATCGGCCGCCTGGACATGGGCCTGGCCACCGTGGGCGGACTGGGCATCGTGCTGCTGGCCATCGTGCTGGACCGCATCACCCAGGCCATGGGGCAGACGACCCGTGGCGGCGCGCGCTGGTGGCACAGCGGCCCCGCCGGCTGCATTGCCCGCCTGCTGGGCGCCGGCAACAAGCCGGTCCATCGCGGCAGCACCAGCTGAATGCCTTCACTGCGGCGCGGATGGGCCCACTGCCGCGCCGCCTTCCCGAAAAGCGGGCCGCCCCCCCGGGCGCCCACCAACCCGAAATGACACAAACGGG
>NZ_JACVUR010000130.1:0-225 GCF_016516495.1 Delftia sp. S65
CCACGTTTGCGCCGGTCGGCACGCCCGTGATGCTGATACCCGCAGGCACCAAATCCTTGATGGTCACGCTGTTGGCGGGACCAAAGGCACTGGCCGCATTCGTTACCGTGAAGGCGTAGTTGAACGGCGTGCCCACAGCCAAGCTACCCGGGTTGGCCTTGGTGACCGTCAAAACTGGCGTACCAGGCGTCACCGGCGTGGAAGGCGTCGATGCGCAGTTCGTCG
>NZ_JACVUR010000131.1:0-224 GCF_016516495.1 Delftia sp. S65
CGAGGAAGTCGAAGACGGGCTGCTCAAGGAGCGGCTGGGTCAGGGGCTGCCGGACTACATGGTGCCCTCGGCCATCGTGGTGCTCGATGCCCTGCCGTTGACGGCCAATGGCAAGGTGGACCGCAAGGCCTTGCCCGAGCCCGAGCTGGCCGGTGCGCAGGCCTACGAGGCGCCGCAGGGCGATGTGGAGGCGATGCTGGCAGGCATCTGGGAAGAGGTGCTGG
>NZ_JACVUR010000132.1:0-223 GCF_016516495.1 Delftia sp. S65
ACCAATGGACTCGCTGGCCTGCATCACGATGCCGAAGCCCTCGCCCAGATCGTCGATCGATACCGTCACCGGGTAGTTGGTGCGTTCCTCGCCACCCAGGACCGTGAGGCCTTCCCAGGTTCTGGCGGCGGTGTCCACGTCCTGCGCCGCGCTGTAGCGGTAGTTGAGCAGGGTGGAGAACAGCGGCGTGCCTCCCTCCAGCGCACTGCAGCGCTGCGCCAGC
>NZ_JACVUR010000133.1:0-222 GCF_016516495.1 Delftia sp. S65
GCACCAAAACGACAAGCCTCAGAACTGCAAAGTTCTGAGGCTTTTTCGTTTCAGGCGCCCGCACAGGCCCGCACAGAGGCCGTGGCAATGGTTCAGGCGCTGGGCAACGGTTATTTTTCGATATTTTCATGGTTTTCCGTAAGCGTTCAAAAAGCACGCTATAATTCGAAGCTTGGCGGCTGTAGCTCAGCTGGATAGAGTACTTGGCTACGAACCAAGGGG
>NZ_JACVUR010000134.1:0-216 GCF_016516495.1 Delftia sp. S65
GAAGTCGTAGTCGTCGCTGTAATGGCGGCCCGATTTGATTTCCTGCTCCAGCTGCCAGGCGTGGATGTTTTCCTGATCGCCTGCGGCGGCTTTTTCCGGGGGATAAAAGGGAATGGAGGCGCCCCCGGGCAATACGCTGTGCGAGGCAATGATGTCGTCGCACACCACCAGGGTGTGCTGGCCCGAGGCATGCTCGAAGAAGTAGTAAATGCCTTC
>NZ_JACVUR010000135.1:0-215 GCF_016516495.1 Delftia sp. S65
CGCCGTGGCGCCGTATTCGGGGCACATGTTGGAGATGGTGGCGCGGTCGCCAATGCTCAGGCTGTCGGCGCCCTCGCCAAAGAATTCCACATAGGCGCCGACGACTTTTTGCTGACGCAGGAATTCGGTCAGGGCCAGCACGATGTCGGTGGCGGTGATGCCCGCCTGGCGCCGGCCCGTGAGGCGCACGCCCACGATCTCGGGCAGGCGCATCC
>NZ_JACVUR010000136.1:0-214 GCF_016516495.1 Delftia sp. S65
CTTGCGCGTGAGACCCAGGCGATTGGCATTGCGCGCCAGCAAGGCGGCGGCAATGACATTGCGCGGGTTGCTGGTGTTGGTGCAGCTGGTGATGGCCGCGATGATGACGGCCCCATCGGGCATCTGGCCCTGGCTCTCCTGGGCGCGGGCAACCTGCAGCTTGGCCGCATCGGCAATGCCGCGCTCGGCCAGGGCCGAGGTGGGCAGGCGCCGG
>NZ_JACVUR010000137.1:0-211 GCF_016516495.1 Delftia sp. S65
CTGCGGCGGCGACGTGCATGTGCTGGTGGCGGGCGAGAATGCCGGCGCCGCCGCGCAGGCTGCGGCCCAGATCGCCGGCGTTGCCAAGGTCATCCACGCCGACGGCGCCAGCCTGAAGGACGGCCTGGCCGAGAACATTGCGGCCCAGGTGCTGGCAATCGCTTCGAACTACAGCCACATCCTGTTCCCCGCCACCGCCAGCGGCAAGAAC
>NZ_JACVUR010000138.1:0-210 GCF_016516495.1 Delftia sp. S65
GGGCGGCGACACCGCTTTCCAGTTGGGCGTGCCCTACACCGAGGTGGGCGGCCCTTTGGTGTTCCGGCGTGGCAATCCGACCGAAGCGGGCGGCGCAGGTAGCTATGGGCCCTGGCAGCAAGTGCTCAGTTCCCTGTGGTTTGTCGAGAACGTGAAGGTGAGCACGGTCCCCGCTGGCACAGGCTCGTACGCCGTGAATCCAGGGGAGGG
>NZ_JACVUR010000139.1:0-209 GCF_016516495.1 Delftia sp. S65
TCTCCTGGGCACCAAACATGAAAAGGCCGTTGCACACGCAACGGCCTTTTTCTTTTCTGATCGCTGAAAGCCGATGGCAAGGGCATCTCGCCAAGAAAAGTTCAGGAAAATCTTTGCAAACCTGCCCGGCACATCGCTTTCACGCTATATAATTTGCCTACTCTGAAATGCCCAGGTGGCGGAATTGGTAGACGCACTAGTTTCAGGTA
>NZ_JACVUR010000013.1:0-144507 GCF_016516495.1 Delftia sp. S65
GTCCCGGCGATTTACCCTGGGGCGGGCGGGGGGGGGTTGGGGGGGGGGTGAGGGGCAGGGCGGTCCCTTCCTCGATATCGGCGGCCAGTCCCTGCCCCTGCCGCAGCCGCTGGCCACCGCGCTGAAGGGCCATGCGGGCCGCGAAGTCATTGCCGGCATACGCGCCGAGGCTGTGGGCCTGATGTCCGAAGGCGTGCCGGCCGCCTCCGGCCAGGGCCTGGCCGAGGCCCGCGTCGAACTGCTGGAGCCCACCGGATCGGACACGCTGGCCCTGCTGAAGCTCGGTGGCCATGCGTTCACCGCGCGGCTGCCGCCCGATGCGCCGTTGCGCGCCGGGGACAGGGCACGCCTGCTGATCGACCTGTCTCGGCTGGTCTGCTTCGATGCCGCCACCCAGGCGCTGATCGCATGACCGCCATGGCGCACAACGGGCTGGACTGCGATGTGCTCATCATCGGCTCGGGCGTGGGCGGCTCGGCCGTGGCCCTGCAACTGGCGGACAGCGGTGCGAGCGTATGGGTGCTGGAGCGCGGCCCGGTGCTGCCGCGCGAGGCGCAGAACTGGGACATCGAGGCCGTCTTCGCCGAAAGGCGCTACCAGACCGACGAGGTCTGGTACGCCAGCGAGCGGGCGTTTCGGCCCGGCATGTTCTATTTCGTGGGCGGGCACACCAAGTTCTACGGCACGGCCATGCTGCGCTTTCGGCAGCGCGATTTCGAGGCGGTGGAGCATGAGGAGGGTATCTCGCCCGCCTGGCCGCTGCGCTATGCCGATCTCGAACCCTGGTATGCCCTGGCCGAGCAGCTGTTCGGCGTGCGCGGCCAGGGCGGCGCCGACCCCACGGAGCCGCCGCGCAGCACGGCCTATGCCCATCCCCCGGTGCCGCACGAGCCGCTGCTTTCGCGCATCGAGCAGCGCTTGCGTGCCCAGGGCCTGCGGCCGTTTCCCATGCCCTGCGCCATCGACCTGGGACCGGGCGGGCACTGCCGGCGCTGCGCCAATTGCGACGCCGTGCCCTGCATGGTGGGGGCCAAGGGCGATGCCGAAACCTGCCTGCTGCGGCCTGCGCTGGCGTACCGCAATGTGCGGCTGCACACCGGCGTGCACGTTCAGCGCCTGCTCACCGATGCGGGCGGGCGGCGCGTCGTCGCGGCGGAGGTGGTGGACCGCGGCGTGGCGCGCCGCATCACTGCGGGGCTGTTCGTGCTCAGTGCCGGCGCCATCAACTCGGCGGCCCTGCTGCTGCGCTCGGCCAATGCGCGGCATCCGCGTGGCCTGGCCAATGGCAGCGACGTGGTGGGCCGCCACTACATGACGCACAACACCACGGCCCTGATGGCATGGCACCCGTTCAGGCGCAACCGCACGCGCTTTCCCAAGACGCTGGCGCTGCACGACTTCTATTTTGGCGACGGCGCGGGCGGCCCGCCGCTGGGCAGCCTGCAACTGCTGGGAAAGATCCGCGAGCCCATGCTGCGTGCCGCCCTGCCGGGCACCCCGAGGTGGCTACGCAGCGCGCTGGCCGAGCGCAGTGTGGACTGGTACGCGCAAAGCGAGGACCTGCCCCACCCCAGCAGCCGCGTCACGCTGCGCGCGGACGGAGCCATCGACCTGCACTGGCACCGCACCAACCTGCGCGCCCACCAGCGTTGGGTGGCGCGCTGCGCCCAGATACTGCGCGGCACCGGCTACCCGCTGGTGCTGTCGCGCGGCTTCGGCACCGAGGTGGTGTCGCACCAGTGCGGAACGGTGCGCCTTGGGAGTGATCCGGCCACCTCGGCGCTGGACCCGCAGTGCAAGGCCTGGGAGCTGGACAACCTGTATGTGGTCGATGCGGGATTCTTCCCGTCCTCGGCCGCAGTCAACCCCGCGCTGACCGTGGCGGCCCAGGCCCTGCGCGTGGGCAGTCACCTGCGTCACCACCTTCAGGAGCTGCTGCCATGAATCCGCAATCGACGGCACGGCGCCCCGTGGCCCTGGTCACCGGCGGCAGCCAGGGCATAGGCGCCGCCATGGCGCTGCAACTGGCGCACGACGGCTTTGACGTGGCCATCACCACGCTGCAGGACGACGGCGCCAGTGACGGCGCCAGCGTCGCGCAGATCCAGGCCTGCGGCGCGCGTGCGCTGCGTGTGCGCGGCGACCTGGCCGACGTGCACGACCACGCTCGTGTGCTCGATGCGGTCTGCGCCTGGGGCGGTGTGCCGTCCTGCCTGGTCAACAACGCAGGCATGGGCTCGCCGCGCCGCGGCGATCTGCTGGACATCCGCGCCGAGGACTTCGACCGGGTGATGGCCACCAACCTGCGCGGCAGCTTCTTTTTCACGCAGGCCGTGGCGCAGCGCATGTTGGCTGCACCTTCGGGCGCTGCGCGGTCCATCGTCACCGTGTCCTCGGTCAGCGGCGAGATGGCGTCGGTGGAGCGCGGCGAGTATTGCCTGTCCAAGGCCGGCCTGGGCATGCTGACGCGCCTGTTCGCGCTGCGCCTGGCGGCGCACGGCATTGGCGTGTTCGAGCTGCGCCCCGGCATCGTCCGCACGGCCATGACGGCGGGTGCTGCCGATCGGTACGACGGCCTGATCGCTGCGGGCCTTGTGCCCATGGGCCGCTGGGGCCGGCCCGAGGACGTGGCGCAGGCCGCCAGCGCGCTGGCAAGCGGCAGGCTGGCGTTTGCGACGGGGTCGGTGCTGCATGTGGATGGCGCGCTCTCCATCGCGCGGCTGTGAGGAGGATGACCATGGACAGCTATGACTACATCATCACGGGCGCGGGCTCGGCGGGCTGCGTGCTGGCCAACCGGCTGAGCGCCGACCCCTCGGTGCGCGTGCTGCTGCTGGAGGCCGGGGGCTGGGACTCGCATCTTCTGTACCACTGGCCTGCGGGCTTTGCGCGCATGACCCGGGGCCGGGGCTCCTGGGGATGGCAGACCGTGCCGCAGCGGCATCTGAACCAGCGCGTGCTGCGCTACACGCAGGCCAAGGTCATCGGTGGCGGCTCGACCATCAACGCCCAGCTGTACACGCGCGGCGTGCCGGCAGACTATGACGACTGGGAGCGCCTGGGCGGCGCCACGGGCTGGTCCTGGCGCGACGTGCTGCCGTACTTCAAGCGGTCGGAGAACAACCAGCGCTTCGCCAACGAGTACCACGGCTACGGCGGCCCGCTGGGCGTGTCCTGCCCCGTCAGCCCGCTGCCCATCTGCGAGGCCTTCTTCCAGGCCGGCCAGGAAATGGGCATGCCCTTCAACCCCGACTTCAACGGCGCCGCGCAGCAGGGCCTGGGCTACTACCAGCTCACGCAGTGGAATGCGCGCCGTGCGTCGGCGGCCACCGGCTTCATCGATCCGGTGCGCATGCGCCGCCCCAATCTGACCATCCAGCTGCAGACCCAGGCGCTGCGCGTGCTGGTGCAGGGCCGGCGCGCGGTTGGCGTGGAGGCGGTCTCGGGCACCAGCCGCACGCCTTTCAGCGTGCACGCCAGCCGCGAAGTCATCGTCTGCTCGGGCGCCATAGGCTCGCCCAGGCTGCTGATGCACTCCGGCATAGGCCCTGCCGACCATCTGCGCAGCGTGGGGCTGGCGCCTGTGCATGACCTCCCTGGTGTCGGCTCCAACCTGCAGGACCACCTGGACCTGTTCGTGATCGCCGAATGCACGGGCGACCACACCTACGACAAATACCAGCGCCCCTGGCACGCGGCCTGGGCGGGCCTGCAGTACCTGCTGCTCAAGAAAGGGCCGGCCGCCTCCAGCCTCTTCGAGACCGGGGGCTTCTGGTATGCCGACCCCGATGCGCTCGCGCGCTCGCCCGACATCCAGTTCCATCTGGGGCTGGGCTCGGGCATAGAAGCCGGAATGACCGGGCTGGAGAACGCGGGCGTGACGCTGAACACGGCCTACCTGCGCCCCCGCTCGCGTGGCACGGTCCGGCTCGCGGATGCAGACCCGGCGTCGGCGCCCTTGATCGATCCCAACTACTGGGCAGACCCGCATGACCGGGCCATGTCCATCAAGGGCCTGCGCCTCGCGCGCAAGCTGCTGGGCCAGCCAGCGCTGCAGCGCTACGTGCACGGCGAGGTATTGCCGGGCGGACATCGGGGCAGCGATGCCGAGCTGTCTGACTACGCCTGCGCCCATGCCAAGACCGACCACCATCCCGTGGGCACCTGCCGCATGGGCCCCGAGCACGACCCGTACAGCGTGGTGACGCCGCAAC
This sequence comes from Delftia sp. S65, assembly GCF_016516495.1. Classification (NCBI taxonomy): domain Bacteria; kingdom Pseudomonadati; phylum Pseudomonadota; class Betaproteobacteria; order Burkholderiales; family Comamonadaceae; genus Delftia; species Delftia sp. S65. The sequence continues at coordinate 4,215 of NZ_JACVUR010000013.1, forward strand.
TGCAGCTCATCGGCATGGAGGGGCTGCGGGTGGCCGATGCGTCCGTGATGCCCTTCATCCCCTCGTGCAACACCAACGCTCCCACCATCATGGTGGCCGAGAAGGCTGCCGACCACATCCTCGGCCGACTGGCTTGAGGCAGGAGACCCCATGCAGATCCTCCTTCCCCGAAGCGACGGCCGTCTCGTGCCACTGGCCATGAAGGCCAATCCCATCGCTCCCGCGGGCCCGGCCCCTGCCTTCAACCGCAGCGTCTACGCAGCGGCCCATGTGGTGATCGACCCGTTGGCCGCCACGCATCCCTGGGATGGCCCGCCTGCCATCGATTGGGAGGCGACGCTGGCCTTCCGCGAGCATCTGTACCGCCTGGGCTTCAAGGTCGCCGAAGCCATGGACACGGCCCAGCGCGGCATGGGCCTGGACTGGCCATCGGCACGCGAACTCATCCAGCGCAGCGCGCGCCATGCGCGGGCAGTGGGCGGCCAGCTGGCCTGCGGCGCGGGCACCGACCAGCTGGCGGCGCAACCCGGGGTCACGCTGGCACAGGTCGAGGGGGCCTACCGCGAGCAGATGGACGTGGTGCAGGCCGAAGGCTGCCCCGTGGTCCTCATGGCCAGCCGCGCCCTGGTCCAGGCCGCGCGCGGCCCGCAGGACTATCTGCAACTCTATGACCGGCTGCTGGACGCTGCCGACCAGCCCGTGGTGCTGCACTGGCTGGGCGAGATGTTCGACCCTGCGCTGCGCGGCTACTGGGGCAGTACGGACCTGGCGCAGGCCCTTGATACCGTCGCCGCGCTGATCGCAGCGAAGGCGCCCAAGGTCGAAGGCATCAAGGTATCGCTGCTCGATGCGCAATGGGAGAGGGCGCTGCGCCGCAGGCTGCCTGCGGGCGTGAAGATGTACACGGGTGACGATTTCCACTACGCCGAACTCATGGCCGGCGATGGGACGGCAGCCGGTGAGGGCGGCCACTCCCACGGCCTGCTGGGCATCTTCGACCCCATCGCCCCGGTGGCGGCCGTGGCGCTGGCCGAACTGGCCCAGGGCCGCAGCGGACGCTTCCGGGAACTGCTGGATCCCACGGTGGCGCTGTCGCGCGAGATTTTTTGCACGCCCACGCGGCATTACAAGGCAGGCATCGTGTTCCTGGCCTGGCTCAATGGCCACCAGAAGCACTTCTCCATGGCCGGCGGAATGCAGTCTGCACGCGGGGCCGTGCACTTTGCCAAGGTGTTCGAGCTGGCCGATGCCTGCGGTGCGCTGGCCGACCCGGAGCGGGCCAGCGCGCGCATGAAAAGCTATCTGTCGGTGGCCTGTGGCGTCGAGGCTTGAAGCAGGATTGCCCGGATCTTGCCCGTCGTCCCCAGGCCGGCAGCTCACACCGCACTCACTCCACGCTCACACCAGGCTCACACCACGCTCAGGGATTCATCGCATCCTGGCTGCAGCATCGGCTGCAGCCCGAGCATCAGATCAAGGTTCTGCACCGCCGCGCCGGCGGCGCCCTTGCCCAGGTTGTCGAACACGGCGGTCAGCAGCACCTGCTGCTCCTGCGGCTGTCCGAACACCGCGAGCCGCATCCGGTTGCTGCCATTGAGCGCGCGCGGGTCGAGCCGCTGCGCATCGGCGTCCTCCTCCAGGGGGTGCAGCTCGATGCAGGGCTGGCCCTGGTACCGCGCCTGCAGCGCAGCGTGCAGGCTGCGGGCGGTCACACCGGCGGGCAGCAGCCGCAGATGCAGGGCGATGGTCAGCACGATGCCTTGCCGGTAGTGGCCATAGGCCGGCACGAACACCGGCGCATGGGCCAGGCCGGCATGCTGCTGGATCTCGGGCACGTGCTTGTGGTGCAGCCCCAGGCCGTAGACCTGCAGGGGCACGGCAGTGGCGGCGGCAGCGCCCTCATGGTCCAGCAGTCCTGCGCGGCCCCGTCCCGAGTAGCCCGATACCGCGTGAATGGCCAGCGGGTAGTCGGGGGGCAGCAGGCCCGCGTCGATCAAGGGCCTGAGCAGTGCCAGCGCACCTGTCGGATAGCAGCCGGGATTGCTGACGCGCCGGGCATGGGCGATGCGTTCAGTCTGGCCTGCCTCCAGTTCCGGCAGGCCATAGACCCAGCCCGGCGCGGTGCGATGCGCAGAACTCGCATCGATCACGCGCACGCCGGGCCGGCGCACCAGCGCCACGGCCTCGCGCGCAGCCTCGTCCGGCAGGCACAGCAAGGCGATGTCGCAGTCATTGAGCGCCTCGGCACGGTGCGCCGTGCTTTTGCGCTGGTCGGCTGGCAGCTGCAGCAGGCGCAGGTCGGTCCGATCCGCCAGCCATTCGCGCACCTGCAGGCCGGTGGTGCCTTGGTCGCCATCGATGAAAACAAGAGAGGTCATGGGTTGCTCCGATTGGGTGTGGAGCGCATGGTGCAGCGCCTGCCGCATGCAGGCCAGTTGAATCTGACAAACTACGGATTCATGATTCCTGAATTGCTGGCAACCTGGGACACCGCACCATGCGCGAAATCAATCTGGACCGTCTGCGCACCCTGCTGACGGTGGCCGACCTGGGCTCGTTCGCTGCCGCCGCGAACGTGCTGCACCTGGCGCCGCCCACGGTGACGCTGCATGTGGCGCAGCTCGAAGAGCGTCTGGGCACACGTCTATTGCACCGCGCACCGGCCGGCGTCACCGCCACATCGGCGGGCAGCCTGCTGATAGACAAGGCGCGCCAGCTCCTGGCCGAGGCCGACGATCTCCTGCAGACCGTACAGCGCCAGATCGCCACGCGCGGGGGCCGCGTGCGCCTGGGCGCCTCCACCGGCGCACTCGCGCACCTCTTGCCCCAGGCGCTGGAAACCCTGGCCGCCCGGCATCCCGAGATCGATGTGCAAGTGGCGGTGATGACCAGCGAGGAAGCCCTGGCGCGCCTGGCTGCCGGCAGCCTGGACATCGGCATCGTCGCTCTGCCGCAGCCCGTGCTGCGCGGGCTGCAGGTGCAGGCCTGGCGCCAGGACCCCGTGCTGGCCTTCATCCCGGCCGCCTGGAAGCCTCCGCGACACATCACGCCCGCCTGGCTTGCGGCCCGCCCCCTGATCGCCAACGACCGTGGCACCCGGCTGTCGCGCCAGACCGCCGAATGGTTTGCCGCAGGCGGCGCCCGGCCGCAGGCACGCATCGAGTTGAACTACAACGACGCAATGAAGAGCCTGGTGGCAGCGGGCTACGGCGCCGCGCTGCTGCCCCATGAGGCCGGCGCACCGCAGCCTGACCCCCGCATCACCACGCGACCCCTGCGGCCAGCACTGTCAAGGGCGTTGGGCATCGCGCATCGCAAACGGCCGGATGACGACGCGACGACGGTGACGATTGAGGTTTTGATGGGGATGCGGGGGCGTTGAAGGGGGAGGGGCGCCGTGCGTTCGGGGCCATGGCTGATGTTGCTTGCGCCGCATCAAGCGCGGCCTGGTCGCCCGACTTTGCCCAGGAGCTCGCTCGGGTTGAGTACGTACTCCGGGCTGTCCACCAGACGTTGAACGGCCAAATCGATGAATGCACGGGCTCGTACTGGCTGGGACGACCTGCTTCCGAAGTAGACGAAGTAGCTGGCGTAGTCCGGCATGTGGTCCACGAGGATCGGGATCAGCTTGCCGGAGCGGATAAACGGTGCCGCGGTGACGCCCGCGAGCTGGGCCAGCACCTTGCCGGCCAGGACGGCTTGCAGCTCAAACAGCTCGTCGTTGCTGCAGATCGTCGGGGCGACTGGCTGGTCGGCGGCCTGGCCGTCGATCTTCACCCGCCACGGCAGCACTTTCCCCGTGCTCGGATGCCGATAGGCGCTGCAGCGGTGTGTGGCCAGGTCAGCCAACGACTCGGGCACACCGTGCTTCGCGAAGTAAGAAGGTGCGCCGCAGATGGGCAACTGAACCGGGAACAGTCGCCGTGCAATCACGCCCTCATGGGGCGACGGGCCGAGGCGAAAGCCCACGTCCACGCGATCCTCCACCCAGTTGCCGATACGGTCGTCCAGCAGGACGTCGGGCTGGATCCCTGGATGCAAATCGCAAAACTCGTCGACCAGGCGCCAGAGAATCGGCTGGAACGTGGTGCGAGGTCCCGTGATGCGCAGCGGGCCCGCAAATTCATCCCGTGCCGACTTGGCGGACTGCAGCGCTCTGTGCATTCCCGTCACGGCCGGCCGCACGTCTTCGAACAGCCGCTGTCCTGCATCGGTCAGCGACATCACACGCGTTGTCCGATGGAACAGGCGCACGTCCAGATGGGCTTCCAGCTGGGCCAATGCCTTGCTTGCCGCCTGGGGGCTGATGCCAAGGTCTGCTGCAGCTTTGCGCAGGCTGCCAAGTTCCGCTGCCTTGATAAAGGTCGTGATGGATCGAAGCTCGTTGATCGCCATGAATGGCCTCCTCGCGGCTTTCATTGTCATTGAATTGATGCTAATTCAACAACTCAAATGGATCTATTCAGATGCCAGTCCCTTGCCTAAAGTTCGTGCCATCGAACTTCTACAAGGCAAAGCTCATGCAACACGTCGTTCTGAACAACGGTCTTCACATGCCCATGGTCGGGTATGGCGTCTTCCAGATCGCCGATGCCAATGAGTGCCAGCGCAGCGTCGTCGATGCCATCGAAACCGGCTACCGGCTGATCGACACCGCAGCCTCCTACATGAACGAAGAAGCGGTCGGCAAGGGATTGCGCTCCAGTGGCGTGCCGCGTGACCAGCTCTTCGTCACCAGCAAGCTCTGGGTGCAGGAGGCCGGCTACGAGCGTACGCAGCAAGCCATCGACAAGTCCCTGCGTCGGCTGCAGCTCAGCTACCTCGACCTGTACCTGATTCACCAGCCCTTCGGCGACGTCCACGGTTCGTGGCGCGCGATGGAGGACGCCTACCGCGCGGGCAAGCTGCGCGCCATCGGCGTCAGCAACTTCCAACCGGACCGCCTGATGGACATCAAGGCGTTCAACGAGATCGCACCGGCGGTCAACCAAGTCGAAGTGAATCCCTTCCAGCAGCAGTTGGAAGCCGTGCCGTTCATGAGAGAGATGGGTGTGCAGGCCGAGGCCTGGGCTCCGTTTGCCGAAGGCCGCAACGGCCTCTTCCAGAACGAAGTGCTGCTCGGCATCGCCCGGCACTACGGCAAGTCGGTCGGCCAGGTGGTGCTGCGCTGGCTGGTACAGCGCGGGATCGTCGCGCTCGCCAAGTCCGTCCGCAAGGAGCGCATGGCAGAGAACATCGCCATCTTCGACTTCGCACTCAGCGACGCCCACATGGCAAGCATCGCCACGCTCGACACCAACACGAGCAGCTTCTTCTCTCACCGCGACCCGGCCATCGTCAAGTGGATGTCCGAGCGCAGGCTGGACATCTGAGTGACCGCGATGAACGCCGCGCAATCCTGCCCCATCCGCAACGAGAACAAGGTCCTGGCCATCATCGTTGCCAGCTACCTGATGATCGTCGTGGACATCTCCATCGTCATCACGGGTCTGCCCCGCATCCAGGCAAGCCTGGGCTTCACTTCGGCGCAACTGTCCTGGGTGACCAATGCCTACACGCTGGCTTTCGGTGGCTTGCTGCTCCTGGGTGCCCGCGCTGGCGACATCCTGGGCCGCCGGCGGATGTTCATCCTGGGGCTGGCGCTGTTCACACTCGCCTCCGTCTCCATCGGCCTGGCGCCTTGCGCAAGCTGGTTGCTGGTCTCCCGCGCAATTCAAGGTGTAGGCGCCGCCGTCCTTGCGCCGTCCACGCTCGCACTGCTGTCCACGCATTTCGCGGAGGGGCCAGGCCGCACCCGGGCGCTCTCGCTGGACGCGGCCGCTGCCGGTGTCGGCGCAACCCTGGGCCTGGTCCTGGGCGGCCTGTTCGCTGATTTGGTGTCCTGGCGCGCAGGCTTTTTCATCAACCTGCCGATAGGGTTGCTGTTGATCGTCGCTGCGCGTGGCCACATTGCCGAGACCCAGAAGCAGGAAGGCCAGTTCGACGTGGGCGGCGCCATCAGCTCGACCATAGGGATGACGGCGCTGGTCTACGGCCTGGTTCGAGCAGCCGAAGCTGGCTGGCACGATGGCCTCGCACAGGGGGCCCTGGTCGGCGGCATGCTGATGATCCTGCTCTTCATCGGCATTGAGCGCCGGGTCCGGCAACCCATCCTGCCGATGCGCCTGTTCACCAGCCCGCAGCGAGCTGGTGCGTACATCACTCGCATGCTCTTCCTGGGCGGCGCCGTCGGCTTCTGGTTCTTCTGTACGCAGTTCCTGCAGGGCGTGCTGCATCTGCGGCCCATGCAAGCCGGCATTGCCTTCCTGCCCGTGACGCTGCCCAACTTTGCCTCGGCCATGGCCGTGCCCGGGCTGGCTCGCCGCTTCGGCAACGAGACGCTGCTTCTCGCCGGCCTGCTGCTCGGGGTGGTGGGCCTCGCCTGGTTGGGTCAAGCGCATGCGCTATCGAGCTATTGGACCGGCATCGCCCCGCCCATGGTCCTGATCGGACTGGGCCAGGGCTTGTTGCTGGCACCGCTGACCGCGGCCGGTGTGGCGGGAGTGGCGCGTGAGGACGCCGGTGCTGCCTCCGGCCTGGTCAACGTGGCTCACCAGTTGGGGGGAGCACTGGGGCTTGGGCTGCTGGTTCTTGTCTTCGCCAGCGCTGGTTCGTCCATCGAGCAACAAGACAGTGCTGCCCTCGCGCATCGCATTGCTGCCGTCATGGACGTGGCCGCTGTGTTGCTCGGCCTGGCGCTGATCGTCTCGTGGTTCTTTATCGTCAAGCCGCACCGCCGCCAGCAGGCGAAACAACAGGAGGCGCTCTCGTGAAATCGCTGCTTTCAATGGCCCTGAGCGGTGCGGTGACCGCCGCTGCGGCGCAGTCTGCCGGTCCTGGCGCAATGCCGCCCGTCGTCGAAGTTCGCCCCGCGTCTGCGCAGCAGGTCACCGTTGGATCGGCCCAGACGTTCACCGGCGACGTCCGCATCAGCTCACCCTTTCAGGCGCTGCTCCCCGCAACGGCCGGTGGAGCGACCGTCACGTTCACGGCCCGTGCGCGGACGGCCTGGCATACCCATCCGCTCGGTCAGACGCTGATCGTCACCGAGGGACAGGGCCTTGTGCAACAACAAGGCCAGCCGGCGCTCATTATTCGCCCAGGCGACGTCGTGACCATCCCGCCCAACGTGCGCCACTGGCATGGCGCCGGGCCTTCAGGCTCCATGACCCACATCGCCATTGCCGAGAAAGAAAACGGCAGCTCCGTGGCCTGGCAGGACAAACTCTGCGAGCAGGACTACCAGGCCGCCGTGGTGAGCGCAGGCCTTTCCGCGATGGCCGGCCAGAGGGCACAGCAGCCGCAGAAGCCACAGAAGCCACAGCAGGTCGTGCAGCCTGCGTCCGATTCGCTGAGCCCCAGGCAACGCGCCATTGCGCTCATGGCCGCCTTCACGGCAATCAGTGACATGCCCCGGCTGGGCATGGCACTGAACCAGGGGCTGGACGCGGGCATGACAGTCAGCGAGGCCAAGGAGGTCCTGGTGCAGCTCTATGCCTACGCGGGCTTCCCCAGAAGTCTCAATGCGCTCGGCGAACTGCTCAAGGTCGTCGAGCTGCGCAAGCAGCGCGGCCTGCAGGACGCTCCGGGTCACGACCCCAGCCGAGCCGTGTCCACCGGCCGTGAGTTGGTGCTGGCCGGCCAGGCCAATCAGGCCAAGATTTCAGGTGGACCGGTCCAGGGCCCGGTGTTCGAGTTCGCGCCGATCATCAATCAGTTTCTGCAGGCGCACCTGTTTGGCGACATTTTCGAGCGCGACAACCTCGATTGGCGCAGCCGCGAGCTGGCCACGGTCGGAGCGCTGGCTGCGACACCGGGCGCAGAGAACCAGCTGCGGTCCCACATGCAAGCCAGCCTGCGCGTGGGTCTGACCGCATCGCAACTGCGGCAGCTGAGCCAAGCGCTGGCGCAAGAGGTCGGCCCCGAGGTGGCAGCCCGCGCCAATGACGCACTCGTGCAGGCCCTCGACGCTGCATCCAAAGGCTGATGATGAGCATCACCCGCATCTTCCGCGCAGGAGCACTTGTCTTGGCTGTATCGCTGGCAGGCTGCGCCTCTCGTTCGGACAGTTCGCCGAGGCCCCTGGTCATTCAGCGCCAGGGCAGCTTCGCGGTCGGTGGCGTTGTGAAGACGGTGCCCGGCGTCTACGACAACGACAAGCCGACAAGCGCAGGGCAAAGCTTCCACGGCGATCACCTCTACGCCTTCTATCAGGTCCCGCAGAATCCGAGGCCTTTGCCCATCGTGATGCTGCACGGCGCCTTCCAGTCGGCTCGGAGCTGGGAAACGACGTCGGATGGCCGCGAGGGCTTCCAGAACCTGTTCCTGCGCCGCGGCTTCCCGGTCTACCTTGTCGATCAGCCGCGCCGAGGCAGGGCCGGCAACAGCACCGTCGCCACGACGACCGAGCCGACGCCCTACGACCAACTGTTCTTCGACCAGTTCCGTTTTGGCAAGTGGCCGAGCTATTTCGACAACGTGCAGTTCGACCGCCAGCCGGAGACACTGAACCAGTTCCTGCGCTCGGTGACGCCGAACACCGGCGCCTATGACGCCAACGTGATCGCCGAGGCGATGGCTGCGCTCTTCACCAAGACAGGCCCGGCCATCCTCTTCACGCACTCGCAGGGCGGCGGACCTGGCTGGCTGACAGCCATCAAGAGCGCCAACGTCAAGGGCGTCGTGGCGTTCGAGCCGGGCAGCGGCTTCATCTTCCCGCCGGGGGAGCTGCCGGCCGCCATGCCCAGCGCTGCGGGAACCCTGGCGCCGGAGGCTGTATCGGCACAAGACTTCCAAAAGCTCACCCGCATCCCCATCGTCATTTACTACGGCGACAACTTCCCCACTGAGCCCACCACCGAGCGCGGCCAGGACAACTGGCGCGTCCGGCTCGCCATGGCTCGCCTTTGGGTGGACGCCGTCAACAGGCACGGCGGAGATGCGCAGCTCGTGCATCTGCCTGAGGTGGGCATACGCGGGAACACCCACTTCATCATGTCCGACCTGAACAACGTCCAGATCGCGGACCTGGTGTCTTCCTTCCTCACCAGGAAAAGGCTCGATGGACCCTTTCGCCTGGTTCGCAAGAACCGCACAGATGTCTCAGTAGATCGGACGACCCATGACCCACGTATCCATTGACACGAAGCGCCGCGAGTTCCTGGGCACTTCGGCCATCGCAATTTCTGCAGCAGCCCTCGGAGTTACAGCCATGGCCCTTCCCTCGCCGTCAACAGCGGCCGATTACAAGAAGAACCCCTTCACGCTCGTCTATGGCGACGCCATCACGCAGAACCTGCCTGGCAAGGTGAACATCCACCCGGTGAAGTACAAACTCGGCGGCTTGGACATCGTGGCCAATGTCTATACGCCGGCGAACTTCGACCCGGCAAGGAAGTACCCCGCTGTCGTCGTTGCACACCCCAACGGTGGTGTGAAAGAGCAGACCGCCGGTCTGTATGCCCAACGCTTGGCCGAGCACGGCTACGTGGCGATCACGGCCGATGCAGCCTATCAAGGCGGCAGCGGTGGCCTGCCCCGTTCAGTGGACACGCCGATGAACCGCATCGAGGACATTCATGGCATGGCGGACTTCATCACCACCTACGCGGGCGTCGACGCGGATCGTCTCGGCCTCCTCGGCATCTGCGGTGGCGGCGGCTATTCGCTGGCAGCGGCGAAGACGGACAAGCGCTTCAAGTCCGTCGCAACGCTGAGCATGTTCAACTCCGGCAGGGTCCGCCGCAACGGTTTCGCAGACTCGCAACTATCCACGATCCAGCAGCGCCTGAAGCAGGCCTCGGATGCCCGTGCTCAGCAGGTGGCCGGTGGCAAGATCCTCTACTCGGGCGACGCGGACATGACGGACGAGCAGATCGCAGCGCTGCCGTTCGAGATGTACCGACAGGGCTATGAGTACTACTGGCGCACGCATGCCCATCCCGGCTCGACCTTCAAGTACACGACGAGCAGCCTGCTGGACCTGATGCGCTGGGACGCCACTGACCAGATCGAACTGATCGAGCAACCCTTGTTGATGATTGCCGGCAGCAAGGCGGACAGCCTCTACATGACCGAGGAGGCGTTCGCCAAGGCCAGCGGTGCCAAGGACAAGGAGCTGTTCAAGATCCAGGGCGCAACCCACATTGAAACCTATTGGGTCCCTGAATACGTTGAGGCCGTGGTGGCCAAGCTGGTCCCGTTCTACGGGAAGAACATTTGACAGGGCGGGGTGAAACACTCCGAGGCAACACGGGCGTGTGAAGGCGGCTGAGTCCAATGACAGTGAACGCCAATGCAGCCTGGCGACTGCTGGAGGTCCGCTATCGCGGCTCATGCACAGGCGCCCGAACCGGACCTTCACCAGGTGCACCAAAGCAGGTCGCAGTGTCCAGGCCCCAGGCTCCCCGGCAGGATGGAGATGCCTGGGTTTTGCAGACAGCCAGCGAGCCGGCGGGTTTGTCTTTGACCTGGTATCAGGGATCTGTAGTTTGCCGCTTGACCTTCAACTCAAGTTGAAGCTTAAGCTCCATATCCTCTCATCACACAAGATGCTGCAAGGATCGATATGCAAACCATTTTGGGCGCCAATGGCCAGATCGCTGTGGAGCTGGCGCGCGAGCTCCAGCGCAACTACACGCAGAACCTGCGCCTGGTCAGCCGCAAGCCGCGCAAGGTGAACGATACGGACGAGCTGGTGTCTGCCGACCTGATGAATTCCGCGCAAACCCTGGAGGCCGTGCGTGGCAGCGAGGTCGTGTACTTCACCGCTGGCCTGCCACCAGACACCGAGTTATGGGAGCGGCAATTTCCTGCCATGCTGCGCAACGCACTTGATGCCACGCGGGCAGCGGGGGCCAAATTTGTCTACTTCGACAACACCTACATGTACCCGCAAAGCGCGCAGCGGCAGACCGAGGAAACCGCCTTTGCCCCGGTGGGCCGCAAGGGGCGCGTGCGCGCCTTGATGGCCGAGATGGTGCTGGCCGAGATGCAGCGTGGCGGTATCCCCGTCGCCATTGCCCGCGCGCCAGAGTTCTACGGCCCCGGCAAAACCCAAAGCATCACCAACACCCTGGTGATCGGCCCGCTCAAGGCGGGCCAGAAGGCCAAAGTGCCGGTCCGTGACGACAAGCTGCGCACCCTGATCTGGACGCCCGATGCAAGCCGCGCCATGGCAGCCATTGGCAATGCGCAAGATGCGTATGGCCAGACCTGGCATCTGCCCTGCTGGGATGAGCGGCTGACCTATCAGGCCTTTGTGAACCTGGCGGCTGCAACCTTTGGGGTTGAGCCGCGCTACAAGGTACTGAGCCACCTGGCCATGGTGGTTGCTGGCTGGGTCTCCAAGCCCGTGCGCGAACTGCGTGAACTGCTGCCACGCTACGCACACGACAATGTGTTTGATTCGTCCAAGTTCAAGCGCCGTTTTCCCGACTTTGCTGTCACCAGCTACGCACAGGGCCTCAAGCAAATCGCGCAGGAGTCTTCATGAGTACGCCACGTGTCTTGCATGTCGTCACCAATGTCGCCCATTACGACGACCCTGCGCACGCCACAGGGCTGTGGCTGTCGGAGCTGACCCATGCATGGGATGTGTTTGCTGCGCAAGGGTACCCGCAGCAACTGGTGAGCCCGCTGGGTGGCGCCGTACCGCTGGAGCCGCGCGCACTCCAATGGCCGCTCTTCGATGCTTCGGCCAAAGCCTGGCTCGATGATCCCGCGCGCATGGCCGTGCTGGCGAACACTGCGGCACCTGCCGATATCGATGCGAACGATTTCGATGCCATCTACTTCACGGGAGGGCATGCGGTGATGTGGGATTTTCCCGATAGTGCGGGGCTGCAGCGCATCACACGCAGCATCTGGGAGCGAAGTGGCATCGTTGCATCGGTTTGCCACGGCTACTGCGGCCTGCTCAATACGCAGCTCAGCGACGGCTCTTTGCTGGTCGCAGGCAAACGGGTCACGGGTTTTTCATGGACGGAAGAAATCCTGGCCGGAGTGGCCCGGTCCATGCCCTACAACGCGGAGCAGGAAATGAAGATGCGCGGTGCGCGCTATCAAAAAGCCTTGCTGCCTTTTATCTCGTATGTGGTGGCCGATGGCCGCCTCATCACCGGGCAAAACCCGGGGTCGGCCAAAGCGACTGCAAAACAGGTGGTGCAGGCTCTGGCAAGGCGCTAGGGCCGCGTGCCAAACTGGCGCAGGCCTATGCCGCGCTTGCCCGCTTCTTGTGTCCTGTGCGCATGAGCTTGCCCATTTTTTCTTCGGCCGCTGCTTCAGAGGCCAGGGATTCGGATTGCTGGGCCAGTACATGTGAGAGCACGCGGCGTGCGTTGTCGTGGCAATCCATGTTGTCTGGCCGCGCTTCAATATCGGTCAACAAAGCCTGCAACTGCTTTTTGCTGGTTTGCAGCTTTTTCTCCATGGCCTTGATATCGGCAATTTTTTGGCGCAGCGCGCCCACGACGGCCTCATGGTCCCAGCCTTGCAGGCCGGGCGGCAAGAGTGCACGAATTTCATCCAGGCTGAAGCCCACGCCCTGCGCCATCGCAATCAGCTCCAGCATCTGCACCATCTCAGGCGGATAGCTGCGGTAGCCATTCAAGCCACGCTCAGCCGCTTGCAGCAGGCCGCTTTGCTCATAAAAACGAATGCGTGATGTGGACAGGCCTGTGCGTTTGCTCAGTTCACCAATGTTCATGCGCAACCTTCGGCAAGGGGTCCTTGACCTTCAACAAGACTTGAAGCTTATCGTACTCGCAAGCCCTTCGCTCCAGCGGCAATTTGCGGCGAGCGCGACGTGCCCTTGTCGAAGAATGCGTGCTGGCGGCCATTCAAGGGCCAAGACACCTACCTCGCATCGCCTGGCTTCCTTGTTCCACTGCGTCGCATGCAGACGTACGGCAGCACGAAGAGGTACAGACCGCTCAACAGCAAGAGAAAGAGCGGGGGCAGCGGTGAGTAGCTGACCCAGGAGGGAGGTTCCCCCTGCGCCCGGACAATGAAGTTGGCGAGGACGGTGACCGTGAAGGCGACGGACAGCCAGCGGTGGATCTGCCGGATCCGGTGGTTCCAGTTCAAGGCGGCCTCCCTTAGCGGCGCGCCTGGATCATCTTCCACCCGTTCCCCGACGGATCGCGGAAGCCTGCGTCCACGGTGCCGTACCGTGCCACGGGTTCCTGCGTGAATTCCACCCCGCTTGCGAGCATTCGGTCGTAGGCCGCGCGGCAGTCATCCACGGTCAGTACGAGGGGCGGCATGGCGCCTTTGGCCACAATCGCGCGCACTGCCTGCGCCGTTGCTGCGTCGAGCACGGGCGGGCCGGGTGTGAACAGGCCGAGCTGGAACGACGGCTGTTCCGGGTGCTGCACCGTGAGCCAGCGATAGTCGCCGTTTGCCACGTCCGTGTGGACGCGGAACCCGAGTTTGTCGACATAGAACGCGAGTCCTTCGTCTTGATCGCGCACATACAAACCAACCACTTCAACGCCTTGAATCATGGGATCTCCTGTTGTTCGGGTTCGTTTGTATCGCTTGTTGCCCGGCGTCGCTTCTCCGAAACTGCGGTCGTGAGGTCGGGGCGGTGCGCGGCGCTGACGATGCAGGCGGGCACGCGGCCCAGCTCGCGCATCGTCGCCCGGGCGCGCACCCGGACTGCGCTGGGACTGTCGCCTGTGATATCGCGGAAGGTGCGCCCGAAGGTGCCCAGGCTTGCCCAGCCTGTATCAAAGGCGATGTCGGTAATGGCCAGATCGGTTTCGCGCAGCAGCGTCATTGCCCGCTCGATGCGCCGCGTGAGCAAGTACCGGTGCGGCGGACTGCCGAAGGCCTGCTTGAACGACCGGGCGAAGTGCGCTTCGGACACGCCACTGACCTGCGCCAGTCGCCAGACAGGCCAGGCCTCGTGCGATGCGGCGTCAATGCTGTCCTTCGCGCGCAGCAGCCGGCGCAACAGTTCAGGATCCTGGTGTGCAAGGTCGTTGTTCATGCCGTCTCCGGTGCCATCGGGAAGCATTTTCGTCTCTTGGGAGTCCACGGTTTGGGAATAGACCCCTGCGCGCGAACTGTATGGATGGACAGTAGAATTTCGGGCTCGATAGTTTCCACAAGGGAAGGGTCTGGACATGTCCGCAGAACTCGAACAAGAAGTCGTCTCAATCTTCGAAGACCGCCTTTGGCATCACAACGGCTGGGAGGCCCGCGTCATCAAGAATGAAGACGACGATGGCTGGGCCGTTGCCATGACCCAGGACGGCCAGGTGGAGCCAAGCCTGGTCGGCCCGTGGACCATGGGCCGCGACAAGAAAAATCCCAAGCCGCTGGACGTTTCCGCCTTCAACACGCTGGTGAAGACGGCGCACGAGGTGATGCGCCGGCATGAGCAGCATCTGGCAGCGCAGTTGCACAAGGATGTGCAGATCGTGGTGGGCGGGTCACGCGTGACCGTCTCTCTGGATATCGAGCCCGATGAGGACAATCCCAGCGCCACGCTCACCGCCACTGCCGCCGACGGCAGCGAGCTGGCCAAGGTGGGAGTCAGGCCGGACCATCAGCTCACCCGGACGTCTGCGCAAGCCTGGGCAGAGGCAGGCTACCCCCGTCCCAGCGAAGACTGAGCCGCGGGCAAGGCCGGGGAATCAGGGGGCTGTTTCACAGCTGCCTTCCAAGGCGGATATGCGGCTTTGCGGCTTTGCCACACGCTCTAGATGTGCAGCATGGCCAGCCCGCCCACGCCAAGGCCTAGCGCTGCCACGCCGAGCATGGCGTATTCCAGCCATTTCTTCTTGGTCAGCAGCGCGATGGCTGCAAGGGCAATGGCGACCTGCAGCGCGGTGGTGGCCTGCGCCCAGCGGTGATGCAGGTGCATCTGCATCTCTGACTTCTCGTCCCATTGCCGGGCCTCGGCTTCCAGGCGGTCGGCATCGCGCTTGATGTCGTCCTTTTCCTTTTCGTAGCGCTCCACCTTGGCCTGGTAGGCGGCCCGCCTGTCCTCCGTGGTCGCCAGATCACGCGCGAACTCGGACAGCGATTGCTTGGTGCTCTTGGCCTGGAAGAAGGCCCACTGGTTGGCCGCTTCGGTCTTCTTGATGGCTGCGTCGTTCTTGTACAGCCCGGCATTGGCCTGGGTGGCGCCGCCCATGTACGCGAAGATGGCGCCCACCGTGGCGATGACTGCCGTGCACATGGCGATCTGGTTGGTCAGGCTGCCGCCGCCGATGCCGTGGTGGGCGGTTTGGCCATGCTCGCCCTGGGCAGCATGTTCGAGTTCGTGATCGTGTGGGCCGTGGACGTGAAAGCCGCCGGAAGACATAGGTGCCAATTCCTTGATGCAATGGGGTGGCGCATTATGGGGCCGGCCTGGCGGCAATCCAGGGCTCCAGGATGTGCGGGGCGCATGGCCCGCTTGGAGGTCAGCGCCTTGGCTGACGGCCTGCAGATGGGGGAGTGGGATCAGGCGGCAGTCGCGCGGTGCGGCAGCGCTGCGAGCAGTATTTGACCTCGTCCCAATCACGTGCCCATTTTTTGCGCCATGTGAACGCAAGACCGCAGCACGCACACAGCTTGGAGGGCAGGTGGGGCTTCTTGTGCATGGTGCGGGCGTTCCTGTGGTTCAGCGCGTCAGCGTGGCCAGGGCGCGTCGGGCCAGCGCCCGTCCGCTGAGCCAAGCGCCTTCGACGCCTGCGCCGCACATCCAGTCGCCACACAGGCCCAGGCCCGCAGGCGCGTCCCACCAGCAGCGGTTGACCAGGTGCGGCGCCGGCAGCGCATAGCGCCAACGGTGGGCAGTGACGTGCAGGCCGCCTGGCAAAGGGTGGGACAGAGAGCCGGCCAGTGGGCCGGTCAGGGCCTCGAATGCCTGCAGCAGTTGCCGGGCCACGGATTCGGCGTCCGACTCGATGTGATCCTGGCTCCACCGTGCACTGGCATGCAGCACCCAGGTCTGAGGTCCTTGCAGCACTTGCGGCCCCTGTCGTCCTGGCTTGGCGCTGTCGCGTGCCACCCAGCACAGCGGGCCATCCGTGATTTCTGCCGCATCCCAGTCCAGCGGCAGGGGGGCGTCGGTGCGCAGCATGGCCACCCAGCAAGGCTGCATGCGCGCGCTGGCAGCCAGTGCCGCCGCATAGGGCGAGACCGGCTCCAGCAAGGCTGCCGCCTGCGGTGCAGGCACTGCCAAAACCAGGGCGCAGTATTCCGATCCGATCTGCCCGTGTTCGGCACAGTGCACAGTCCAGCAGGCAGATTCGTACTGCAACTGCTGAACCGTGGCTTGCAGGTGCAGCCGTGCGCCATGCCCCTGTTGTGCAAGCCGCTGGACAAGAAACGCTGCGGGAGAGGTCATGCGCGGCACGCCCACCCAGCGGTCGGGGCCTGCATCTGCTGGCACCACGTCTTTGCCCTGCAGGCGCACTTCGCGCGGACGCCAGGCGGCGACAACGCCGTGCTGCTCCCACTGGCGCACCTCCTGCACAAACTCCGGGTCCTGGGCCGCAAACGATGGAGCGCCGTGATCGCACTGCCACGCACCCTGCGGATCCTGCGCGCGCCGCGTGCTCATGCGCCCGGATGGGCCTCGGCTTTTCTCGAAGATATCCACGCGGCAGCCAGCATCGGCCAGCAGCTGTGCACATGCCAAACCTGCCATTCCCGCGCCGATCACCGCGACGGGGGGCGCACCGTTCACAAGGCCTCCTGGCTGTGCGCTTCCTGGTGCCGCTCATGGCTGACCCAGATCAGCGCGCCGGTATCGACGCCCAGTTCCGCGGCCTTGGCGACGATGGATTGCAGCGTCTGCGGGGGCAGTTTCGGCTCTCTGGCCAGTATCCAGCAGTACTGCGTGTCCGGCCCGAGGACCAGCGCCCAGCGGTAGTCAGGGTCCAGGGCGGCCACATGGTAGCCGCCGTAGAACGGGCCGAAGAAGGAGACCTTGAGCGAAGCCGTGTCCGGCTTGCCCGTGAACAAGGCCTTGCCGACGGCGCGCTGCCACTGGCCCCGGGGCACGGAAAACCCCCGGTTCACCACCTTCACGCTGCCGTCTGCCTGCGGCGTGTACTCGGCGGTCACATCGGTCATGCCCCGCTCGAAACCATGGTCCAGCCGTGCCAGTTCGTACCACAGGCCCTGGTAGCGCTGCAGGTCGAACGGTGAGACGGGCGTGACCGAGCCTGGCGGGCGCATGCTGGCGCAACCGCTGGCCAGCAGGCCGGCGCCAAGGGCCGCTGCCAGCAGGGTGCGCCGCCTGGCGGTGAAGACAGGGCGGGGGGCGGGAAAGTTCATGCGTATGCCCTTGGTGTTCTTGTCGTCTGCCGCCATCGGGCGACCAGCGGTTGCAGATCCGTGAGATGGCGCACCGGCGTCATGCCCGCGACCGGGCTGGAATAAAGCGCCGGGCATGCTCCACCGGCCCACAACTCGATGGCCGGCGGCAAGTGGCTGCGCAGCTCGCCCAGGCAAGCCTGCGCCATCGCTCCGTTGTGTGCGCTGCTGAAGCTCAGCCCCACGATGTCGGCGCGATGCGCCCGCGCGGCCTGTGCCACGTCGCCGATGGGCGTCTGGGTGCCCAGCGATACGCAGTTGCAGCCTTCCAGGGCCAGCAGGGCTTCGACCATGAGCAGCCCAAGTCCATGCATCTCCTGCGGCAGCGTGGTCAGCAACACCTTGGGCGCGGGCGGCGGGGAAGGGGGGGGGAAGGAGGCGATTGCCTGCCTCAAGACGCCGGTGAGCACCTCGGTGTACAGGTGCTCTTCGAACACTTCAAAACGCCCCTGTGCCCAGAAATCGCCGACCGCCGTGGTCAGCGGGGCCACGAGCGTGGTCACGAAACCGGCCAGGCCCATGCGCGACTGGGCCAGGCTCAGGCAATGCCTGAGCTGGGCGGGATCATGGGCGGCAATGGCGTTGAGCATGGGGGCGAAGCGGTCAGAGTCCGCTGCATTCTCTGAATTTGTCCTGGACAAATCCTTGCCCGGCGAGGTGTCGGCGCGGGCCAGCAGCGTCTGCAGGCCGTCCAGATCCACGCCCATCAGCTTGCTGGGGCGCAGCCCCGTATCCATGAGCCGCCGGATCAGGGTCAGTTGTCGAACCTGGTCTGCCGGGTAGCGGCGATCGCCTGCCGAATCCCGTTCAGGCCTTGGAAAGCCGTAGCGTCTTTCCCAGACACGCAGGGTGTCCTTGGCAAGTCCGGTCTCGCGTTCGACGGCCGAGATGGGCAGCCCGGGGCCAGGCGCCAAAGGCAGGGGGTCAGAAAGTGGCGTCATTGATCTGAAGGGGACAAAACGTCCAGTCATGGCCGGGATGTTTTGAGGGATTTTGCGAATTGTCTAGGACAAAAATATGTTTTGTCCAATATATTACATAGAGAAACAAAGCGCAGGCCCGCTGGCCGCCACCCGGCAGCCGCTGGCGCAAGTGCTTTGTAGATCCCGGTCAGGAGATGACGGCTCCAGGCGCAGGCGAGGCTTCACACCATGATCGCCGCGCCCTTGTGCAGTCTTTCCGGCCACGCAGTTCGTACCGATGATCATCATGAATTTGTCCAACTGGCCACTGGCCCGCCGTCTCGCAGCTGCCTTCGCATGCGTCATCGCCATTTTTCTTCTTGTCATCGCGCTGGCCGTGAGCAGCCAGTCCCGGCTCAAGGAGGCCCAGCAATGGAACGAGCACACCTTCAAGGTGATGTCCCAGGGACAGCGCATGCTCACGGGCATGGTCAACATGGAGACGGCCTCGCGGGGCTATCTCCTGTCGGGTGACTCCCGTTTTCTTGCTCCATGGGATGAAGGACTCAAGGAGTTCGAGGCCTCCTGGCAGGAGGCCGTACGCCTGACCGAGGACAACCCCGCCCAGCAGCGCCGGCTCGACGGAATCCGGCTGCGCCACCGTGAATTCGTGCAGGCGGTGCAGCCGCTGCAGGCGCTGCGGCGGCAAGTTCAGGACGGCACGGCGACGGTCGAGGATCTGGTTCGCGAGTTCTCCCTGGGGCGCGAGAAGGCGGCCATGGATGGGCTGCGCGCACTGCAGGCGGACCTGGTGCGTGAGGAGGAGCAGCTCATGGCCGAGCGCTTGACGCGCACCGAGTCGCTGGCGGCAATGACGCTGGCGTTCGAGCTGGGGGGCGCGCTGGTGGCCGTCGTGCTGGCCGCCTTGCTGGGGACCTGGGTCACGCGCTCCATCACGGGCCCCATCGGCCGGGCTATCGAGGTGGCACGCGCGGTGGCATGCGGGGATCTGACGCAGCGGGTGGAGGCCACCACCCACGATGAAGTGGGGACCCTGCTGCGCAGCCTCGGCGAGATGAGTGATGCGCTATCGCAGGTCGTGGCCGTCGTGCGCAGCGGCAGCGAATCCGTGGCAAGTGCAAGCACGCAGATTGCCCAGGGCAACACCGACCTGTCCTCGCGAACCGAGAGCCAGGCCAGCGCGCTTGAACAGACGGCGGCCTCCATGGAACAGCTCGGAGCCACCGTGACCCAGAACGCGGATGGCGCGGGCAAGGCCAACGCGCTCGCGCAGCAGGCCAGCGGCGTGGCCGGGCAGGCGGGCGAGGTGGTCACCCAGGTCGTGGACACGATGAAGGGCATCAGTGAAAGTTCGCGCCGCATCGCCGACATCATCAACGTCATCGACGGCATCGCGTTCCAGACCAACATCCTGGCGCTGAACGCTGCGGTGGAGGCTGCGCGTGCCGGAGAACAGGGCCGCGGCTTCGCTGTAGTGGCCTCCGAGGTCCGCAGCCTGGCCGGCCGCAGCGCGGCGGCGGCCAAGGAGATCAAGGCCCTGATCTCCGACAGCGTCGAGCGGGTCGAACAGGGCTCTGTGCTGGCCGACCGCGCGGGGGGCACCATGGCTGAAGTGGTGACGAGCATACGCAGCGTCACCAGCCTCATGGGCGAGATCAGCGCGGCTTCCGCCGAACAACGCAGCGGCGTGGCACAAGTGGGCGATGCGGTCATGCAGATGGACCAGGCGACGCAGCAAAACGCGGCCCTGGTGGAGGAAATGGCGGCGGCAGCCACGAGCCTGCGCCAGCAGGCGCATGACCTTGTGCAGTCCGTGAGCGTTTTTCGCCTGGGGCCTCAGGCGCAGGGTTGAGGCAGGGTTGATGCACCGGGTGAAGACACGGTGCGGGACCCTGGGAGAGCGGGCCCCTCTACAGGCGCCGGAGCATCAGCCGCTGCTGCCGTTCTGCCCGGGCACCGGCCGGCGTTCAAACAGTTGCGCCATAGCTTTGGCGGCTGCCTCGGCCGCTTCGGCGCGGCGCATCTCGGCCGCGTCTTCAAACCCGCAGCCCATGGCCTGGGCCTCGGTGCCGGCGTAGTCGGCCAGCGTCTCGGCGCTGTCGCGGATGCTTTGCAGGGCGCGGGCCACCACATCCATGTGGCGATGGCCCTTGGGCGTCTCCAGCCATGCCAGGGCGAGCTGGGCGATGGAGGAGATCTCTGCACAGCCTTGCTGCACAAGATGGTCCACCTGGGTGAGGGCATTGGACAGCTGCCGCGTGGTGTGGCTGTCCTTGGCGGTGGTGGGTTGGGTGGTGGGGTTCATGCCTTGGCCCTCCGTGTGGAAGGGGCGGCGCCAAGAGAGGGCGCGCAGGCGAGTGCGAGAGAAACGGCGTTCATGGTTCCGTACTCCTGTGTGAGATTTGAAACCGCCAATCCCGCGTTTTGAAGCACGGAAAAGGTGGACGGGATGTTCAAAACACGCACACAGACGTGCGGGCAGCCTTGCGGACAGCCCCATCCCGCCCGTAACCGTTTGGACGAGCGGGCGGGAGCCCACTTGCCAGGTGTTCAGACGTGACGAGGCCTTCTTTCGGGAAGGCTCAGCCGCTGTGTGGTGAAGGTGTTTTGAAGCACCGGCCCCGTGACAGGGGGCCGGTGCGGATGATAGCGCGGGCGGGGAGGGGAGTGCCCCGTTTTCGGGGCGGAGATTTGCAGCGATGGCGTGGGCTGCTGCGGATGGTGGATGCAGCTATTGGCTGAGTTTTGACTGTCGCTGTTCGACCCACAGGAGACCTTCATTGGTCCGCCGTTAAGCAGTCATTGTGAAGGCATAGAAAGAGCGCCGACTAGACTTGTATGGCGTTAGGGGCCAGTGCAATGTATTATTCTTCATCTTTTACTACTAAAATCACCTCTGCATGTTTAATCTTGATAAATTGAAAAAAGAAAAAGGAACAAATGCATGGTTTTCGCAAACAGAAGATGGGACAGAGTTATTTCTTTATGGTACCGATGAGGCGCCCAGTATCGCGGCTCTTGAAGACGCGAAGATAATAATTTCTGAATATTTTTTAATAAAGAAAAAATCGATTGCACTACTGGAGTCTTTTATGAAAGACAGTGGAGAATGGTTTCTCAACTCGATAGTTGTTGGTCCATTTCAATCCGAGAAAGACGCTGACTTTCGCGTGGAACTTGGTTTTGAGGCAGACAGCAATAAAAACGAATATAGTTACACAGGGTTTACTGTCTACTTTACGCTTAATAAGAAGGGTCGGTATCTTGGATTGACATCGCACCCTTTCAAATTCTCAGTTGAATTCTCGTAATAATCCCAACTGTTTATTGAGTCAACGTAGATGACTGGACTGCTAATTCAAATGGTTAACGACTGATTTCCCTTAGCCTGATTGGCTGCTACTGGCCGATTTGCGTCGTTGGTCGCCACAAATTGGCCGAGACCAGTCCCTGCTCCTCAATCCACCAAACCCACAACCTAGCCACACCATCCAAGCCCCGATTCGCATACCGCTACCCGCCCGCCGCAAATTCCGAATCCTGCGTTCCCTGCGCCAACGAGATCAAGGCGCCCTCGTCGGAGTACTGGCTGTGCCATGACAGCGATGGGCCGCATTGCTGGCATATCAAGCCATCCATATCACGCTGGGTCGGTTGGCGATTCGATCGGCAAGCGCGCTTGTCCCGGAATCAAGGGCGTCCCGTGGCGACGGTGCTCGTCAGGTCCACGGCCCAGCGCCACCCCAAAAAAAAGAAGTGTGGACAGGGTGCACAGGCAGGTCGGAGGCGGCATGCCCAGTCATCCGGTTTTCCGAACGATGCAGGCGTTCCATCGTTCGGATTTCCGTGCCACCTTATGCATAAAAGTAAGGTCGATATAGGCGAATCAAGCAGTTAGCGCGGGGTGCAGGGGCCGGATGCGGCTGGCACGGTCTGTGCACTGTCAGGCGCAGGCCACGTGCATCGTGGTTGTGTATGCAGGGAGACAAGCCCGTCTTCGCTGTGGCATCCGGCCCGTGGCCGGCAGCCGTGGTGGCCGGGCTCGCTTGCAAGACCGAAATACGTCCAACGAAAAAATCCGCATGAAATTCAACCGCTTGACCACCATGGTGCTCGTGGCCATGGTCCTCGGCGTGCTGGTGGGCTATGCCTGCAACAGCTACGCACCCACGCCCGAGGCCGCCAAGGAAATCGCCAGCTACTTCGGCATCCTCACCGATGTCTTCCTGCGCATGATCAAGATGATCATCGCGCCCCTGGTGTTCGCCACCCTGGTGTCGGGCCTGGCCAACATGGGCGACGCCAAGGCCGTGGGCCGCATCGGCGGCCGCGCGCTGGGCTGGTTCATCGTGGCTTCGTTCTGCTCGCTGGCCATCGGCCTGATCTATGCGAACGTGCTGCAGCCCGGCCATGGCCTGAGCGTGGCCCTGCCGTCGTCGGCCGAGGGCCTGAACCTCAAGACCTCGGCGCTGAACCTCAAGGACTTCATCGCCCACGTGTTCCCCAAGAACATCTTCGAGGCCATGGCGACCAACGAGGTGCTGCAGATCCTGGTGTTCGCGCTGTTCTTCGGCATTGCGCTGGGCAACCTGCACAACCAGGCCGCGCGCTCCATGGTGGGCCTGATGGACGAAGTGGTCCACATCATGCTCAAGGTCACCGACTACGTGATGCGCTTCGCCCCCGTGGGCGTGTTCGGTGCCGTGGCTGGCACCATCACCATCCATGGCCTGGGCATGCTGTCGGTGTTCGGCAAGTTCATGCTGTGCTTCTACCTGGCCCTGGCCACGCTGTGGGTGCTGCTGATCGTGGCCGGCTACTGCGTGCTGGGCCGTGACATCTTCCGCCTGCTGAACCTGATCCGCGGCCCGCTGCTGGTGGGCTTTTCCACGGCCAGCAGCGAATCGACCTATCCCAAGCTGATGGAGCAGCTGGAGAAGTTCGGCATCAAGCCGCGCATCATCGGCTTCGTGCTGCCGCTGGGCTACTCGTTCAACCTGGACGGCTCGATGGTCTACACCACCTTCCTGGCCATCTTCATCGCCCAGGCCTACGGCATCGACATGACGCTGACGGCCCAGATCACCATGCTGCTGGTGCTGATGGTCTCCAGCAAGGGCATTGCCGGCGTGCCGCGCGCATCGCTGGTGGTGGTGGCCGCCGTGCTGCCCATGTTCGGCCTGCCCGAGGCGGGCATCCTGCTGATCCTGGGCATCGACCACTTCCTGGACATGGGCCGCACCCTGACCAATGTGCTGGGCAATGCGATCGCCACGGCCGTGGTGGCCAAGTGGGAAGGCGCCGTCGATCCGACCGCGGCCACGGATGACGACGAGTCCCTGCTGCCCACGGACCATTCCGAGCAAGGGCGGCCCGCTGTCTCGGCCTGAGGCCCAGGCGGCGCGGGGGGGCACTGATAACATCGGTGCCTTCACCATGCCCGCCCGCCGCCCCCTGCGCCAGCTCATCCTGCTTTTGCTGTGGCTTGCCCTGAGCGGGCTGAGCGGCTGGGGTGCGTACCTGCTGGCGCAGCGGCTGGGCATCGCCGATCTGCGTGCCACGGGCATGCACCGGCTGGAGCTGTACGGCGCCAGCCTGCAGCGCGAGATCGGCAAATATGCCTTCCTGCCCGACGTGCTGGCACTGGAAGGCAATGTGCAAAGGCTGCTGGCCGAGCCCGGCGACGAGCAGCTCACCAACCGCGTCAACGCCTACCTGGAGCAGCTCAACGACCGCGCGGGCACGCTGACCGCCTACCTGGTCGATGCGCGCGGCCACGTCGTGGCCTCCAGCAACTGGCGGCGCACCGACAGCTACATGGGCGAGGACCTGAGCTTTCGCCCCTACTACCGCACGGCCATGGCCACGGGCAGCGCGCGCTTCTTCGGCATAGGCACCACGCGCGGCGAGCCCGGCTACTACCTGGCCTCCACCCTGGGCGACGACACCCACACCCTGGGCGTGGCCGTGGTCAAGGTCAGCCTGGACCAGCTGGAGCAATCGTGGTCCACGGTGGAGGCACCCGTGCTGGTGGGCGACGAGAACGGCGTCGTCATCCTGGGCACGGTCTCCGACTGGAAATTCACCACTCTGCGCACGCTGGACGAGGGCACGCGCGCCGCCTTCGACCACACGCGCCAGTACAACCGCCGCGCGCTGGAGCCGCTGGGCCTGCAGGTGCTGCGCGACCTGGGCCAGGGCGCGCGCCTGGTGCGCATTGCCCGTCATGGCGAGGAATCGCCAGGCTCGGTCTACCCGGTCAGCGGCCGCTTCCTGGCCCAGTCGCGCCAGCTGCCTGGCACGCCCTGGACGATCACCGTGCTCTCGCACCTGGAGCAGGTCGACCAGCTGGCCCAGAGCCGCGCGCTGGCCGCGGCCGTGGGCGCGGCCTTTGTGTTGCTGCTGGCCATGATGGTCAACGAGCGCCGCCGCCACCTGCGCGACCGGCTGGCCGCGCGCGAGGCGCTGCAGGCCGCGCACGACGAGCTCGAGCGCAAGGTGGAGCAGCGCACGGCCGACCTGTCGGCCGCCAACGAGGCGCTGCAGGCCGAGGTAGCCGAGCGCACCCACGCCGAGGCCACGCTGCGCGCCGCCCAGGACGAACTGGTGCAGGCCGGCAAGCTGGCCGTGATAGGCCAGCTGTCCACGGGCGTGGCCCATGAACTCAATCAGCCGCTGACGGCGCTGCGCACCCTGGCCGGCAACAGCCAGCGCTTTCTGGAGCGCGGCGATACCGAAACCACGCGCGTGAACCTGGAGCGCATGGCGCAGCTGGCCGACCGCATGGGCCGCATCACCGGCCAGCTGCGCAACTTTGCGCGCAAGTCCAGCGGCGCCAGCCAGGCCGTGCCGCTGGCGCATGCGCTGGACAATGCGCTGGCCGTGATGGAGTCGCGCGTGGCCGAGACCGGCGCCCGCATCCTGCGCGATGACGGCGTGCCCGAGGCCGTGGCCTGGTGCGACCGCAACCGCATCGAGCAGGTGCTGATCAACCTGATCAACAACTCCCTGGACGCCATGCGCGGCCAGCCCGCGCCCTGCCTGGAGCTGGCCTGCGCCGTGGCCGATGGCCGCGCCCAGGTCACCGTGCGCGACCACGGCCCGGGCCTGAGCGAAGCTGCGCAGGCCCATCTGTTCCAGCCGTTTTTCACCACCAAGGAAGAGGGCGTGGGCCTGGGCCTGGGGCTGGCGCTGTCGGCCGGCATCGTGCGTGAATGCGGCGGCACGCTGACGGGCAGCAACCATCCGGGCGGCGGCGCCGTCTTCACGCTGAGCCTGGCCCTGGCTCCCTCCACACCTTCTGCCGACACACCATGACCGACGCCCTCAAAGTCCTGATCATCGAGGATGACCCAGACATCGTGCTCGGCTGCGAGCAGGCTCTGCAGCTCGAAGGCATCGCCTGCGAAAGCGTGGGCAGCGCCGAGCAGGCGCGCCGGCGCCTGTCGCGCGACTTCGCGGGCATCGTGGTCAGCGACATCCGCCTGCCGCGCATGGACGGCATGGCCTTCCTGCGCGAACTGGTGGCCATGGACCCGGAACTGCCCGTGGTGCTGATCACCGGCCACGGCGACATCTCCATGGCCGTGCAGGCCATGAAGGACGGCGCCCAGGACTTCATCCAGAAACCCTTCGCCCCCGAAACCCTGGTCGGCGCCGTGCGTCGCGCCCTGGAGCGCCGCCGCCTGGTGCTGGAGGTGCGGGCGCTGCGTCAGCAGCTGGACCAGCGCGACAGCCTGGAGCACCGGCTGATAGGCCGCGCGCCCAACATGCGCCAGCTGCGCCAGATGCTCACGGGGCTGGCGCAGAGCGCGGCCGATGTGCTGATCCAGGGCGAGACCGGCACGGGCAAGGAACTGGTGGCGCGCTGCCTGCACGAAGCCAGCGCACGGCGCGATGGCAACTTCGTGGCCGTCAACTGCGGCGGCCTGCCCGACACGCTGTTCGACAGCGAAATGTTCGGCAGCGAGGCCGGCGCTTATACCGGCGCGGGCAAGAAGCGCATCGGCAAGCTGGAGCACGCCAGCGGCGGCACGCTGTTCCTCGACGAGATCGAGAGCATGCCCCTGCCCATGCAGATCAAGCTGCTGCGCGTGCTGCAGGAGCGCGTTCTGGAGCGCCTGGGCTCCAACACCCTGATCCCCATCGACTGCCGCGTGATCGCGGCCACCAAGGTGGATCTGCTCGAACTCAGCAGGCAGGGCCTGTTCCGCGCCGACCTCTACTACCGCCTGAACGTGGCCACCGTCTCGCTGCCGCCGCTGCGCGAGCGGCGCGAGGACGTGCCGCTGCTGTTCGAGCACTTCGCGCTGCAGGGCGCCGCGCGCCACCAGAGGCCCGTGCCCGAGCTGACCACCGCGCGCGTGCAGCAACTGCTGGGCTATGACTGGCCCGGCAACGTGCGCGAGCTGCGCAACGTGGCCGAGCGCACGGTGCTGGGCATCGAGACCGGCTCGCCCCCCTTCGGCCAGCCGGCCGGCACCCCCGCGCAGGACGCCGCGCCCCGGCCGCTGTCCGCCGCTGTCGAGGCCTTCGAGCGCGCCCTCATCGCCGACGCCCTGCGGCGCCACGCCGGCAGCCTGGCGCGCACGGCCGAAGCCCTGTCCATGCCCAAGACCACCCTGCACGACAAGATCCGCAAGTACGGGCTGGATGGGTAGGGGCTGGTTGCCCGCCCCAGTCCGGATTTTCGGGAAACGGCCTGGCCTACCTGGATTCGTAGGACGGGCGCAGTGCCGCAATCGCCTTTTGAATCGCAGCACGCACGGTGGGCCGGTCGATCACCTCGCCACAGTGCAGCACGGGCAATGGCTTGCCCTGTCCGGGACGGGTTTCGTCGCGCATGATGGCCACATCGCCGTTGGCGCCCTTGGCGTTCTCTTGCTGCACCTGCTCGGCAATGCCCGCCAGCACTTCGATATTCCCGTGCATGCGCTGCACGATGACGGATGCCCAGGCATCTCCTTGGTCCTTGAGATAGGGCTCGGCCTGCTGGGTCAGGCAGCTTGCGATGGCATAGCTTTCAACGTCGCGCTGCACTTGCGTGCGAGCGCCACCTGCGGGATTCGTGTCGGGGGTGCATCCGGCGATGGCTGGAACCAAAAGAAGCAAGGCCACGCGCATCAAGTCAGCTCCCAAATTTCGTCTGTTGAGGTTGTGAGGGTCGACTGGCCCGGCCCGGCTCGGCTCGGCATGCGCAGCCGCTGTCTTGGTCTGGCTGTCCACAGTCCACTCCATTTAGCCAATCAATATATGTGAAAGGCCTGAGGTACCGGGTGTACCCAGGCCCTCAGCCGTTCGCAGCTGCCCTCAACCCCGCTCCCCGAACTCCACGCTTTCGCGCGTCCAGCGCCGCGCCTGCTCGCTCAGGCTCAGTCCCAGGCCGGGGCGCGTGGGCACGAGCATGCGGCCATCGGCGATGTCCAGGCGTTCGTTGAAGAGCGGCTCCAGCCAGTCGAAGTGTTCCACCCAGGGCTCGTTGGCGCAGGTGGCGGCCAGGTGCACGTGCAGCTCCATGGCGAAGTGGGGCGCCAGGCTCAGGTGGGCCAGTTCGGCCTGGGCGGCGATCTGCAGGAAGGGCGTGATGCCGCCCACGCGCGGCGCGTCTGGCATGAGGAAGTCGGCGCTGCGGTGGCGTATGAGATCGCCGTGCTCGGCGGCGCTGGTCAGCATCTCGCCGGTGGCGATCGGCGTGTCGAAGCGCGCGGCCAGTGCGGCATGGCCTTCGTGGTCGTAGGCGTCCAGCGGCTCCTCGATCCAGACCAGGTTGAATTCCTCGAACACACGGCACATGCGCTGGGCCGTGGGGCGGTCCCATTGCTGGTTGGCATCGACCATGATGGGCGCGGCATCGCCCAGGTGGGCGCGCATGGCCTCCACGCGCCGTATGTCCAGCGCGCAGTCGGGCTGGCCCACCTTGAGCTTGATGCCGCCAATGCCGCGCTCTAGCGAGGCGCTGGCGTTGCGCTTGAGCTCATCGAGCGGCGTGTGCAGAAAGCCGCCCGAGGTGTTGTAG
Organism: Delftia sp. S65; assembly: GCF_016516495.1. Lineage (NCBI taxonomy): Bacteria > Pseudomonadati > Pseudomonadota > Betaproteobacteria > Burkholderiales > Comamonadaceae > Delftia > Delftia sp. S65. The sequence continues at coordinate 32,511 of NZ_JACVUR010000013.1, forward strand.
CAGCGCACGGACTCGCGCTGCGAGCCCAGCAGCTTGGACAGCGACAGGCCCGCGCGGCGCGCCTTGATGTCGTACAGCGCCACGTCGAAGGCCGCGATGGCCTGCACGGCCAGCCCGCTGCGGCCCACGGAGGCGCCGGCCCAGCACATGCGTGTCCACAGCCGTGCGATGTCGCTGGGGTCCTCGCCCAGCAGGGTGGGCGCGATTTCGCTGGCATGGGCGAACTGGCCGGGGCCGCCTGCGCGCTTGGCGTAGCTCAGGCCCAGGCCCCGGTGGCCGTCGCGGGTCTGGATCTCGGCGAACAGCATGGCGACCTCGGTCATGGGCTTTTGGCGGCCCGTGAGCACCTTGGCATCGCTGATGGGCCGGGCCAGGGGGAGGTAGCAGGACGACAGGCGTATCCACTGGATGCGGTCCTGGCTGGTGGTTTCGGAGAGCGCGGAAGAAGTCATGGCTGCGGGAGTGCGGTGGTTGGAAAAATGTCAGGGGCAGGCATCAGTCGATGCTGATCTTTCCGGACTCGATGACCGTCTTCCAGCGCGCGTATTCCTGGCGCTGGAACTCGGCGAACTGTTGGGGGGTGCCGGCCACCATCTCGTAGCCGATGGAGACGAACTGCTCGCGCACCCGGGGATCGTTGAGCGCCTCGACAAAGGCCGCATGGGCCTTGTCGCGCAGCGCAGGCGGCAGGCCCTTGGGCGCGACGATGGCCTGCCAGGAGGCGACCTCCACGTTCTTCACCCCGGCCTCGGCCAGCGTGGGCAGGTCCGGCAGCACGGGCGAGCGGCGCGGGCTGGTCACGGCCAGGGCGCGCATCTTGCCGGCCCGGATGTGCTGTATCACGGCATTGATGTTCTGGAACGAGGCATCGACCTGGCCTCCGATCAGGTCGGCATGGGCGGGCGCGCCGCCCTTGTAGGGGATGTGCACGCCCTGGGTGCCCGTTTGCTGCCAGAACAGTTCGGCCGTCAGGTGGTCGCTGGAGCCGTGACCGGCCGAGGCAAAGCTCATCTTGCCCGGATGGGCCTTGAGGTGGGCGACCACGTCGGCCACGCTCCTGTGCGGCGAGGCGGCAGGCACGACCAGCACGTTGGGCGACTGCACGGCCACGGTGATCAGGTCGAAGTCCTTGAGGGCGTCGTAGGGCAGGTTCTTGATCAGGTGGGGCACGATGACCAGCGGGCCCAGCGAGGTGACGAGAAAGGTCTGCCCGTCCGCCGCCGCGCGCTGCACGAAGGCTGCGCCGATGGTGCCCGTGGCGCCGGCCTTGTTCTCCACCACGAAGGACTGCCTGAGCTTTTCGCCCAGCCTGGGCGCCACGGCGCGCGCGACCTGGTCGGTGGAGCCGCCGGCGGGGAAGGGCACGACCAGGGTGACGGGCCTGTCTGGCCAGGCCTGGGCCGAGGCAGAAAAGGCAGCGAGCGCGGCCAGGGCCAGCGCCATGGCACGAAGAATGTGATTCATCTTGTCTCCTGATTTGTGAATGACATCGTTGTCATTTCCGGGGAAATGAAAAAGCGCCGATGCCAATTTGTAGATGCAAGGGTTTGCGCTTTCAGCAAAATGATATCGTTGTCATTTTGGCTGTCAATCACGATTTCTGCGATGCAGGGCAGGCCTGGCACCCGTGCGTGGAGGGCGGTCTGCTATCTTCAGGCCCGTCCCCGATACCAGCCCGCGATCGCGCTTGCCCATGAACACACCCACACCACCCAGGCCCGCCACGCTGCACGACGTGGCCGAGGCGGCCGGCGTCTCGCTGATCACCGCCTCGCGCGCACTGGGCAATCCTTCCATCGTTTCGGAGAAGACGCGCGAGCGCGTGCGCCAGGCCGTGGAGGCCACGGGCTATATCCCCAATCTGCTGGCGGGGGGGCTCAAGTCCAGGCGCAGCCGCATGGTGGCCGGCGTGGTGCCTGCGCTGTCGGTGTCGCAATTCCTGCCCACGGTGCAGTCATTGACGGCCACGCTGGCGCAGGAGGGCTATCAACTGCTGCTGGGCCAGACCTTCTACGACGAGCAGCGCGAGGAAGAGGTGCTCAACGCCATGATCGGGCGCCAGCCCGACGGCATTGTGATGATGGGCCTGGTGCAGTCCGACAAGGCGCGCGAGCGGCTGCGCAGGACCGGCATTCCCGTGGTGGAAACCTGGGACTTCAGCGACCGGCCGCTGGACATGGTGGTGGGCTTTTCCCACCTCAAGGTGGGCAGCGCGCTGGCCGGCTATTTCCTCTCGCGCGGCCTGCAGCGCGTGGGCATGGCCACGGGCAGCGACCACCGGGCCCAGCAGCGGCGCGAGGGCTTTCTCGCAGCCTGGGGCCGCGAGGTGCCCACGGTCACCGTGTCCGCGCCCGGCAGCCTGGAGCTGGGCCGGCAGGCGCTGGGCCAGTTGCTGGCGCAGCAGCCCGATCTGCAGGCCGTGGTCTGCAGCTCGGACATGCTGGCCCACGGCATTTTGGTGGAAGCCCAGGCGCGCGGCCTGCGCGTGCCCGTGGACCTGGCCGTCTCGGGCTTCGGCAATGCCGATTTCGCGGCCCACCTGCTGCCGTCGCTGACCACCGTGCATGTGGACGGACCGGGCATAGGCCGCCTGGCCGCCGAACTCGTGCTGGCACGCTGCAAGGGCCACAGTGCCGGGCGCTCGGCGTTCGACCTAGGGTTCGAGCTGATCGAGCGGGATTCGACCCGCCGAGCTTAGAGGGTCAGCACACGGCAGCCGCCTGGCGCTCGGTCGCCAGCCCGAACAGGCTGCCCAGCACGTGCTGGATTTCATCAGGGGCCAGCTGCCTGGTCTCGGTGCCGCTGGCCGTGACGGTCTTGAGCGCGTCGCCCACCAGGATCATGCGGCCGGCCGGCTGGTGCAGCACCACCACCCGCTTTTGCACGAAGATGGCATCCGGGTGCGTGGAGTTCAGGTAGTTGGCAGGGGCGAAATCCACCCACTCCTGGGGCGACAGGTTGAAGGCGTACTGGTTGGCCCATTCGCCGTCCACGCGGGCCTGCAGCAGGTACTCGCCCTGGTCGTCCAGGCTCAGGCGGAAGGTGTCGCCGTCCTGGCGGACCTCGGTGTCCAGCTCGTCCAGGGCCATGGGGGCGCGTATGCCGTAGCTGCCAAAGCCCAGGTCGCACAGCCAGCGCCGTCCCTCGACCTCGGCCACCAGGGCCATGTGGGTGCGGGGGCGGCGGGCAGGGTAGAACATGGGCCGCGCCGCCACAAAGCGGTAGGCAATGCCCAGGGCCTGCAGCGCCATGGCGAACAGGCCGTTCACCTCGTAGCAGTAGCCGCCCCGGGCGCCGCCGAGGATCTTGCCCGCAATGTCTTCGGGCACCAGAGAGACGATCTTGCCGGCCTGCACGTCGAGGTTCTCGAAAGGCACGGAAAACAGCTGCTGGCGCATCAACGCATGCAGGGTGGCGGCATTCGCCTGGGCGGAGTCCCCGGCACTGAAGCCGATGCGGCGGAAGTAGGCCTGGAGATCGAAATTGCTGGCTTGCATGGGTTTCCTCGGGTTGTTTGATGGCTGCAACGATAAATCCGGGCAGCCAATGCCTGTATAAGCAGAATTCAGGAAAACTGACCTGTACAGATTGGCATGCCCACCACCAACGAACCCTTGCCCCAGTACCGCCGCATTGCCCAGGCCCTGCGCCAGACGCTGGCCTGCGGCGCACTGCGCCCCGGCGACAGGCTGATCTCCGCCCGCAGCCTGGCCGAGCGCGAACAGGTCAGCCTGCCCACCGCACTGGAGGCGCTGCGCTGCCTGGAGGCCGAGGGCCTGATCGTGGCGCGCCCGCGCTCGGGCTACTTTGTGCGGCAGGCAACCGGCGGCGCGGCGCTGCAGGCGTCCCGCCCGTCGTCACGCCCCGTGCCTGTGACCCTGTCGGCCCTGGCGCGCTCGCTGTTCAGCAGCCCCGACACGCGCCTGATCCCGCTGGGTGCGGCATTGCCCGATCCGGCCTGGCTGCCCACGGCCCGGCTGCAGCGCGCGCTGCAGACCGCCGGGCGCCGCCTGGACGCGCACGGGCAGACCTACAGCATGCCGCCGGGCCGTGCCGACCTGCGGGGCCAGATCGCAGCCCGGGCCGCGCAATGGGGTGCGCGCTTCGGCCCCGATGACCTTGTTCTGACGGCTGGCGCCACCCAGGCCGTGCGGCTGGCGCTGCGCGCCGTGTGCAAGCCCGGCGATGTCGTGGCCGTAGAGCGGCCCGCCTATTTCGGCAGCCTGCTGCTGCTGGAGGACCTGGGCCTGAAGGCGCTGGAGATCGCCACCGATCCCCGCGAAGGCCTGCTGCTGGAGCCGCTGGCCGAGGCCATTGCCCGCCACCGGCCGGCTGCCGTGCTGGCATCGCCCACCGTGCAGAACCCGCTGGGCGCCAGCATGCCGGTGGAGCGCAAGCAGGCCCTGGTGGCGCTGCTGGAGCGGGCGGGCATTCCCTTGATCGAAGACGATGTCTATGGCGACCTTGCAGGCGACGGCCAGCGCCCGCCGGCCTGCAAGGCCTTCGACGCCAGCGGCAACGTGCTGTACTGCGGCTCGGTTTCCAAGACCCTGGCGCCGGGCTGGCGCGTGGGCTGGATTGCGGCGGGCCGCTTCCATGCCCAGGTGCTGCAGGTGCGCCTGGCGGGCGACTGGGCCGGTGCGCCGCTGCTGGAGGCTGCCGTGAGCGAGGTGCTGGCCAGCGGCGACTACGACCGGCACCTGCGCCGTCTCAAGTCCCGCGTGCAGGCCGGGGTGCAGGCCGTCACGGCCAGGGTCGAGGCCAGCTTTCCGCCCGGCACCCGCGTCTCGGCCCCGCGCGCGGGCTTTCTGCTATGGGTGGAACTGCCGCGCCAGGTGAATGCACTGGAGGTGCACCGCCGCGCGCTGGAGCTGGGCATTGGCGTCAGCCCCGGCCCGCTGTTCTCATCGCGCTCGGATCTGCCCAACCACCTGCGCCTGAACTGCGCCAACGAGCCCACGCCGCGCCTGCTGGGGGCCGTGGGGCAGGTGGGGGAGATATGCCGGGGTTTGGTCGAGGGTGCTGCGGCGCGCCAGGGGGCGCAGGTCGGCCAGCCTACTTCTTCTCGCGCGGCACGCGCCCCATGAGGAAGAACTCGGGATTGGGCTGCATGCCGGCAAAGCTGGCCATGCGGTTGGACAGGCCGAAGAAGGCCGTGATGGCGGCGATGTCCCAGATGTCCTCGTCGTCGAAGCCATGCGGGTACAGCGCCTCGAAGTCGGCCTCGCAGATTTCATGGCTGCGTTCGCAGACCTTCATGGCGAAGTCCAGCATGGCGCGCTGGCGGGCGCTGATGTCGGCCTTGCGGTAGTTGACGGCCACCTGGTCGGCCACGTAGGGCTGCTTTTCGTAGATGCGCAGGATGGCGCCGTGGGCCACCACGCAGTACAGGCACTGGTTGGCCGCGCTGGTGGTGGTGACGATCATCTCGCGCTCGCCCTTGGTCAGGCTGCCTTCTTCCTTGAGCATGAGGGCATCGTGGTAGGCGAAGAAGGCGCGCCATTCGGCAGGGCGGCGCGCAAAGGCCAGGAAGACGTTGGGGATGAAGCCTGCCTTTTCCTGCACTTCAAGGATGCGGGTGCGGATGTCCTCGGGCAGGCTGGACAGTTCGGGCTGGGGGTAGCGGGCAGTGGCCATGTGTCTTGTCTCCTGGGTGTGGTGGTTGTCGTTGCGAGCCATGTTCGCATGGCCTGCGCTGCGCGGGGTGAACGCGCATGACAGCCTGTCTGCCGCCGAGGTTGCAGATTGCGCCCGGGCTCAGGCGGGCGCCATGTCCGGCTCAGGCCGTTGTGCAAACCAGTTGCCCAGAAAGCCGGTGAGCGCGCGGATTCTGGCCGACATCTCGCTGCGCGTTGCGTGCACCAGGTAGATGTCGGCCGCAGGCAACTGCCATTGAGGCAGGACCTCGCGCAGCGCGCCTGCGGCCAGCGGCGCGGCCACATCCCAGAGCGAGCGCTGCAGGATGCCGTGGCCGTCCAGCGCCCAGGCCAGGGCCGCTGCGCCGTCGTTGGTGCTCATCACGCCGTTGACCTTGATGTTGTGCTCGCTCAGGCCCTGGCGCGTGCGCCGGCTCAGGCGCCAGCTGCCATAGGTTTCGTCGCTCTCGCGGATCACGATGCAGCGGTGGGCCTGCAGGTCGGCGGGCTGGCGCGGCTCGCCGTGGGCATCCAGGTAGGAGGGCGCGGCGCACAGCACGCGGCGGTTGGGCAGCAGCAGGCGGGCGGTGAGGGCGGAGTCGGGCAGGGCGCCAAAGCGCACCACGGCGTCAAAGCCCTGCTCGACCAGGTTGACGGGCCTGTCCGTCAGTTGCAGCTGCACCTGCACTTCGGGATAGGCGCGCGCAAAGGCCGACAGCGCGGGCGCCAGCCGCTGGCGGCCAAAGCCCAGCGTGCAGGCAATGGACAGCGGGCCGCGCGCCGTGGCGCGCGTGCCCGAGATGCTGCGCTCCAGCGTCTCCAGGTCGGCCAGGATGCGCGCGCCGTCCAGCAGGTAGGCTTCGCCCTCGGGCGTCAGGTGGATGCGCCGTGTCGTGCGCTGCAGCAGGCGCACGCCCAGGCGCCGCTCCAGCAGGGACAGGCGGCGGCTGACGGCGGGCGGCGTCACGCCCATCTGCTGGGCCGCGGCGGCCAGGCTGCCTTCGCGGATCAGCAGCGAGAAGAAACGCAGGTCGGAAAAGCCGTCCATGGTGGATGCGGTGGATGGTTGATTCGTAAATTGAACTGATGGATCAATGCAGTATTTTGCTATTTATGCAGCCTGGTTTACTGATTAGCATGGCAGGCTGACAGTCATGAACAACGTAGAAGGAATCTCCGGGATGCACACAGATCCATGGATGCCGGGCCTGCGCCAGCAGCGCGTCACGGTCGACGACGGGGTGGAGATCAACGCCTGGGTGGGCGGCCAGGGGCCGGCCCTGCTGCTGGTGCACGGCCACCCGCAGACCAGCGCCATCTGGCACCGCGTCGCGCCCCGGCTGGCGCAGCAGTTCACCGTGGTGCTGGCCGACCTGCGCGGCTATGGCGACTCCTCGCGCCCGGCCGGCGACCCCGAGCATGTCAACTACAGCAAGCGCACCATGGCCCGCGACCTGCTGCGGCTGATGGCCCGGCTGGGCCATGAGCATTTCAGCGTGCTGGCGCATGACCGGGGCGCGCGCGTGGCGCACCGGCTGGCCATGGACTATCCCGCCAGCGTGCAGCGTCTGGTGCTGCTGGACATTGCGCCCACGCTGGCCATGTACGAGCAGACCGGCGAGGCCTTTGCGCGCGCCTACTGGCACTGGTTCTTCCTCATCCAGCCCGCGCCGCTGCCCGAGCGCCTGATCGAGGCCGATCCCGCCGCCTATGTGCGCGAGATCATGGGCCGGCGCAGCGCCGGCCTGGCGCCCTTCGATCCCCGGGCGCTGGCCGAGTACCAGCGTTGCCTGGCGCTGCCGGGCAGCGCGCACGGCATGTGCGAGGACTACCGCGCCTCGGCCGGCATCGACCTCGACCATGACCGCGAAGACCGCCAGCTCGGGCGCAGGCTGCCCATGCCGCTGCTGGTGCTCTGGGGCGAGGAGGGCGTGGTGCACCGCTGCTTCGATCCGCTGCGCGAGTGGCAGCTCGTGGCCGACGATGTGCGGGGCCGGCCGCTGGCCTGCGGGCACTACATCGCCGAAGAGGCGCCCGATGCGCTGCTGGACGCGGCCCTGCCATTTCTGCTGCAGGCCGGGTGAGTGCCGTCATTGGAGGCACTCGATACGGCATTCGGTCAAGCCGGCAAAGAGGGGAAAGGTGCATTCACGCCATATCCGTGACGCCATATGCATGACGCCATGGTGTTTTCCTCCGAATTCAATTGGCATGCCAATCATGTGCGGCAATGGTAAGCAATTGAAAAATCCGGGTGCCCGTCTTGCGCGGGCAATGCCGGGGGCGCAGATCCTGAAAACCGCTGCAGGCAAGGCCCGGCAAGCCCTGGGCAAGGGCCTGCGTCCATGCGTGCCTGCGACAGGAGGCATGGCTGCGTCAATGCGCAGCCCATTGCCGATCTGTGGTGAAACGCCGAACTGATACAGTCGCGCGGCCCGCCCGAGGGGGAGGGTCTTATTCATCACGGGATATTCACAATGAGCAACAAGAAAACCGTAGTGGCCGCTGCCGTGGCATTGGCCGTCGTGGGCTATGGAGGAACCACCTGGTATACCGGCCAGCGGGCCGAGGCCGGCTACAAGGAGGCCGTGGCCGAATTGCGCAAGGTGCTGGGCGAGAAAGTCGTCGTGACCGACGAGTACCACAAGGGATTCCTCTCCTCCCAGGCCAAGCTGGTGCTGCAGTGGCCTGCGGCGGAAGCTCAGGCCGCCGAGGTGGCTGAAACGGCTGACGCGGCAAAAGCAGCCGACACAGCTGAAGCGCCCGCCGCAGCAGAGCCGGTCGCTGCGTCCAAGCCCGTGCGCCTGGTGGTGGACACCACGGTGCGCCACGGCCCGCTGGCCGGTGGCCGACTGGCGGCAGCGGTTTCCGAGACGCGCTTTGCGCTCGACGGCCTGGACGAAAAGAGCACGCAGATGCTGGCCAAGGCCGCAGCCCCCACCCTGACCAGCGTGCACCACTTCACGGGCGGCCAGGATGTGCGCCTGCTGCTGCCCGCCGGCGAGCTGGGCGACCAAGAAGTCACCATGCGCTGGCAGGAAATGGTGCTGGACACGGCCCTGGGCGGTGGCAGCGTCAAGGGCACCTGGCGCTGGCCCGAGGTGGCCCTGCTGGGCCTGCCCAGCCGCGACAAGTCCATGGGCGTGGAAGAGGAAGAGGGCGAGGAGGAGGAATCCGACAACGACGAGGCCCTCCCCACCCAGCCGGCCACAGTGCCCGTGGAGCGCACCAGCATCATGCTCACGGGCCTGGAGAGCAGCTTCGAGAACAAGGTCATCGACGGCCTGTGGGGCCTGGGCCCCGGCAAGGCCAGCGTGCGCATCGCCCGCTTCGGCATGAGCAGCACGCCCGCCGAAGGCGGCGAGGCCAAGACGCTGCTGGACCTCAAGAACGTGGACGGCAGCTCGGTCATCGAGTCCGACAAGACCACGCTGGGCATGACCACCCAGGTCAAGGGCACGGGCCGCATCGGCCCCATCGATTTCGAGTCCGTGGGCTACGAGGAAAAGATCCAGCGCCTGGACATCGAGGCGCTGCGCGGCTTCCAGCGCGTCATGGTCGAGGGCTACCGCAAGGAGGGCCTGGCCAAGGCGCTGGAATCGCTGGAAGAGCAGGGCATGGGCGTGCTGATGCAGAACGCCCCGCGCCTGGTGGCGGCCCTGCCGGCCTACTCCATGAAGCTGCAGGCCACCTACCAGGGCCAGACCGGCCACCTGGAGTACGGCGCCGAAGTGCAAAGCGCGCCCACGCAGGAGCAGGTCGCCCAGGCCGGCTGGATGCCGGCGCTGCTCAAGACCTCGGCACTGCAGGCCAATGCCAGCCTGCCCAAGGCCTGGCTGGAGCCGCTGCTCAAGGCATCGGGCAAGCCCGATGTCTCGGCCGAAGATGTGGAAGGCATGCTGGGCATGGCCCAGGCCACGGGCTATGCCCGCCTGGAAGGCGACAAGCTGGTCAGCGCGCTCAAGATGCAGGCCGGCCAGGTCACGCTCAACGGCAAGCCCATCGCCCTGCCCATGGGCGCGCTGCAGTAAGCGGCCATCCAACTTCCGGGCGTCGCCCCGGAAGGTGGTCTCAGGGGTGCCACTGGCTGGCGCGCACCACAGGGGCCTGTGTGCTGGCGCTGCCCGCCAGCGCATAGGACAGCTGGTTGGCCGCCGCCACCACGGTCTGCGCCATGGCTTCCAGCCGGGACTCGGGCAGGCGCGATGCCGGCCCGGAGATGCACACCGATCCCATCAGCCGCCAGTGCATGCCGAACACCGGCGCCGACACCGTGGCCACGCCCTGTTCGCGCTCGCCGATGGACCAGTGGTAGCCGCGCTGGCGGATCTGCTCGTACACCGGCCCCGGCTCGCCTGAAAAGGCCAGGATCACGCGCCCCGGCGAGCCCTGGTCCAGCGGCAGCCCCTCGCCCATGCGCGCATGGTGGCGCAGGGCCTGCGGCCCTTCCACGCGCACGAGGCAGGTGCGCACATTGCCTTCGCGCACATAGAAGGCCGCGCTCTCGCCGCTGGCCTGCGTGAGCGCGCGCAGCGCGGGCTCCAGCACGTTCTGCACATCGAAGCCCGCCTGGTAGCGCGCACCCAGCCAGCCTGCGGCCGGGCCCAGGCGCCAGTCGCCATCGTCCCTTTGCACCATGAAGCCCGACTGCGCCAGCGTGCGCGCCAGCCGCAGCACCGTGGTCTTGTGCAGCGCGCAGCGCCGGCTCAGTTCCGCCAGGGACAGGTGCGACTCCCCGAGGGCGAAGGCGCCAAGCAACTGCAAGGCACGCGTGACGGCAATCACGCCGCCGTCCTTGGCCGGGCTGGCCTTGTCATCGGAGGTCTGCGCCGGGGAAGGGGTGCTGGGGGGCTTGTTCATGGTGCAAGGTATGCAATTGGTTGCGCTGTATGAAACGGCATTGTATGGGTTGAAACGTTTTCATAAAGTTCGTCCCACGCACCGCAGCCATGCGGGCGTTGGACACAACAAACGGAGACAAACCGCCATGCCGATTCCCTCGCTTTCGCGTTGCCTCAACGCACGCCTTCTTGCCGCCCTGGTCGGCGTTGCCGCCATCGTGCCCATGGGCGCTGCCCAGGCCCAGGACGCCTATCCTCGCAAGCCGATCCGCCTGGTCGTGCCGTTTCCGCCCGGTGGCGGCACGGACATGATCGCGCGCACCGTGGCCCAGCGGCTGGCGGACCACAACAAGTGGACCGTGGTGGTGGACAACCGGCCCGGCGCCGGCGGCAACCTGGGCGTGGATGCCGTGGCCAAGGCCGCGCCGGACGGCCATACCCTGGTCATGGGCCAGACCAGCAACCTGGCCATCAACCCCTCGCTGTACGCCAGGCTGCCCTATGACCCGCTGAAGGACCTGGTGCCCGTGGCGCTGGTGTCCTCGGCGCCCATCGTGATGGCCGCGCCGGCCAACTCGCCCTACAAGACCTTTGACGACCTGGTCAAGGCCGCCAAGGCCAAGCCCGACGGCCTCACGCTGGGCTACTCGGGCAACGGCACGGTGGCGCACCTGGCCGGCGAACTGGCCGAGAACGCGGCCGGCATCAAGCTGCGCCATGTGCCCTACAAGGGCGCGGCCCAGGCCATGACCGACCTGGTGGGCGGGCAGATCGATTTCTACATGTCCGCCGTGCCCACGCTGCTGGGTCAGGTGCGCAACGGCAAGCTGCGCGCGGTGATGGTCACCTCGCTCAAGCGCTCCGACCAGCTGCCGCAGACGCCCACGCTGGCCGAGTCGGGCTACAAGGACTTCGAGGCCGTCACCTGGTTCGGCGTGCTGGCCCCGGCCGGGACGCCCCAGGCCATCGTGCAGCAGCTGAACAAGGCCATCAACGACGCGCTGCTGGTGCCCGAGGTGGCCGAGAAACTGCGCTCCGAAGGCGGCGAGGTGCTGGGCGGCTCGTCCGAGAAGTTCGCCGCGCTGCTGCGCGCCGAGGTGCCGCGCTGGGCACGCATCGTCAAGGACTCGGGCGCCAGCCTGGACTGAGCCCGGGGGCAGGGGCGCCAGCCCTTTCGCTTCCTCCGCGCTTCCTCCTCCCTTCCTTTTCCTTCCTCCATCGAGATCTCGCCATGGACTGCGACAGCCTTGCCGTGCCCGTCCGTTTGGCCTTTGCCTCGGGCGGCAGCGGAACCATCTTGCAGATGCAGGGCGAGCTGCTGCAAAGGCAGGGCGGCGTGCGCTTCATCCACGTGCCCTACGAGGGCGACACGCCCGCGCTGGCCGTGACCTCGGCGGCGCGCCTGAAGGCCCTGCCTGACGTGCCCACCATGGCCGAGGCCGGCATGGTCGGCGGCACGCCGCGGCAATTGGGCGAGCTGCAGAAATCCGACTCCGCCAAGTGGGCCCAACTCATCCGCGAGGCCGGCATCAAGGCCGACTGACGCGCGCACATCTTCCTGATCTTCCTGTTTTTCTTCCCCCCATCTCACCGAACCATCATGAGCCAACTCCCAGAAATCATCCGTGACATAGAGCGCGTGGACGCCCAGGTCGTGCAACGCGCAGCCGGCTTTCAGGCCGCCATCCTGGCCGACGTGGCGGGCCGCCGCGGCACCATGCATGCGCGCGTGGCGCCCGTGCACCAGGGCATGAAGGTGGCCGGCCCGGCCTTCACCGTCGAGGTCCGTCCCGGCGACAACCTCATGATCCACGCCGCCATTGCGCTGGCCCGGCCCGGCGATGTGCTGGTCATCGACGGCAAGGGCGACCAGACGGCGGCGCTCATGGGCACGCTGATGCTCAGCGCCTGCAAGAAGCTGGGTCTGGCCGGCGTCATCGTGGACGGCGCCATCCGCGACCGGCTGGAGCTGCTGGAGCTGGACTTCCCCGTGTTCAGCGCAGGCTTCAATCCCGCAGGCCCGACCAAGTTCGTGCCGGGCCGCATCAACCACGCCATCTCGGCTGGTGGCACGACGGTTCACCCGGGCGACCTGGTGGTGGGCGATGCCGATGGCGTGGTCGTCATCGAGCGCGACAAGGCACCCGCCATGCTGGAGCTGGCCGTGAAGAAGGTGGCCGACGAGGCCGCCCGCATCGAGGCCATTGCGCGCGGCGACACGGCATCGAAATGGCTGCCCGCGGCCCTGCGCGCGGCCGGCGTGCTCAAGGAAGGGGAATCGCTGTGAGCACCATCATCGTCACCGGCGCCGATCTGGCGCCACAGGCGCTGGAGCTGCTGGCCCGGCACGAGATCGTCTATGCGGGCAAGACGCCCACCGAAGAGGACCTGGTCGCGCTGTGCCGCGCCCATGATCCTGTGGCCATCATCGTGCGCTACGGCAAGGTGGGCGCGGCCGTGATGGACGCGGCGCCCTCGCTGCGCGTGATCTCCAAGCACGGCAGCGGCACGGACACCATCGACAAGGCGGCTGCCGCCGAACGCGGCATTGCCGTGGTGGCCGCCGCTGGCGCCAATGCGGCTGCCGTGGCCGAGCAGGCACTGGCCCTGCTGCTGGCCTGCGCCAAGTCGGTGGTGGCGCTGGACGCCCGCATGCACGCAGGCCACTGGGACAAGGCCACGCACAAGAGCCTGGAGCTGGGCGGGCGCACCGTGGGCCTGGTGGGGCTGGGCGCCATCGGCCTGCGCTTTGCGCGCATGGCCGATGCGCTGGGCATGCGCGTGATCGGCTTCGATCCCTTCGCAAAGAACCTGCCCGCCTACGTGCAGCCCGTGGACCTGGAGACCATCTGGCGCGAGTCCGACGCGATTTCGCTGCACTGCCCGCTGACCGAGGAAAACCGGGGCATGCTCGGCGCCGCCACGCTGGCGGCCTGCAAGCGCGGCGTGATCGTGGTCAACACCGCACGCGGCGGCCTGATCGACGAGGCCGCGCTGCTGGCCGCCGTGCGCTCGGGCCAGGTGGCAGCCGCTGGGCTGGACAGCTTTGCGGTGGAGCCCATGGTGGCCGACCACCCGTTCCAGAGCGAGAAGAACTTCGTGCTCAGCCCCCATATCGGCGGCGTGACCGGCGATGCCTACGTGAACATGGGCGTGGGCGCGGCCCGCAATGTGCTGGAGGTGCTGGCCCGCGTGCCTGCGGCGGCCGGCGCCTGAGCCAGGGCAGGGGCGTCCTATGCGCAGATCGCCCGCGAACTGAACCTGAAGGCGGATTGATTCGGCCGCCGCCCCCTCTAAAAAATCTGGAGACAAGCCATGAAATTCCTTGCCAGAACCCTGATCGCGGCCTGCGCCCTGGCCGCCGCCGTGGCCCAGGCCGCCTTTCCCGAGCGTCCCATCACCCTGGTCGTGCCCTATGCGCCCGGCGGCGGCGCCGACGCGGCCGCGCGCCTGCTGGCCACGCGCATGGGCGCGCGGCTGGGCACCAGCATCATCGTGGACAACCGGCCCGGCGCCAGCGGCACCATTGGCGCCAGCCAGGTGGCCAAGGCGCGCGCCGACGGCTACACGGTGCTCTACGACGCCACGCCGTTTTCCATCAACCCGCATCTGTTTGCCAGGCTGCCCTATGCGCGCAGCGCGCTGCAGCCGCTGTCGCTGGTGCTGCTCATGCCCAATGTGGTCGTGGTCAAGGCCGACTCGCCCGTGCGCAGCGTGGCGGACCTGGCGGCCAGGGCCAAGGCGCAGCCGGGCAAGATCAACTTCGCCTCGGGCGGCAGCGGCACGGTGCAGCGCCTGGCGGCCGAGCTGTTCCGCCAGCGGCTGGAGCTGGACATGGTCCATGTGCCCTACAAGAGCGGCGGGCCGGCCATTGCCGATGTGATGGGCGGGCAGGTGGACTTCATGTTCGGCACCATGGCGGCCACCTATCCGCTGGTCACGGGCGGCAAGCTGCGCGCCCTGGCCGTGGCGGCGCCCCAGCGCTCGGCCCGCCTGCCCGATGTGCCCACCGTGTCCGAGACCGTGATTCCCGGCTACGAGGCCTATGAGTGGAACGGGATCTTCCTGCCCACGGGCACGCCCGAGCCCGTGGCCGCGCGCCTGCACCAGGCGCTGTCCGAGGTGCTGCAGGAAGCCGAGGTGCGCCAGCGCCTGAGCGACCTGGGCGCCCAGCCCATGGGAACGACGCCGGCCGAGTTCGCGGCCTTCCTCCAGAAGGAAGACGCCAAGTGGGGCGAGGTGGTGCGCAAGGGCGCCATCGTGCTGGACTGAGCGCATGGGCATGAACGCATCGACCATCGCCGTTGCGCATTCGGCCGGCACGAACCGGCCTTTCCGCACGCTGCCGCCGCTGGCCTGCGACAGCCACATGCACATCTTCGATGCGCGCTTTGCACCGTCGCCGCACTGGCCGCGCACGCCGCCGCATGCCGACGTGGCCATATACCGTCAACTGCAGCAGCGCCTGGGCACCTCGCGCGCCGTGGTGGTCACGCCCTCGACCTATGGCACGGACAACGCCTGCACGCTCGATGCGCTGGAGCGCCTGGGCGATGATGCGCGCGGCGTGGCCGTGGTCGCCCACGACGTGGCCGATGCCGAGCTGGACCGGCTGGCCGCGCACCGCGTCTGCGGGGTGCGCGTGAACTTTGTCTCGCCGCAGTCCTGGGGCGAGACCACGGCCCACATGCTGGTCACGCTGGCGCACCGGGTTGCACGGTTGGGCTGGCATGTGCAGGTCTTTGTGCAACCTGAGCAACTGGTGGCGCTGGCGCCCGTGCTGGGCGCGCTGCCCGTGCCCCTGGTCGTGGACCACCTGGGCCGCATCGACCCGGCCGAGGGCGTTGAGGGCGTGGCTGGCGTGGAGGGCGCGGCCCATGCCGCGCTGCGCCGGCTGCTCGACGGCGGCAACACCTGGGTCAAGCTCTCCGGCGCCTATATGCGTTCATCGGTAGGCGGCCCTTCCTATGCCGACATGCTGCCGCTGGGCCGCGACCTGGTGCGCGCCGCACCCGAGCGCCTGGTCTGGGGCAGCGACTGGCCGCACACCACCGAGGCGCCGGGCTCCGTCAACGATGCCGACCTGGTCGATCTGCTGCAGGCCTGGGCCGGCACGGACGAGGCCATGGACCGCATCCTGGTGGACAACCCCGCAAGGCTGTATGGCTTCGACGGCGCGGCCTGACACTCCAAGAAAGACAGACACCATGTTCCTGCTGCAAGCCCCCCAGGTCTGCGAACTCGAATCGTTCACCGCCATGTCTGACGCCCTGCGCCGCCCCGAGCGCAGCGACTGGGCCTATGCCAACCGGGGCGGCGCCGTGACCGACTCCTTCCTCGAGGGGCCGGTGTTCGACGGCGCCGGCAACCTGTACGTGGCCGACATTCCCTGGGGCCGCGTCTTCCGCATCGATCCGCAAGGCGCCTGGACCCTGGTGGCCGAGTACGACGGCGAGCCCAACGGCATGAAGTTCCTTGACGAGCGCACGCTGCTGATCACCGACTACAAGAACGGCCTGATGCGCCTGGAGGTGGCCACGGGGCGCATCAGCCCCTATCTGCAGCGGCGCAACAGCGAGCGCTTCAAGGGCGTGAACGACCTGGTCTTCGATGCCGAGGGCAACCTCTACTTCACCGACCAGGGCCAGAGCGGCCTGCACGATCCCAGCGGCCGCCTGTACCGCCTGCGGCCGGACGGCCGGCTGGACCTGCTGCTGGCCAACGTGCCCAGCCCCAACGGGGTGGCGCTGTCGCCCGACGGCCGCGTTCTCTACCTGGCCGTGACGCGCGGCAACTGCGTCTGGCGCGTGCCTCTTCTGCCCGATGGCAGCGTGGCCAAGGTGGGACAGTTCTTCACCTCCTACGGCCCCAGCGGCCCCGACGGCTTGGCCGTGGATGACCAGGGCCGGCTGCTGGTGGCCAACCCGGGCCTGGGCCTGGTGTGGGTGCTCAACCACCGCGCCGAGCCCGTGCAGGTACTGCGCGGCGTGCCGGGAAGCTCGCTCACCAACCTGGCCTTTGGCGGCGTGGACCGCCGCACGCTGTATGTGACGGACTCCACGCACGGGCGCATTCTGCGTGCCCGGCTGGAGGCGCCGGGGCTGGTGCTGCACGGCTTGAACAAGGGTTGAGGCGGCCGTCTCGACCTTCTCAGCCGTCTCAGTCGTCGCAACCGTTCCTCAGGGCCTGGCCGGCATGTCCAGGATCTCCCGGGCTTCCTGCAGCAGGCCTATCCACAGCTGCTCCTGCTGTATGCCGGCCTTGAGCACCAGGTGCTGCAGCCGCCGCTCGCGCGTGGGCGGCTTGTCCAGGAAGTCGCGCTGCTCCAGCCGCTGGTAGACATCCAGCTGCGCCTGGTGCAGTGCCAGCAGCCGCTGCACTTCGTCCTGCAGTCCGCAGGGTCCCACCACCGCCTCGGCCCGCAGGCGGACCATCCATTCCTCGCGCAGCGGCTTGGGGTCTTCCTGCTCGGCCACCCAGCGCTTGAGCTCCTTGCGGCCGGTGGGCAGGATGCGGTACTGGCGCTTGCGGCCCCGGCCGGATTCGGCGGGCAGGGCCTCGATCCATTGCGCCTCTTCCAGCCGGGCGAGTTCGCGGTAGATCTGCTGGTGCGTGGCGTTCCAGAAATAGCCGATGGAGCGGTCGAAGCGCTCGGCAAGTTCCGAGCCCGAGCAGGGGTGCTCGACCAAGGCGGTGAGAAGGGCGTGTGGCAGGGACATCGGCAACAAAGGGACTGGCGCTGGGCGCCATCTTACGGGCCTGCATGGAGGTGCGGCCAAGCGCTGCAGTCATTTCTGCAATTTTTTGCGCAACCAGTTGCATAAATAAAGGAGGCTGACTACATTCATGCAATCAGTTGCATAAAAGCGAGACAGGCATGACCCACTACCCCCACCTGAATGCCGAACTGGACCTGGGCTTCACCACGCTCAGAAACCGCGTGCTCATGGGCTCCATGCACGTGGGCCTGGAGGAGGCGCCCAACGGCTTCGAGCGCATGGCCGCCTTCTACGCCGAGCGCGCGCGCGGCGAGGTGGGCTTGATCGTCACGGGCGGCATCGCACCCAATGAGCGCGGCAGGCCCATGAAGGGCGGCGCCATGATGGTCAACGAACACGAGGCGGACCAGCACCGCATCGTCACGCAGGCCGTCCATGCCGAGGGCGGCAAGATCGCCATGCAGATCCTGCACTTCGGCCGCTATGCCTACCAGCCCGGGCTGGTGGCGCCCAGCGCGCTGCAGGCGCCCATCAACCCCTTCGTGCCGCATGCGCTGACGGGCGACGAGGTGGAGCAGACCATCGAGGACTTCGTGCGCTGCGCAGCCCTGGCCCGGCATGCGGGCTACGACGGCGTGGAGATCATGGGCTCCGAGGGCTATCTGATCAACGAGTTCATCGCCGCACGCACCAACCACCGCGATGACGAATGGGGCGGCAGCTACGCGGGCCGCATGCGCTTTGCGGTGGAGATCGTGCGGCGCACGCGCCAGCGCGTGGGGCGGGACTTCATCATCATCTACCGGCTGTCCATGCTGGACCTGGTGGAGGGCGGCTCCACGCTGGAGGAAGTGATCGCGCTGGCCCAGGCCATCGAGGCCGCGGGCGCCACGCTGCTGAACACGGGCATAGGCTGGCACGAGGCGCGCATTCCCACCATCGCCACCAAGGTGCCGCGCGCCGCCTATGCCTGGGTCACGCAGCGCGTGATGGGGCAGGTGGGCATCCCGCTGATCACCTCCAACCGCATCAACACGCCCGAAGTGGCCGAGCGCCTGCTGGCCGAGGGCTATGCCGACATGGTCTCCATGGCACGGCCGCTGCTGGCCGATGGCGACTTCGTGCGCAAGGCGCGCCAGGGCCGTGCCGACGAGATCAACACCTGCATTGCCTGCAACCAGGCCTGCCTGGACCATACCTTTGGCGGCAAGATCACCTCCTGCCTGGTCAACCCGCGCGCCTGCCATGAGACCGAGCTGGTGATTGCGCCCGCGCCCGCCGCCAAGCGCATCGCCGTGGTGGGCGCCGGCCCGGCAGGCCTGAGCTTCGCCGTCACCGCCGCGCAGCGCGGCCATGCGGTGACGCTGTTCGATGCGGCCAGCGAGATCGGCGGGCAGTTCAACATTGCCAAGAAGGTGCCCGGCAAGGAGGAGTTCCACGAGACGCTGCGCTACTTCCGCCGCCAGCTGGAGCTGGGCGGCGTGGCGCTGCAACTGGGCCACCGCGTGGAGGCCGCCCAGCTCATCGAGGGCGGCTATGACGAGATCGTGCTGGCCACGGGCATACGGCCGCGCGTTCCCGCCATCGAGGGCGTCAACCATCCCAAGGTGCTCGGCTACCTGGACGTGCTGCAGGGCAACAGGCCCGTGGGCGAGCGCGTGGCCATCATCGGCGCGGGCGGCATAGGTTTCGATGTGGCCGAGTACCTGACCCATGCCGGCGACAGCGGCGCCGTGGCGCCCCGCAAGTTCTATGCGGAGTGGGGCATAGACACGGACTACGCCCAGGCCGGCGGCCTGGCGCAGCCGCAGGCCGAGCCCTCGCCGCGCCGCGTGCACCTGCTGCAGCGCAAGTCCACCAAGGTGGGCGACCAGCTGGGCAAGACCACGGGCTGGATACACCGCACCTCGCTGAAGGCGCGCAGTGTGGCCATGGGCTCGGGCGTGGCCTATGAGCGCATCGACGACGCCGGGCTGCACATCACCGTGGACGGCCAGCCGCAACTGCTGGAGGTGGACAACGTTGTGCTCTGCGCGGGCCAGGAGCCGCAGCGCGAGCTGCATGCGGCCCTGAGCGCGGCGGGCTGCAGCGTGCACCTGATCGGCGGCGCCGACGTGGCGGCCGAACTCGACGCCAAGCGCGCCATCGTGCAAGGCACCACGCTGGCGGCCAGCCTTTGAGGGCGCCGCCCGATTCCGTTTTCCACCTCAACCACCAGGAGACAAGCATGTCCCAGCCCCCGAAGAACGCCCATCCCGCAGTCGCCCGCTCCCTGGAGCTGTGGCATCGCATGGTTGCCGCCAGCGACCTGGGAGAGCTGCACACCATCGTCCATCCCGATGCGGTGTTCCGCTCGCCCATGGCGAACACGCCCTATGCCTCGGCACCCGCGCTGATGCTGGCGCTGTCCACCGTGGTTCAGGTGTTCGAGAACTTCACCTACCACCGCCAGATGGCCAGCGATGACGGCCTGGACGTGGTGCTGGAGTTCAGCGCCAGCGTGGGCGGCAAGAACCTCAAGGGCATCGACTTCATCCGCTTCGACGAGCAGGGGCTGATCCGGGAATTCGAGGTCATGGTGCGCCCCATGAGCGGCCTGCAGGCCCTGGGCACGGAGATGGGCAAGCGGCTGGGCGACAAGCTTCCCGCCTTCAAGGCCGTGGCCTGAGGGCAGGGCGCGCCATGAAAAACGCCCCCGAAGTTTCGGGGGCGTTTTGCCGTGGGCGTCAGCCGGTCAGAGCGTGCCGGCCTTCTGGCGGGCGATGGCATCGGCCACGCCCTTGCCGTAGGCCGGGTCGGCCTGGGTGCAGTGCGCTATGTGCTTTTGCACGATGTGCTCGGACACACCGGCGATGTTGCGCGCCGTGTTCTCGAACAGGCGCTGCTGCGCATCGGGCGTGAGCAGGCGGAACAGGTCGCCGGGCTGGGTGAAGTAGTCGGCATCGTCCTCACGGTAGTTCCAGCGGTCGGCCGCACCGTGCAGGGCCAGAGGCGGCTCGGCGAAGGCGGGCTGCTCCTGCCACTCGCCCTTGGTGTTGGGCTCGTAGGCGATGGTGCCGCCGTAGTTGCCGTCCACGCGCATGGCGCCATCGCGGTGGTAGGCGTGGTAGGGGCAGCGCGGCGCGTTCACGGGGATCTGGTGGTGGTTCACACCCAGGCGGTAGCGCGCGGCATCGCCGTACGAGAACAGGCGCGACTGCAGCATGCGGTCGGGCGAGGGGCCGATGCCCGGCACCAGGTTGGCCGGCGTGAACGAGGCCTGCTCCACATCGGCGTGGTAGTTGCGCGGGTTGCGGTTGAGCTCCATCACGCCCACTTCGATCAGCGGGTAGTCCTTCTTGCTCCAGACCTTGGTCAGGTCGAAGGGGTGGAAGCGGTAGGTCTCGGCTTCATGCTCGGGCATGATCTGCACGCACAGCTTCCAGCGCGGGAACTCGCCGCGCTCGATGGCTTCGAGCAGGTCGCGCTGGCTGCTTTCACGGTCGGAGGCGACCACGGCGGCGGCCTCGGCATCGCCGAAGTTCTCGATGCCCTGCTGGCAGACCCAGTGGAACTTGACCCAGTGGCGCTCGTTGCTGGCGTTGATGAAGCTGTAGGTGTGCGAGCCGAAGCCGTGCATGTGGCGGTAGCCGCGCGGAATGCCCCGGTCGCTCATGACGATGGTGATCTGGTGCAGCGCCTCGGGCAGGCCGGTCCAGAAGTCCCAGTTGTTCTCGGGCGAGCGCAGGTTGGTGTAGGGATCGCGCTTGACGGCCTTGTTCAGGTCGGGGAACTTGAGCGGGTCGCGGAAGAAGAACACCGGCGTGTTGTTGCCCACCAGGTCCCAGTTGCCTTCCTCGGTATAGAGCTTGACGGCGAAGCCGCGGATATCGCGCTCTGCGTCGGCCGCGCCGCGTTCGCCGGCCACGGTGGAAAAGCGCGCGAACACTTCGGTCTGCTTGCCGATGTCGGAGAACACCTTGGCGCGGGTGTAGCGCGTGATGTCACCCGTCACGGTGAAGGTGCCGAAGGCGCCCGAACCCTTGGCGTGCATGCGGCGCTCGGGAATCACTTCGCGGTTGAAGTGGGCCATTTTTTCCAGATGCCACAGGTCCTGCAGCAGCATCGGGCCACGCGGGCCGGCCGTGAGCGAGTCCTGGTTGTTGGCAACCGGGGCGCCTGCGGCGGTGGTGAGCTTGTGGGTCATGGTCTCTCCTTGATCGAGGGGTGGTAGCGGCGCCGGCTTGCACGCAGGCAGCGCGGCGCTTGGAAAATCAATAGCTGCGTGCTATCGAATTGCTTTTATTGTTGTTTCGTTCTATGGATGCGGCAAGGCTTTGGCGATTGGCAAATCTCAACTGCGCCATAGCCAAAAAATTTCACCGCCTCCCGCATGCGTCGTGCCGGGCATGCTTTTTGCCAAGGCATTGTGTTGCGTGGGCGGATACGGCCCGTGTAGGCCGTCGCCCTGTCAGCCCGAGACCAGCTTGTGGACCAGATCGGCGGCCGTGGAGGCGCCGTACTTGCGCATCAGCCGTGCGCGGTAGATCTCCACCGTGCGGTGGCTGATGGCCAGGGCGCGGCCGATTTCCTTGGAGGTAAGCCCTTCCAGCAGGCGGGCGGCCACCTCGCGCTCGCGCCCCGTGAGCTCGGCCTTGACGGGACGGTGGGCGCTGAGGTCCTCGAAGCTCCAGATGCCCGATGCATGCGGGTCGCTGCGATCCAGCGTGCGGCCCGTGACATGGCACCAGAACGTTTCGCCGTTGGCGCGCTTCATGATGCGGTTGTCCGAGTAGAACCCCCGGGCGTTGAGAATGGGCGCGATGCGCGCGCCCAGCCGCTCGTACTCGTCGGCGCTGGGGTAGAGGATCTGGAAGGTCTGGCCGATCAGCACCTCGCGCGAGGCCTCGAACATCTCGCAGACCTGGCGGTTGCAGTCGATCATGGTGCGATTGCGCGAGATCACGAGGCCGACGGGGGCGGCTTCGAACGCCAGCCGGTAATCTATATCCATGGGCAAATCTTTACGAAAAACTACCTATGCAAGTACGTAGTATCGTAGCGCATCCAATCTGAAGGAGACATGTGTGAAAAAGCTCTACCCCTCCGCGGAGCAGGCGCTCCAGGGCGTCGTGGCCGACGGGCAATTGCTGGCTGTGGGAGGCTTCGGCCTGTGCGGCATTCCCGAGGCCCTGATCGACGCGCTGCGTGACAGCGGCGCCAAGGGCCTGACGGTGATTTCCAACAACGCGGGCGTGGACGGCTTTGGCCTCGGCAAGCTGCTGGAGACGCGCCAGATCAAGAAGATGATCTCGTCGTATGTGGGCGAGAACAAGGAGTTCGAGCGCCAGTACCTGGCCGGCGAGCTGGAGCTGGAATTCACCCCCCAGGGCACGCTGGCCGAGAAGCTGCGCGCAGGCGGCGCCGGCATTCCCGCCTTCTTCACCAAGACCGGCGTGGGCACCATGGTGGCCGAGGGCAAGGAGCTGCGCGAATTCGACGGCGAGACCTATGTGATGGAGCGCTCGCTCGTGCCCGATGTCTCCCTGGTCAAGGCCCACCGTGCCGACAAGAGCGGCAACCTGCAGTTCCGCCTGACGGCGCGCAACTTCAACCCTGCCGCCGCCACGGCCGGCAAGGTCTGCATCGTGGAAGTGGAAGAGGTGGTCGAGGTCGGCGAGATCGCACCGGACGACATCCACCTGCCCGGCATCTACGTGCACCGCATCGTGCACAACCCGAATCCCGAAAAGCGCATCGAAAAGCGCACCATCACAGAAAAACAAGGAGCCTGACCATGCCGTGGACCCAAGACCAGATGGCCGCCCGCGCGGCCCAAGAACTCGAAGACGGCTTCTACGTCAACCTGGGCATCGGCATTCCCACCCTGGTGGCCAACCACACGGGTGACAAGGAAGTGTGGCTGCAGTCCGAGAACGGCATGCTGGGCATCGGCCCCTTCCCGACCGAGGATGCCGTGGACGCCGACCTGATCAACGCCGGCAAGCAGACCGTGACGACGATTGCCGGCTCGTCCATCTTCGGCAGCGACCAGTCGTTCGCCATGATCCGTGGCGGCAAGATCAACCTGTCCATCCTGGGCGCCATGCAGGTGTCCGAGAAGGGCGACCTGGCCAACTGGATGATTCCCGGCAAGATGGTCAAGGGCATGGGCGGCGCCATGGACCTGGTGGCGGGCGTCAAGCGCGTCATCGTGCTCATGGAACATGTGGCAAAGAAGAAGGACGGCACGACCGACCTCAAAATTCTTCCCGCCTGCACCCTGCCTTTGACCGGCGTGGGCGTGGTGGACCGTATCATCACCGACCTGGGAGTGATGGACGTGACGCCGCAGGGCTTGAAGCTCGTGGAACTGGCCCCCGAAGTGAGCTTCGAGGACATCCAGTCCAAGACCGGCGTGACGCTGATTCGCTGATGTTGCCGTGCACGGCCTGCCTTGGCAGGCCTGCGCAACGAGAGCCCGCCTTGCGCGGGCTCTTTTGCTTATATTTCAGATTTCGAGCCAATGGGAGCCTCTATGACGGATGTCGCGGCCGTGCGCAATCCACCGACAGCGCAGGGATGGAAGGACGAGGGCGTGCATTTCCTGCGCGCCGTCACCGACATGGCCGAGCATTGCAACGTGGTCACCGGCGAGCCCATCTTCAACGACAAGGGCGTCAAGCTCGTGGACAAGGGTGCGCGCATCGACGGCAACATGTACGAGCGCCTGGTCAAGCACAAGCTGCGCGACCCCATCGACAAGCACCTGGGCGTGGACAACCGCGTGGACGTGCTGGCCATCGAGGCCCAGGCCATGGTGCAGTGCGAGACCGTGGACCTGATGCGCCGCCTGGTGCAGTCGCTGGGCGGCACGGACCGGCTGCTGGCGCCGCTGCGCCTGATGGTGCTGCCGCCGCAGATCGCCTTCAAGCTCACGGTCATGCGCGAGCAGCGGCCCGAGCTGTTCGCCCACAGCCTGCAGATGATGCTGGTGGCCATCTACCTGGCGCTGCAAAGCGAATGGAGCGAGCGTGAATGCGGCCCGCTGGCCACGGCGGCCCTGCTGCACGACGTGGGCATGCTCTACATGGACCCGGCCTGGACCGACCCCAACTACCGGCTCACGGGCGCCGAGCGCAAGCACCTGGTGGCGCACTCGGTCACGGGCATGCTCATCATGCGGGGCGCGGGCGCGTATTCGCAGGACGTGGAAATGGCCGTGCTCGAGCACCACGAGCGCATGGACGGCACGGGCTATCCGCGCGGCGTGCATGGCGAAGCCATCTCCAAAATGGGCCGTATCCTGTTGCTGGCCGAGGTGGTCTCGGCCTTCTTCGACAAATTCCAGGACCTGCCCGGCCAGCGCCTGTCGCTGATGCTGCGCATGAACCACCGCCGCTATCCGGCCGATCTGGTCGGCATCCTGCTGCCGCTGCTATACGACGAGATCTCGCCGGGCACGCCGCTGCCGCCGCTGCAGGCCGAGGTCACGCACAGCGTGGCCGCCCTGTCGGCCGCCTTCCAGATGTGGGACACGTTCAGCCAGGCCTTTCCCGAGCGCTGGCAGGCCATGCCCGACCACCAGGCGGCCGTCTACATCGACTCCAGCATCGGCGGCCTGCAAAAGCAGCTGGCCGAGGCCGGCCTGCATCCCAGCCAGCAAACCGACCTGCTGGCCTACCTCAAGGACGATGTGCAGGGCATGAGCGAGCTGGCCCTGCTCAGCCGCGAGGCGCTGTGGCAACTGCAGGCCATCGTCAACGCCTGCCTGCGCCGCTGGCCCGCCATCAATGCCCGCACCCACGCCGTGGACACAGCGGTCGCGCAGTGGTGCGAAGCCTGCATGCAGATCGACGCCACGCCCCCAGCGGGCGGCGCAGCGAGAGCGCCAGCGCACTGAGACAGCCGGGCTTGCCCGGCTTTTTTACATCCGTGGATCTCTCGGAAATCAAGAGTGCTGTATATTCATACAGTATCTGAGATTTCCCCCCATGACCACGCCCCACGCCTCCCAAACTGCGCAGCCCGCCCCCATGGCGGGCGCGGCGCGTGTGCTGCCTCAGTTGCAGGGCGTGTGGCGTGGCGATGGCTGGCAGCAGGCGCTGCAGCAGCGGGTCCAGCCTTCGGGCCATGCGCTGCTGGATGCGCAATTGCCGGGCGGGGGGTGGCCGCTGGGCGCCATGGTCGAGCTGCTGCAACCCGCCCATGGCCATGCCGAGTGGCCGCTGCTGCTGCCGGGCCTGGCGGCCCTGATGCAGCGCAGCGCGGGCCAGGTGGTGCTGGTGGCGCCGCCTTGCAGGCCTTTTGCACCGGGACTGGAAGCGGCGGGCGTGGCGGCGCACCGGCTGTGCTGCGTGGAGGCCGACACCCACCCCGGCGCCCACCCCGGCGCTCACCCGGCAGGCGATGGGGCAGGGCTGGCCTGGGTCTGTGAGCAGGCACTGCGCTGCCGCGACGTGCTGGCCGTGCTGGCCTGGCTGCCAGCCGGTCTGCCCATGGCCACGCTGCGCCGGCTGCAATGGGCGGCCGCTGCGCAGGGGCGCATTCTGTGGCTGTGGCGCGAGGCCTCGGCCGCCCTGCAGACGGTGGCCTCGCCTGCGCCGCTGCGGCTGCGCGTGGAGACAGAGTTGGGGGAGCCGGGCGAAGGCGGCACGCCAGCCTGCCTGCGCGTGCAGTTGCTCAAGCGCCGAGGGCCTGCGCTGGAGCATCCCTTGAAGCTGCCCCTGCACCACTGGGCCTGGCAGGACGTGCTGCAGGCCCAGGCCCAACGGCGCACCCGGCAGGCGGACGAGGCGCAGCGCTGGCTTCATGGACACGGGCAACTGCTGCCCGCCGAGGCGCCCGCCCTGCAGGCGGCAGCGCACACCCTGGGGTGAGATGCCATGGCACAGCCGAATCAAGCACTGCACTGGATTGCCTGGCCGCTGCATGTCGCGCAGGGCGATGGCCAGGGCAACGGCGACAGTGATGGCGAAGGCAGTGCCTGCGCGCAGCAGGCCTGGTGGGCCCTGCGCTGGACGCCGCGCGTGGCTCTCTGGTACGGGGCAGGGCAGGCTGTGGCGTTGATGGAGGTGGGCAGCGTGGAGCGCCTGTGGGGCGGTCGCCAGGCCATGCTGCTGGGCCTGCTGCGCGCGCTGCGCGAACAGCAGCCCGAGGACGGTCAGGCGGGCGGCCCCCGGATGCCGTTCTGGGCCCGGGGCGCCACGGCGTGGCAGGCGCTGGCGCGTCTGCGCTGGCGCATGCAGGGTACGGATTCGCGCCAGCCCTGGCCGCCTGCCGACGCACTGCCCATCTGGACGCTGCCCGCACTGGAGCCGCATGCGCCGGCCCTGGAGCGCATGGGCTGCCGCCGCTGGGGCGAGCTGCGCGCCCTGCCGCGCGCGGGCCTGGCGCGGCGCATCGGGCTGCCGGCGCTGCTGGCGCTGGACCAGGCCTATGGCAGCAGCCCCCATGCGCTGGACTGGCTGGAGCTGCCCGAGCACTTTGCATTGCGCGCCGACCTGGGCTATCCGGCCAGCGACGCCCAGGCCCTGCTGCAGGCCGCCCGGCCCCTGCTGCGTGCGCTGCAGGCCTGGCTGCAGGCCCGCCACCAGGGTGTGCTGGGCCTGCAACTGCGCTGGCACCACGATCTGCGGCGAGTGGACGGCACGGAGCTGCCGGCCTGGGAAGCGCTGGACATCCGCACGGCCCGCCCCGCCCAGGCGCTGGAACACATGGAGCGCCTGCTGCGCGAACGCCTGGCCCGCACGCCCTGGCGCGCGCCTGCGGACATGCTGGAGCTGGTGGCGCTGGACACCGCGCCTTTTGCGGCCGATGCCGGCAGTTGCCTGCCACCGGCCGCGCCCGGCCCGGCGCCGCTGGGCGAGGCGGCAGGCGCGGCAGATGGGGCAGGCGCGGCCAGCGGCATGGCCTGGCATGAATGGGTGGAGCGCGTCTCGGCCCGCCGTGGTGCGCAGGGCGTGCGGGTGGCGCAGCTGCAATCGGACCACCGGCCCGAGGCCATGCAGCGCTGGACCCCGGCCTGCGAGGCCCTGCAGACCCCGCAGGCACCGCGGCGGCCCGCGCACGCGCGCAAGGCGGCCAACCCCTGGCAGGGCCTGCTGCCGCCCTGGCTGCTTGATCCGCCCCAGCCGCTGCTCCTGCAGGGCAGCCGCCCCTGCTGGCAGGGGCCGCTGCAATTGCTGGCCGGCCCCTATCGGCTGGAGGCCGGCTGGTGGGGAGAGCCGCAGGCCGATGCGGCGCTGGCTGTGCGTGACTATTTCGTGGCCAGCAACGCGGCTGTCGGCCATGTCTGGATCTACCGCGAGCGCGCGCCTGCATCGGAGCGGCTGCCAGGCATGCCGGCCCTGCTGTCGCCCGCCGCCTGGTTTGCGCAAGGCATCTATGGCTGAACAGGACATCCTGCTGGAGCCGCCGCCCCCGCAGCTGCAGCGGCTGCAGCCCCCGCCCCAGGCCACCGGGCCGGTGTCCGGCATGGCATCGGGCCCGGGCCTGCCCGGCTATGCGGAGCTGCACTGCCTGTCGAACTTCAGCTTTCTGCGCGGCGCCTCTTCGCCCGCCCAACTGGTGCAGCGCGCCAAGGCCCTGGGCTACCAGGCGCTGGCCCTGACCGACGAATGCTCGGTGGCCGGCGCCGTGCGGGCCTTCGAGGCCGCACGCGACTGCGAGATGGCCCTGATCCATGGCAGCGAATTCGCCTGGGGGCCGCTGCGCGTGGTGGCGCTGGCGCGCGATCTGAACGGCTGGGGCAACCTCTGCGAATTCATCAGCGCGGCGCGCGCCCGTGCCGAAAAGGGCCAGTACCTGGTCGATGCGGACAGCCCTTGGCATCTGCTGCGTGAAGGCTGCGAATGCATCGTTGTGCCGCAGCGTGCGCAGCTTTTGCCCGGCGATGTGCCCGCCATGGCCGAGGCCGTGCAGGCCGCCGTGGCGCAGCTGGGGCCGGGCTGCTGGCTGGGCGTGGAGCTGCTGCTGGCGCCCGACGACAGCCTGTGGCTGCAAAGCCTGCAGGACGTGGCAGGGTTGCTGGGCCTGTCCTGCGTGGCCTGCGGCGACGTGCACATGCATGCGCGCTCGCGCAAGCCGCTGCAGGACCTGGTGACGGCGCTGCGCCTGGGCTGCACGGTGGCCGAGTGCGGCTTCGAGCTGCACCCCAATGCCGAGCGGCATCTGCGCTCGCGCTTGCGGCTGGGCGGCATCTATCCGCGCGCCATGCTGGATGCAACCTTGCAGATTGCCGCGCGCTGCGATTTCAAGCTCAGTGAGATCCGCTACCACTATCCGCAGGAAACCGTGCTGCCCGGCATGGATGCACGCCAGACCCTGGCCTGGCATACCTGGCAGGGAGCGGCGGGGCGCTATCCGCAAGGCATTCCCGAATCGGTCACCAAGCAGTTGAAGGATGAGCTGGAGCTGATCGCCGAATGCCGCTACGAGATGTACTTTCTCACCGTGCACGACATCGTGCGCTATGCGCGCAGCGAAGGCATCCTGTGCCAGGGGCGCGGTTCGGCCGCGAACTCGGCCGTCTGCTATTGCCTGGGCATCACGGCCGTGGACCCGAACAAGACCACGCTGCTGATGGCGCGCTTCATCAGCCGCGAGCGCAGCGAGCCCCCAGATATCGACGTGGACTTCGAGCACGCGCGGCGCGAGACCGTCATCCAGTACATCTACGAAAAATACGGCCGTGACCGTGCGGCGCTGACGGCCGTGGTCAGCTGCTGGCGCACGCGTGGCGCACTGCGCGACGCGGGCAAGGCCCTGGGCGTGGATGCGGCGCTGATCGACGCCATGGCCCGGCAGCACCACTGGTTCAGCGATGCCGAGGACCAGGCGGCCGAGCCGGAGCCCGAACCCGATGACCCCGCCCTGGGCTGGGTGCGCTCCAAGCTGCTGCGCCTGGCCCGGCTGCGCGAGCGGCTGGGCGACGACTGCCCGCAACTGTCGCCCCAGCGTGCGCGGCTGTGGCTGGAGCTGGCCCTGCAACTGCGCGACAGCCCGCGCCACCTGAGCCAGCACGTGGGCGGCTTTGTGCTGACCGACGGGCCGCTGACGCGGCTGGTGCCCGTGGAGCCGGCCGCCATGCAGGGCCGCTCGGTCATCCAGTGGGACAAGGACGATCTGGACACCATGAATCTGCTCAAGGTCGATGTGCTGGCCCTGGGCATGCTCACCGTGCTGCGCGGCAGCCTGCACGCGCGCGCCGCGCTGCGCGGCCCGCGCTGGGAGCTGGCCGACATTCCCAAGGACGACCCGGCCACCTACGACATGATCTGCCGCGCCGACACCGTGGGCACCTTCCAGATCGAGAGCCGCGCCCAGATGAGCATGCTGCCCAGGCTGCGGCCGCGCGTTTTCTACGACCTGGTGGTCGAGGTCGCCATCGTGCGGCCCGGCCCCATACAGGGCGGCATGGTCCATCCCTATCTGCAGGCGCGCGAGCGTCGGCGGCAGGGCGGCGAGCTGGTCCTGGAAAAGCCCGCGCTCGAGAAGGCGCTCAAGCGCACGCTGGGCGTGCCCATCTTCCAGGAGCAGGTGATGCAGATCGCCATGATCGCGGCAGATTTCTCGGCGGGCGATGCCGACGAGCTGCGCCGCTCCATGGCCGCCTGGCGGCGCAAGGGCGGCGTGCACCGCTTCGAGCGCCCATTGATCGACGGCATGCTGGCCAACGGCTACAGCGCCGAATTTGCCCAGGCCATCTTCCGCCAGATGCTGGGCTTTGGCGAATACGGCTTCCCAGAAAGCCATGCCTACAGCTTTGCCATGCTGGCCTATGCCAGCGCCTGGCTCAAGCGCCATGAGCCGGCCTGTTTCCTGATGGCCTTGCTCAATGCCCAGCCCATGGGCTTCTACACCCCCTCGCAGCTGATCCAGGATGCGCGCCGGCACGGCGTGCGCGTGCTGCCCGTCGATGTGCGCCACAGCGACTGGGATTGCACGCTGGAGGCGCCGCACGAGCGCATTGCCGGCGTCGAGCTGCCGCAGCCGGCCGTGCGCCTGGGTCTGTGCATGGTGGCGCAGTTGCCAAAGACTTCGGGCGAGCGCGTGGCCCAGGTCCGCGCGCAGGCGCCGTTCAGGAGCACCGAGGACCTGGCCCTGCGCGCCCGGCTGCAGCGCGCCGAGCTGCAGGCCCTTGCGGCGGCCGATGCGCTGCAGGGCCTGTCAGGCCACCGCCGCCAGCAGATGTGGGATGCGGCGGCCCTGCAGGTGCAGCCGCCGCTGTTCGCGGGCGTGCCCGTGCACGAGGCGCCCGTGCAACTGGCTGCTGCGCCCGAGGGCGAGGAAATCCTGTTCGACTACGCGGCCACGGGCCTGAGCCTGCGCCGCCACCCGCTGGCCCTGCTGCGTGACCGCCTGCGCCGCCACGGGCTGCGCACGGCGCTGGAGCTGCGCGACACGCTGGCGGGCATGCGCGTGCGGGCCTGCGGCATAGTCACCGTGCGCCAGCGCCCGCCCACGGCCAAGGGCACTCTCTTCATCACGCTGGAGGACGAGACGGGCACGGTCAACCTGGTGGTCTGGCCCGATACCGTCACGCGCTGGGGCGAGCCCTTGCTGGGCGCGCGGCTGCTGGCGGTGGAGGGCATCTGGCAAAGCAGCTCGGATTGGGGCGGCGGCAAGGACCCCGGCGAGCCAGCGCCTGCAGAGCAGGCCAACCAGGAGGTGCCCGCCGTGCGCCATCTCATCGTGCACCGCGCCCGCGACATGAGCCGCTGGCTGGGCCGCCTGGGCGGCGCCGGCGTGGCAAGCCGCAATTTCCACTGAGGGCTGTTGCCGTTGCTGCCGCTGCAGGCTCAGGCCATGCGGTCGTCCGCGCGGATGTCGGGCATCTGGTCGATACGCTTGCCGAACCAGCCTATGCGCTCGGTCTGGCGCACATCCAGCCTGGGCACGTAGGGCTTGATGTCGAGCACGGGCGTGCCGTCCAGCATGTCGTTGCCCAGGAAATGCAGCAGCAGTCCTTCGCGCCGCACCAGGCGCACGATGGACAGGCCCAGCCGGTTGGGCCGCGCCGGGGCGCGCGTGGCGAACACGCCGTGGCTGCTGTCGTCCATGAAGGGCACGACTTCCAGCTTTTCCACGGCCTGGTGCAGGTGGGTGATGAGGATCAGGTAGTCAAAGCCTTCGATGTCGCGCAGCCCGGCCTCGAACTCGGGCAGCAGCTCCACGCGGCCGGCCTCGTCGGCCGCGCCCGCCGTCTGTATGGGCATGCCCACCGGGTCGGTGAAGCGGCTGCGCACATGGCCGATGGGGCGGCAGGCGACGGCCTGCGCCGTGGAGCCGGCCGCGCTCATGCGCTCGTTCCCTGGGGATTGAGCAGGCGTGTCAGCGCGGCGATATCGGCCGCCGCCGCCATGCGCGCCGTGGTCTCTATGGAGCGGTAATGCCTGACGATGGCTTCGCCCGTGGAGGTGAGCGAGGCGCCGCCGCCGTGGGCGCCGCCAGCGCTGGTGTTGACGGCCGGCGTCTGCAGCGCGCGGTTCATCTCGTCGACCAGCACCCAGGCGCGCCGGTAGGACATGCCCAGCGATCGCGCTGCAGCCGAGATGGAGCCCGCCTCGGCAATGGCTTCGAGCAACTGCACCTTGCCGGGACCGATGGCAATGGTGCTGTCGTTGTATACGCGCAGGCGGAACTGGACTTTGGAGGACATGGGGAAAGGACTTGGCACAGGAGAAAAGCGAACGTCAAGGTTAAGCGAAATCAACGGCTTGCGCCGTCACAGGGGCTAAGGGGAAATACGCAATGCATGGATCGCTACAGCGAAGGGGTGCTCTGGCAGGGCGTTCCTGCACACGGGCTGTCGGGGCCGGCGCGCTGGCGCTGCCGCCAGGGCGCCCGCTGCCTGCGCATCGTCTGCGAGTGCATTGGCGAGGCTCTTGACCTGCCGGCGCCGCGTCTCGATGCCTGTGTGCTGCGGCGCTATTTCGTCACATTGCCACCGGGTTTGCTAGCCTTTTTGCGCCAATGCAGCGCGGCGCTTGCCGCGCATCCTGGCCACGCGTTTACTTCTTGCTGCTTTCTGCCAGCAGGCGCTGGCATTGCGCATCTTCCTCGGCGGCCGGCACCGTCAGCGGCACCAGGGCCAGGGCGGCGGGCGCCACCACGGCGGCGGCCACGGCCGCGCCCGCGCGCAGCAGCAGCGGGCCGGGCTCCACGCCCACCTTGGGGTTGGCGAAGCTGCCGCGCACATACAGGGGCGTGCGCAGAGAGAAGAACTTCCACTTCAGCGACTCGGGCACGATGCGCAGGTCCATGGTCTCCTGCGCCAGGCTGATCTGTCCGGTGGCCTCGATGATGGCCTCGGGCGTGGCCAGCTTGACGTTGCGGGTGCGCGCAATGCCCTGCTTCACGGTCAGGTCGGCAACGGCGCAGTTGAGCTGCACTTCCTTGTCGGCGCCGAACAGCTTGGTGACGATGACGCTGCCCAGGTTCAGCGCGGCCAGGTCCAGGAGCTGCTTGCTGAAGCGGCCATCGCGCACATACAGGCGGATGTCGCCCGAGCTGGTGCCCAGCCATTCGGCAATGGACTGGCCCCGGCCCTCCAGCCCCAGCGCGCCGTCCATGCTGCCCAGGCTTTTCTTCATCAGTTCGATCTCGGGGAACAGGGCCGACAGCTGCAGCCCCTGAACCTTGCCCTGGAGGCTGGCCTTGGGCGGCTTGGCGCCGCTGTCCACCACGGCCTCGATGTCCAGCCGGCCCTTGGCCATGCCGAAGCGCAGCGGGGACAGGCGCAGCACGCCGTTGTCCATGACGGCATGCACGCTGAAGTCCTCGATGGGCAGGGCCTGGGGGCGCTCGATGCGGTCGCTCTTGAAGCGCACATCCATGTCCATGGCATTCCACTTGCTGGTGTCAAAGCGCTGTGTGGGCAGGGCCTTGCCGCTGGCCGCCTGCCGGGTCTTCTGGCCCTGCTTGGTGGACGGTGCTCCCACCACCGGCCCCAGGTCGGCCAGGCGCAGCTTGCGCGAGGCCAGATCGCCGCTGAGCTTGGGGCGCGGCTTGCCCGATGCGTAGTGCAGCGTACCGCGCAGATCGCTCTGGCCCACGCGGCCATCGAATTCCTCGTAATCCCAGACGGCGCGCCCCGGCTCCAGGCTGCCGACCAGATGGCCATTGGTGTCGAAGGGCGGTGTGCGCGGCAGCAGCAGACCCGTCAGAGGGAACAGGTCGGCCATGCTGGAGCCGCGCAGGCGCACCTGCAGGTCCATGCCCTTGAGCGCCCTGGGATTGTCGAGAATGCCCTCGGCCCGGGCGCGCAGGCTGCCCGCATGGGCCCACAGCTTCACGGGAAAGCGTGCCTGTTCGCTTTGCAGGTCCAGCACGGGGCCGATGAGGCCCTGGGCCTCGACCGTGGCCTTGGCGATGCGGCCGGTCAGGCCGACGCGCATGCCATACGGAAAGTCTGGACTGGGCGGCTGCACAAGGCTGTCCAGACGTGCGCGCACCGCCATCTGGCGCACGCCATCGCTCCAGCCCACCAGGCCGCCGCGCAGGCTCAATTGCGCTACCTGAAAACGCCAGCGCGGCCCTGTGTGCTCGGGGCGCTTGAAGGTCCAGTTGTTGCTGCCATCCTTGCGCCGGGCAAAGACCAGGTCAGGGCCTTCCAGTTGCAGATGGTCCAGCAGCACATGCCGGCCCAGCAGCGGCCACAGCCGCAGGCTGGCCGTGGCGCGCGCGGCCGTGGCCATGGTGGCGGCATCGCGTGGGGGTGGGGCCATTTTCTCGTCGGCCAGGACGATGCTGTCGCTGTCGATCTTGGGCGCGGAAGGGCTGGCCTGCGAGTCCTTGTCCTTGCCTTCGTCCTTGTCCTTCGCCTTTCCCTTGGGCTGTTCCTTGGCTTTTTCCTCGGGAAGGCGGCCCTTGTTCAACTGGTCGGGCGGCGCAGGCAGGGCGGGCAGCTCGGCACTGCCCTTGACCGGCTCCTGCTCGACCTGCCAGCCTTCGGGCTGGCCCAGGGCCAGTTGCTCGGCCTCGATGGTCACGCCCGGGACCCAATGGCGCCAGCCCTGGTCCAGGGGCTGGGGCCAGGTCCAGCGCAGGCGCAGGTCGCCTTCAATGGCGAAGTGGCGGCCGGTGCTTTCGCTGACGCGTTCGTTGACCCAGGGCTTGGCCCGGTTCCAGTCGAAGGTGGCAATCAGGACCACAACGACGGCGAGCAGCAGCACCAGGGCCGACACCGTCCACAAAAGGGCGCGCAGCCAGCGGCGGCGGGCTGGGCGGTGGGGTGCTGGTGTGGCAGGGCTGTGGTTCGCTGTGTCGGTCGCTGTGTCTGTCATGGCGCAGGGGGCCGCTAAATGGGGTTCGGTCCATCCTATCGCCATGAAACCGCTTGCCAAGGCCCGGGACGCGCTGGCGGGCAGCCGGCAGGCCCGCATACAGGAGATTGACCTACAGCGCGGCCTGCGGCTGGGAAGGGGCCGTCATCACGGCGTCTCCTGGCCCTGGCGCAGCCGGGTGGATGCCAGGGCGGCCACCACCAGCAGGCCCGCCATGATGAACAGGCCGTTGCGCGTGCTGCCCGTGGCCTGTTCGATCATCCCCATCACAGTGGGGCCGATGAAGCCGCCCACCAGGCCGCAGGTATTGACCAGGGCTATGCCGCCCGCCAGCCCCGCGCCCGCCAGCCGCGAGGCGGGAAACAGGAAGACCACGGACTGCACCACGAAGAACATCAGCGCCGTCAGGCTGAAACCCAGCAGGCCCAGGGCTGGCGAGGCCTTGCCCGCCAGCGCGGCCACCAGCAGGCCGGCGGCCATGGTGGCCAGGCCCGCCAGCAGCATGCGCCGGCAGCGCTGCGGGTGGGTGGCAAAGCGCGGCAGCCAGGCCGCACCGATGGCCGCTGCGATCCAGGGCACGGAGTTGAGCGTGCCGATCTGCAGCGGCGAGAGCTGGCCGTAGGTGCCGATGATGCCCGGCAGGAAGAAGATCACCGTGTAGATGCTGATCTGGTGGCAGAAGTAGACAAGGATGGCCAGCCAGATCTGGCGGTCGCGCAGGCAGTCCCTGAGCGAGTGGCCCACCTGGCCGGCGCTGGCCTGCTGGTCCTGCTCGGCCTGCAGGCGTTGCAGTACCTCGCGCGATTCGGCGGCCGTCAGCCAGGGCGCGCTGGCCGGGCCGTCGGGCAGCTTCTTCCAGACCACCCAGGCCAGGGCCACGGCGGGCAGGCCCTCGATCACGAACATCCATTGCCAGCCGTGCCAGCCCAGGAAGCCGTCCATCTGCAGCAGCGCGCCGCCCACGGGGCCGCTGAGGATGTTGGCAATGCACACGCCCAGCAGGAAGTAGCCGATGGCGCGGGCCCGTTCCTCGCGGCCGAACCAGTAGGTCAGGTAGAGCATCACGCCGGGGAACAGCCCCGCCTCGGCCGCGCCCAGCAGCACGCGCATCACGTAGAACGAGGTCTCTCCGGTGATGAAGGCCATGCCGGCCGACAGCAGGCCCCAGGTCACCATGATGCGGGTGATCCAGAAGCGCGCGCCCACCCTGTGCATGATGAGGTTGCTGGGCACTTCCAGCAGGGCGTAGCTCAGGAAGAACAGCCCCGCGCCCAGGCCGTAGGCGGCCGCCGAGATGCCCAGGTCCACCTCGATGTGCGACTTGGCCAGCGCGATGTTGGTGCGGTCTATGAAGCTGATCACATAGGACAGCACCAGCAGCGGCATCAGCCTGCGGAAGATGCGGGCGTTGAGCAGCGACTGCCTGTCGCCGGCGGCAGGCTGCGGCCGTGCGGGCGGCGCGTGAACAGGGGAGGGCGATGGGTGATGGACCATGGCAAATCCTTGGAAAGATGGGTGGAGGAAAGCGGAGTCAGGCGGTGGCGGTGGCGGTGGAGGCGGCGTTGCCGCGCGTGCCCAGCTGCAGGGCCACGCCGCCCAGCGCGCAGCCGGCCATGACCAGGAAGCACAGGGCATAGCCGCCGGGGCTGGTCCAGCCGCCGCCCAGGGCGATCAGGCTGCCCATCAGCACGGGCGCGATGCCGCCGCCCACGAACATGGCGGTGGTGATGATTCCGTTGGCCGTGGAGGTGGCCGCAGGCTGGGCGCAGTCCGAGGCCACCGCGTAGTAGATGGGCCAGACCGCATTGGCGACCAGGCCGAACAGCAGCTGCATCACCACGACCAGGGCCATGGTGTCGGCGAAGTAGAAGGCGCCCACGCTGGCGGCCATCCACAGGCCGCAGATCACCAGGGTGACGCGGCGCCCGATCACGTCCGACAGAGCCGGCCAGACCAACTGGCCCAGGATGCCGGTGAGCGTGAACACCACGCTCATGCCTGCCGATTCGGCCAGCGACAGGCCCATGATGTTGTAGAGGTAGGCGGGCAGCACCACGTTGATGCCCATGTAGACCACCTGCGTGAGCAGGGTGTTGCCAGCCGTCAGGGCGATGCTGCGGTTGGCCAGCGTGCTGCGCAGGGTGCGCCAGGCCTGGCCTTTTTCCACCTGCGCCGCCACGCTGGCCTGCGGCGGGGTCATGCCCCGGGCGGCGATGTCGGCATACAGCAGTTCCATCTTCTGCGGCGTGGAGTAGCGCGCCCAGAACCACATCAGCGGGATGGCGATGACCAGCGCGACAAAGAACACATAGCGCCAGTTCTCCTCGCCGAAGGCGTACAGCACAAAGCCGGCGACCAGGCCGCTGAGCATGGCGCCCACCGGATAGCCCGTGTGGTGGGCGCCCAGCGCGAAGCCGCGCCGCTCCACCGGCCACCACTCGGCGGTGTTGCTCACGCCCACGGGCTCGCCCCAGCCGGCGCCCAGGTTGACGCCGACGCGCAGCGCCACGAAGCCCGCCAGGCTGCCGCTCAGCGCCTTGAAGCCCGAGGCGAACGACAGCGCCGTATAGCCCAGCACCAGGGGCACCTGAAAGCGTGCGCGCTTCCAGCCCGCGCCGTAGCGGTCGCTCCAGATCGCGCCGGGAATGTCCAGCACGGCCAGGGCCAGCATCACGATGGTGGCCACCGTGCCCCATTCGTCGGCCGA
This sequence comes from Delftia sp. S65, assembly GCF_016516495.1. NCBI lineage: Bacteria > Pseudomonadati > Pseudomonadota > Betaproteobacteria > Burkholderiales > Comamonadaceae > Delftia > Delftia sp. S65. The sequence goes on from NZ_JACVUR010000013.1 coordinate 69,681, forward strand.
CAGGCCGAAGTGCCGGGAGATGGTCGGCCCCAGCCGCAGCACGATCTCGCGGTCGTAGGCATTCAGTACCCAGATCAGCCAGCAGACCAGCAGGGATACCCATGAATAGCGGTGGATCTGGCGCAGCGAAGCGCGCGGGGCCTGGGCCATGGCGGTCTCCCGGGCACCAGCGGGGGGTGCCGTTTCATTGTTGTGTGGATGAAGGCGCCGCTTCGCGGGGCGGGCGGCGTTGCGGTGCGAAGGCTCCGGGCCTGCATGCCCGGCTCCGCGCTCAGGCGCCGAAGCGCTGCTCGGGCAGGCCACGCACGCCCAGCCCCTTGACGGAGAACAGCGCGCCACGGGACTGGCCGTCGCCCGGGAAACGCGGCAACGGCGGCTTGCCCATGGAGGTGACGTACAGCGTGTCGAGCCCGGGCCCGCCGAACATCACGCTGGTCACCTTGCGCACCGGCATCTCTATCACCCGGTCCACCCGGCCGTCCGGCGTGTAGCGCACCAGCTGGCCCGCGTACACCAGGGCCTGCCACAGGCAGCCTTCGGCATCGACCGTGGCCCCGTCAGCCGCGCCACCACCGCTGGTGTCGACCGGGGCAAAGGTCCGGCGGCCGCTGGCATGGCCCGTGGCCGTGTCGTAGTCGTAGGCCCGGATCTCGCCGCTCCACGTGTCCGAGAAATAGAGCGTCGTGCCGTCCGGGCTCCAGCACGGGCCGTTCGAGCAGATGATGCCCTCGTCCAGCACATGCAGGCTCAGGTCCGTGTCCAGCCGGTACAGCCGCGCCGAAGGCTGCTCCTCCAGGGTGTCCATGGAGCCGAAGACGAAGCGGCCCTGCCGGTCCACCTTGCCGTCGTTGAGCCGGTTGCCGGGAAGGTGGGACTCGGGCGCGACGACCAGCTCCAGCTCGCCGCTTTCCAGGTCCAGCGTGTGCACGCCGCCGTGCAGCGCCACCAGGGCCGAGCGGCCGTCGCGGCGCAGTGCCATGGAGCCAATCTTCTGGCCGACTTCCCAGGCGCGCAGTTCCCGCCCGTCGGCCGTGCAGCGGAAGATGCGGCCGTCGAAGCTGTCTATCCAGTACAGGCGCTGCTGCCCGACGTCCCACAGCGGGCCTTCGCCCAGCGTGGTCTTGAGGTCGGCGACGATATCGATCTGCATGGGAGTCTCCTGTTTTGTGGCATGGGGGCTGGCCCGGGAAGGCGATTCAGAAGGCGACGTTGGCCGCACCCTTGAGGCCCAGCATCCGGCGCGCCTCGTCAGGCGTGGCGACGTCGACATTCAGGGCCTCGAGCACGGTGCGGATGCGGCGCACCTGCTCGGCGCTGGAGGTGGCCAGCTGGCCCGGTCCTATCCACAGAGAGTCTTCCAGCCCCACGCGCACATGCGAGCCCATGGCCGCGCCCATGGTGGCCAGCGGCAGCTGGTTGCGCCCGGCACCCAGGATGGACCACTGGTAGTTGCTGCCCAGCAGGCGGTCGGCCGTGCGCCGCATGTGCATCAGGTCCTCCGGGTGGCCGCCGATGCCGCCCAGGATGCCGAACACCGACTGCACGAACACGGGCCCCTGCACCAGCCCCCGGTCCACGAAATGCGCCAGGTTGTGCAGGTGGCTGATGTCGTAGCACTCGAACTCGAAGCGCGTGCCCTGGGCCTGGCCCAGCCGCAGGATGCCTTCGATATCGGCAAAGGTGTTCTTGAAGACCAGGTTGCGGCTGTTTTCCAGGTGCTCGCGCTCCCAGGCGTGTTCCAGGTTCGGGAAGCGCTCCAGCATGGGGAACAGGCCGAAGTTCATCGAGCCCATGTTCAGCGAGGCCAGCTCGGGCTGGAACTCGGTCACGGGCCGCATGCGCTCTGGCACCGTCATGTGCGGGCTGCCGCCCGTGGTGATGTTGACGATGGCATCGCTCTCGGCCCGGATCGCCTTGAGAAAGGGGCGGAACAGCTCAGGGTCCTGCGAGGGGCGCCCGTCGCGCGGATCGCGGGCATGCAGGTGCACGATGGCGGCGCCGGCCTCGGCGGCATCGATGGCGGCGCGGGCAATCTGCTCGGCCGTCACGGGCAGGTGGGGCGACATGCTGGGCGTGTGGATGGCGCCCGTGGGCGCGCAGGTGATGATGGCTTTGGTGCGGGTGGCCATGGAAGGTCCTTGCAAACGGTGAAAAGACGAGAGGAGGGGAGGAGGAGAGGGCGCTCAGCTCAGCGCCTGTGTCAGCCCATCGACGGCCAGCTCCTGGCCCGTGACATGGCCGGCCAGCGGGCTGGCGGCAAACACGGCCATGTTGGCAATGTCGCGCGCCGTGGCCATGCGGCCCAGCGCGGCCTGGTGCGTGTAGCTGCGCGTGACGTCTTCCAGCGGCAGGCCGCGCGCCTGCGCCTTGGCAGCAATCACATCGCGGATGCGCGGGCCGTCCACGGCGCCTGGCAGGATGGCGTTCACCCGGATGCCGTCTGCGCCCAGCTCCAGCGCCAGCGACTTGGTCAGGCCGATCACAGCCCACTTGGACGCCGAATAGGCCGAGCGGCCCGGCATGCCCAGGTGGCCTGCCGCCGAAGACAGGTTGACGATGGCCGCTTGCCGGCCCTCGCGTGCCGATTGCCGGAGCCGGGGCACGGCCAGCCGCGTGCACAGGAAGGCGCCGGTGATGTTCACATCCAGCGTGCGCTGCCAGTCGGCCAGGTCCAGCGTCTCCACCGCGCCCGTGGGGCCGGCCACCCCGGCGTTGTTGACGAGGATGTCCAGGCCGCCCAACTCGTTGTCCACGGCCTTGAACAGTGCCTGCACCTGCAAGGCATCCGACACATCGGCAAGACGGCCGCTGGCGCCGGGCAGGGCGGCAGCCAGCGCATCCAGGCTGGCCTGGGCCACGTCACAGACCATGACGCGCGCGCCGGCCTCGGCAAAGGCGCGGCTGATTTCCAGGCCGATTCCGGCGGCGCCCGCCGTCACCAGGACGCGCTGGCCGGCCAGAAGATCGTTTTTCCACATGCGGGGACTCCTTGGGATCTCAAACAAAGGTGAAAGGGATTCGGGTTGGGTTTGGATTTTGTATCTGTGATCACAGATCAAATATGGTGAATACCCTATGCGGCATGACAGCGGCGGCGCCGCGCTACCATCGCCGCCATGGCCATCAACGAACTAGTCACCCCACTCAAACGCCAGACCCTCAGCAGCGATGTCTATGCACAGCTCAGGGAATTGCTGATCACGGGCCAGATGATTCCGGGCGAGCAGATCTCGCTGCGCACCACGGCCAGCGCGCTGGGCGTCAGCGTCATGCCCGTGCGCGAAGCCGTGCACCGGCTGGTGGCCGAGCAGGCGCTGGAACTCACGCCCAACCGCGCGCTGCGCGTGCCCTTGATGACGGAAAGCGCCTTCCGCGAGATCACGCGCATCCGCGTCAACCTCGAAGGCCTGGCCACGGAGCAGGCGGCACGGCAATTGCCGGCCGCCGAGCTGGAACGCATCGCCGCCCTGCAGGACCGCTTTGCGGCCGAGATGGCCAGCGCCTCGCCGGACGGCGCGCGGCTCATCGCCTTCAACAAGGATTTCCACTTCGCCGTCTACAGCGCGGCCGGCATGCCCATGCTGCTGCAGATGATCGAGGCGCTGTGGCTGCGCATAGGCCCCATCCTCAACCACGACATGCGCTCGGGCTCGCGCCGCGTGAGCGAACAGGTGGCGGTCGGTCACCATGCACGCTTGGTCGAGGCCCTGCGTCGCGGCGATGCGCCTGCCGCGAAGGAGGCGCTGCGCGGCGACATCGAAAGCGCGGCCGATTACATCGTTTCGGCGGGCGTGCTGGTGACGGCGGACAGCGGGTTGAACGGCGTGGGTGGACTGAGCGGGCCAGCCTCGCCAGATGAAGAAGCCCGGTGACACGCAGAGGAATGAGGTAAGGAAGTAAGATTTCCGTGTTTTCTCTCATTTGCAGGAGCCGGCCATGCTTGCCAAATTGACGTCGAAGAACCAGATCACCCTGCCCAAGGCCGTGGTGTCCGAGGTGGAGGCCGCAGAGTATTTCGAGGTGGCCGTGGAAAACGGCCGCATCGTGCTCACGCCCGTGCACGTGCAGCGTGTCCAGCGCGCACAGGCCGTCCGCGACAAGCTGCAGCAGATGGGCATCACCGATGAGGATGTGCAGGAGGCGACCTCCTGGGCGCGCAAATGATGCGTGTCGTCCTGGACACCAACGTCGTGCTCTCGGCATTGCTGTTCACGTCCGGCCGTCTTGCGTGGATACGCCGGGCCTGGCAGCACCAGCAGTTGAAGCCCCTGGTCTGCAGGGAAACGGCCAGCGAATTGCTGCGTGTGCTCGCCTACCCGAAGTTCAAGCTGTCAACGGCCGAGCAACAGGCCTTGCTGGAGGATTTCCTACCCTGGGCCGATGTCGTCACACTGCCGCAGCCCTGGCCTGCATTGCCGCTGTGCCGGGACGACAAGGACCAGGTGTTCCTGGTGCTGGCGCATGTGGGCCGGGCCCAGGCGCTCATCACCGGCGACGGCGACCTTTTGGCGCTGCGAGACAGCTTTCCCGGCCTGATCGTGACGCCCGATGAGTGGGCAGCGCTGCACAAGCGCTGAGGGCAGGAATCCATGCACAACGCCCACGACCCCAAGGTTCTTCCCATACGCGACGGCGTCAGCCCCAGCTGCGTGGTGCTGCCCAGCCAGGGCGGCGGGTTGCTGATCGATTTTCTGGCCGAGCGCCTGCCGGCCGTGGCGCGCGAAGACTGGCTGCGGCGCCTGGCGCTGCGCGAGGTGGTGGACGAGCATGGTCGCGCCGCCGATGCAGGCACGGCCTTTGCGCCGGGCCTGCGCTACTACTACTACCGCGAGCTGCAGGCCGAGCCGCCCATTCCCTTCGAGGCCGAGGTCCTCCACCGCGACGCGCATCTGCTGGTGGCCGACAAGCCGCATTTCCTGCCCGTGGTGCCGGCCGGCAAGTACCTGCAGCAGACGCTGCTGGTGCGGCTCAAGCGCGAGTTCGACCTGCCCGAGCTGTCGCCCATCCACCGCATCGACCGCGACACGGCGGGGCTGGTGGTGTTTTCGGTGCAGCGCGCCACGCGCGGCATCTACCAGGCGCTGTTCCGCGACCGCGCCATCCACAAGACCTACGAGGCCGTGGCCCCCTGGCGCGAGGACGTGGTTTTCCCGCGCACGCATGAAAGCCGCATGGAGGAAAGCGGCCATTTCTTTCGCATGCACGAGGTGGCCGGCACACCCAACACCCGCACCCACATGCAGGTGCTGGAGCAGCGCGGCCCCTGGGCACGCTACCGGCTGGAGCCCGAAAGCGGCAAGCGCCACCAGCTGCGCGTGCACATGGCCGCCCTGGGCCTGCCGCTGTGGGGCGACGGCTTCTATCCCGTAGTGCATGACATGCCCGAGGGCGACTACTCGCGCCCGCTGCAGCTGCTGGCGCGCAGCCTGTCCTTCACCGATCCTCTGGACGGCCAGTCGCGGCGCTTTGACAGCCGCCGCCAGCTGCTGCCGCTGACCGAGCTGTAGAGGCTTTTCCACTGCCGGAAACCGCTGGTTTTTTGCCCATGGCCCCGCCATGGGATAGGCTGGTTGCGGACATTTAACGGACAACTTTGTCCGATAATTGTCCGCATGACTTCCAAAAGACCCAGTGCCGATATCCGCCGCGCCCAGCTGCTGGACGCGGCCGATGCCGTGTTTTCCGAGCATGGCGTGACCGCGCCGCTGGACCTGGTGGTCGAGCGCGCCGAGGTCGGCCGCGCCACGCTGTACCGGCAGTTTCCTGACCGGCGTGCGCTGATGCTGGCGCTGCTGGAGCGTTCGCTGGACAACATGCGCCTCGCGGCCGAGGCCATGGCCGAGGATGACGATGCCTTCTACAAGCTGCTGTCCCGCCTGGCCGAGCGCATTGCGGTCTCGGCCCCCATCACCGATTACTGGCGCACGGTGGAGCGCGGCGACGAGGTCATCGCCCAGGCGCGCGTTGCCATGTGGCAGATCTTTCGGCCGGCCATGGACCGGGCCGTGGCCTGCGGCCATTGCCGCCAGCCGCTGACGCAGGCCGAGCTGTCCCTGGTCTTCGGCATGCTGGGCGCCTCGCTGCGCGGCGAGACGCCGCAGCAGCGGCGCACGCTGGCGCGCAAGGCGCTGCAGATCGTCTGGCAAGGCCTGAAGGCCTGACATGGCCACCACACCCACTCCACCGGGGCCCGTGCTGCCCCCGTCGCCCCCCGTCGTCTACCTCAAGCCCCCGCCGGACTGGGAAGAGCATGAAAAGCCCAGCCTGCCGGGCTCGCCGTCCATGCCGCTGCACCAGCCGGCCGTGCGCGCCGCCTATGGCCTGATCGCCGTGCTGGTGGCGTTGACGGGCGGCCTGGGCAATGCACTGTTCACGGCCAACCTGCCCACCATCCAGGGCCAGATGGGACTGACGTCTTCCGAGGCCGCCTGGCTGACCGGCGCCTACGTCATGCTCAACATGACGGCCAACCTGCTGGTCTACAAATTCCGCCAGCAGTTCGGCATGCGGCTGTTCGCCGAGATCGGCCTGGGCCTGTATGCGCTGCTGACGCTGCTGCACCTGGTGCTGGGCAGCTACACCAGCCTGCTCATGCTGCGCGCGGCCAGCGGCCTGGCGGGCGCCACCTGCAGCACGCTGGGCACGCTCTACATGCTGCAGGCTGCGCCGCGCAAGCATGTGCTCAAGATGCTGGTGATCGGCGTGGGGCTGGGGCAGATCGCCACGCCGCTGGCCTGGATCCTGTCGCCGGGCCTGCTGTTCAACAGCGAGTGGCACAACCTCTACCTGTTCGAGGCCGGCCTGGCCCTGATCTCGTTCGCGGGCGTGGTGGTGCTCAAGCTGCCGCCGGGCGTGCACATCCGCAGCTTCGAGCGGCTGGACTTCCTGACCTTCTTCCTCATGGTGCCCGGCGTGGGTCTGCTGATCGCCGTGCTGGTGCAGGGCTACAACCACTGGTGGCTGGACACGCCCTGGCTGGCCTGGATGCTGATCGGCTCCATCGTCCTGCTGAGCGTGGCGCTGTACATCGAGCACCACCGCCGCAACCCCATGCTGCAGACGCGCTGGTTCGTGCTGGCGCCCACGGTGCGCTTCGTGATCGGTGCGCTGCTGCTGCGCTTTCTGACCACCGAGCAGACCTATGGCGTGATCGGCATGCAGCGCATGCTGGGCATGACGGTGGACCAGATGCAGCCGCTGTTCATCGTCATCCTGCTGGGCACCATCGCGGGCATTGCCGTGTCGGCGCTGACCTTCGGGCTGGAGAACATGGGCAAGCAGATCGTGGGCTCCATCGTGCTGTTCGCGCTGGCGGCCTGGCTGGACCACAGCCGCACCAGCCTGGCCCGGCCCGAGGACTTCTTCGGCAGCCAGTTCCTCATGGCCGTGGGCGCGGGCCTGTTCATGGGGCCGCTGATGCTGATCGGCGTGGTGCAGGGCCTGAAGTTCGGCGCGCACTACATGCTGACGGCCATCGTCACCATCTCCATGACGCAGGCCATGGGCGCGCTCATGGGCTCGGCCCTGCTGAGCACCTACCAGATGCACCGCGAGCAGGTGTATTCGGCCGCCATCGTGGCCGATGTCGATCCCACCGATCCCATCGTGGCCGACCGCCTGCGCCTGCAGCAGCAAAGCCTGGCCCGCGTCATTGCCGACCCGGCCCTGCGTGCGGCCCAGGGCACGGCCCAGCTGGCGCAGGCCGCACGCCGCGAGGCCAATGTGCGCGCCTACAACGACGTGTTCGCCCTCACGGCCGGCGTGGCCGTGCTCTACCTGCTGTGGATGCTGGCCCTGGCCGGCCGCGCACGCCAGCGCGCCTTCGTGGAGCGCATGCGCGCCGCCGCAGCCGATGCCTCGGCCATGCGCGGCACCGATGCCGCCGCGCCGCAGGACGCGCCGGGCCAGCCGCCCACCCAACCCGTCGCCCGCGCCTGAAACCGTTCGCCCAGAGAAAAGACAACAACATGAGTGACTCCGAAAATTCCAATGGCGGCACGGCCGCCTCTGCCTCGCCTGCGCCGGCTCCCGCTGCGGCGCCTTCACCTTCACCTTCGCCATCGCCCAAGCTCATCAAACCCTCGCTGCGCAGCGTGCTGGTGATGCTGGTGGTCGCACTGGCCGGCGTGCTGCTGGTGCTGCGTGCCTGGAACCTGTTCCCCTTCGCGGGCACCGTGGTCAGCACCGACAACGCTTATGTGCGCGGCGCCGTCACCGTGCTCGCGCCCCAGGTCAGCGGCTATGTGACCGAGGTGCTGGTGCAGGACTACGAGAACGTCAAGGCCGGCCAGCCCCTGGTGCGCATCGACGCACGCACCTACGAAGCCGCCCAGGCCCAGGCGCAGGCCCAGCTGGCCAATGCCCGCGCACAGCTGGCCAATGCCGACCAGACCCAGGCCCAGAACCGCGCCACGCTGGGCGCCAGCCGCGCCGGCCTGGCGGCGGCGCAGGCCGAATCCGACCGCGCCGCAGCCGAACTGCAGCGCGTGCAGGCGCTGTCCGAGCGCGGCTCCGTCTCGCTCAACGAGCGCGACAAGGTGCGTGCCACCGCGCGCCTTGCGGCCACCAACGTGGCCAAGGCCCAGGCCGACATCGAGATCAACGCCCAGAAGATCAAGGCGACGACGGTGAACCGCGCCTCGCTCGAAGCCCAGGTCCAGATGGCCGAGGCCCAGCTGCGCCAGGCCCAGATCAACCTGGACAACACCGTGGTGCACGCGCCCGGCGATGGCCAGGTCAGCGAGGTGGGTGTGCGCCGGGGCCAGTACGTCACGGCCGGCTCCCAGCTCATGTACGTGGTGCCGCACACGCTGTGGGTGGTGGCCAACTTCAAGGAGACCCAGACCGCCCAGGTGCGCATAGGCCAGGCAGTGCGCTTCAGCGTCGATGCGCTGGGCGGCGCCCACCTCACGGGCCGCGTGCTGGAGATCGCGCCGGCCACGGGCTCGGAATTCAGCGTGCTCAAGGCCGACAACGCCACGGGCAACTTCACCAAGGTCGTGCAGCGCCTGCCGGTCAAGATTGCAATCGATCCCGACCAGGAGCTGGCCGCGCGGCTGCGCGCGGGCATGTCGGTGGTGGTGCGGCTGGATACGGCGCAGCCTGAGCCCCAACCCGCACAGCAACCCGCACCCCAACCGGAGACCCGCCCATGACCGCCCGCGCACTGGCCATGGCCATCGCCATCGCCATCGCCTGCGCCGCCGCGCTGGCCGGCTGCAGCGTGCCGCCGCTGAGCACCGCGCCTGAAGCGGCCCGGCCCGTCATGCCCGCCCAGTGGAGCGGGGCAGGGCAGGAGCCGGCCGCCGCCGTCCAGGCATCGTGGTGGCAGGCCTTTGGCGATCCGCTGCTCACGCGCTGGGTGGAGCTGGCCCAGTCCCGCAACAACGATGTGCTGCTGGCCCTGTCGCGCGTGGATGAGGCGCGGGCCAACCTGGATGTGGCAGGCGCTGCGGGCCTGCCCCAGCTCTCGGCCACGGCCGGCGCCTCCACGGGCCGCAGCCTGGGCGCGCGGGGCCTGGCGCACACGCGCTCGGTTCAGCCCGGCCTGCAGGCCAGCTGGGAGCCTGATCTGTGGGGCCGCATCGCCCACCTGGAAAAGGCCGCCGCCCTGCGCCTGCAGGCCAGCGAGGCCGACCGCGACGCCGTGGCCCTGGCCGTGGCCGCCACCACGGCCCAGGCCTATGTGGGCCTGCGCTCGCTGCAGTCGCAGCTGCAAGTGGCCCAGGCCACGGCCCGCTCGCGCGAACAGGCCCTGCGCCTGGCTGACGATCAGGCGCGCGTCGGCTACACCTCGCAGCTGCAGCTCACCCAGGCCCAGGCCGAACTGCAATCCGTGCAGCAGGCCGTGGAGCAGCTGGAGCTGTCGCTGGCGCGCCAGCGCACGGCGCTCCTGCTGCTGGCCGGCGGCGAGGGTGACGAGCAGGCAGCCGCGCTCATGGCAACAACCGACGGCCAGTCCGCTGCGCTGGGCGCACCGCCGCCTGCGCCGGCCGCCGGCCTGCCTTCTGCCTTGCTGCAGCGCCGCCCCGACATTGCACGGGCCCAGCTGCAACTGGCGGCCGCCGACGAAAGCCTGGCCGTGCAGCGCACCGCCTTCCTGCCCCAGGTCTCGCTGACGGCCAGCGCCGGCAGCCTGCTGGTCAACGCCCTGCAATACCACCCGGCCACGGTCTGGGCCCTGGGCGGCAGCGTGCTGGCGCCGCTGTTCACGGGCGGCCGGCTGCAAGGGCAGTTCGACGCCGCCGCCGCCCAGCGCGACCAGGCCGCCTATGCCTATCGGGGCGTGGTGATCAAGGCCCTGGCCGATGTGGAAAACGCCCTGGTCGGCACCCAGCGCCTGCAGTCGCAGTGGCAGCACGCCAGCGAGCGCGAGGCGGTGCTGCAGCGCTCCCTGGGCTTTGCCAAGGACCGCTACGAGGCCGGCTACGCCAGCTACCTGGAAGAGCTGGACGCCCAGCGCAATCTCTTCCAGGCGCAGCAGGAGGTGATACGCCTGCGCCAGAGCCAGCTGGAAAACGCCATTGCGCTGTACCAGGCGCTGGGCGGCGGCTGGCAGGCCGCCACCACACCAGTGGCCGCACCCGTCGCTGCACCTGTCGCCAGCCCCGCCCGCTGATCAGACCTTCTCGATGCGCGCAGGCAGGCCCTGGCGCACCGTGGCGCCGGACACCCAGTCCACCCACACGTTTTTGCAGCCGGGCCGCGTGGGATCGGCAAAGCCCAGGTCATTGAGGTTCACGCCATTGGCATGCTCGGCGTTGACCGGCATGGGCTTGCCGTCGATGCTGTGGCGGCCTGCGCCCAGTTCGCGGTGGCCGTAGCCGTGCTCGATGGCCACGGTCCCCGGCATCACGCCGTCGCGCACCATGGCCACGGCCGTCACCGCGCCGCCCGGCGTGCGGATGCGCACCGTGTCGCCGTTGGCGATGCCCAGCCGCTCGGCGTCATCGCGGTGCAGGGACACCGGGTTGTGCGGATGCACCTGGCGCAGCCGCGAGACGGCAATCGACATGGAACTCATCAGGTTGGACTTGTAGGAGGTCAGCAGCAGCGGCCATTGCTGCTCGCCGAAATGCGTGCGCATGGCGCTGCCGTCGGCCAGCCGTGCCGGATACCAGGTGGGGCAGCCGCTGTAGCGCTCGCCCGTCATGGCGTGGCGCATGCGGGCCAGCTCCTCGCTCCAGACCTGCAGGGCAGGCGCGTGGGCCTTGCGGGTGTGGCCGTCCTTCCAGGCGTCCTCGATGCGGTCGAAGCGCCCGCCGCGCGTCAGCAGCATGGCCACCTGGCGCCATTCATCGTCCTTCAGGCGCTGGCGCAGCGCGGGCACCAGCCTGTCCACGCCGGTGATGGCGATGTCGTCATCGCTGGCCGCCGGCACGGGCTTGCCGCCTGCCCAGGCCACGTTGGCCAGTGCATGGATGAAGAAGTCCTCGGCCGAGCGCAGCGCATGGGGCTGGCCCTGGGCGTCCTTGATGGCGGCCTCGCCAAAGCCGGGCAGGCCCAGCCGTTCTGCCACGGCGAAGAGGAAGCTCTCCACATTCACGGGCTGGCCGCCGGCCGTGCGCGCCACGGCGGGCTGCACCACGGGCCAGCGCACGGTGGAGCTTTTGGCCACCACGTCGGCCCAGGGCGCCGAGATGCCCCAGCTCTCGTAGGTCACGGTATCGGGCACGATGAAATCGGCCAGCGCGCTGGTCTCGTTGATGAAGGGATCGATGGAGACGATCAGCGGCAGCTTCTTCGGGTCCTTGAGATCGTCCACCAGCGCATTGCGAAAGCCCGCAATGCCGTAGACGGGGTTGCTCATGTGGTTGATCCAGGCCTTGGCGCGATAGGGGTAGCCGGCCAGCGCGCTGGCCAGCATCTCGCTGGACAGGCCGCCCACGGCCGGGTACCACGGGGCCTGGGCGGCGGGGTAGTCCTTCGCGCCATCTGGCTGGCCCTCGCGCTTGCGCTGGAATTCCGCGCTTTTCTCGTAGGGCTGGCGGTGGCGTGACAGCGCCAGGCCGCGCGGCTTGACCTTGCCGTCGAAGTTGGCGAAGTCGTAGCGCGGGCCCGGGCCGAAGGGGCCGAACGGGCCGGCATCCAGCACCAGGCCGCCCTGCACGTTGAGGTTGCCCACCAGGGTGTTGAGCATGCTGATGGCGTAGGCGGTGTAGAAGCCCGCGCCGCTCATGGTGCCGCCATGCGCATCGGCCACGGCGCGCTTGCCATGGCTGGTGAACTCGCGCGCCAGCGCCTCGATCTCGCCGCGCGCCACGCCGCACAGCGCCGCGTACTCGTCCAGTGTCTTGAGGCTGGCCTGCTCATGCAGCTTGGCCAGCGAGGAGCAGACCGACAGCTCGGGGGCCTGGTCTGCGCCTTCGGCCTTCAGGCCGGGCACGGCCACGCGGGTGCGCACCATCAGCTGTGCAGGCTCGGCCTGGGTGTGCGGCGCCAGGCTGCCATCGGCACGCTGCACCACGAACACATCCTGGGCCGGCTTGCCGTCTTCGGCCGGCGCGGGCAGGGCCCAGCCCACGTCGGCGCCGCGCAGAAAGCTGCCATGGCGCGGGTGGCCGGGCTCGTTGACCAGCAGGTGCGTGGCATTGCTCCAGGACGCCTCGCCCGCCGCCTGCATGGCGGCCGGGCCGGGCTGGGCGAGAAAGCCCGTGTCATAGCGCGCCTCGTCCAGGATGACGCGGATCAGCGCCATGGCCAGGGCCAGGTCGCTGGCCGGCTTGACGGCCAGCCAGCGGTTGCCGCTGCCTGCAGCCAAGCTGGACGAGGTCGGCAGCACGGGCGAGACCACCACGTAGCGGAAACGGTTGTCCTCGCGCGAGCGGGCCTCGGCCAGTTCGCGGCCCTGGCGCTGGAAGGGGTTGCCGGACTGCGCGGGTGCCGCGCCGATGAACAGGCCGAAGCTGGCATGGCTCCAGTCGGGCTTGCCGTGCGGCATGCCGGGCAGGTCGCCCAGGGCCGCTGCCGCACCCACGCGAAAACTCTGGCCGCAGTAGGCGCCGTGGTTGCTGACGTTCACGGTGCCGAAGGACGGCCCCGCAAAGCGGCGCAGCAGCTGGGCGCGGCCTTCGTTGGAGGCGTCGGTCACCAGCAACTGGTTGGAGCGCGGACCGAACTCGGGGTTGTCGGCGTCCAGCGGCGTCCTGATGTCCCAGATGGCGCGCAGGCCATCGACCTGGCCTTCGCCGAACAGGTCGCCGCCCTCGCAGACTTCCTGCACCAGCTGCTCGAAGGAAATGCTCTGCCAGCGGCCGCTGCCGCGCGGGCCCACGCGCTTGAGCGGGGTGAGCACGCGGTGCGGCGCACTCTGGTGCTCCAGCATGGACGAGCCGCGCGCGCAGGCCGTGGCCCGGCCCTCCAGGCCCAGCTCCTTGCCCAGTTTGGCGTAGACCTCGCGCACGGGTTCTTCCATGGCGGCAGGGCGCGTGGTGGCCAGCGGGTGGTAGGGGTTGCCTGCCACGCGCAGGATGCGGTTGCTGGCGGTATCGACACGCACGCGCACGCCGCACTGCGTCCAGCAGCCCAGGCAGCTGGAGGGGCTGACCACCTGGCCGGGCTGGGTGGCGAGCGCGCCCGTGGCCGGGTCGATGCGGAACTCCGGCGTCAGCGAATTGCCGCGCGTGGCGCTGGCCGTGGGCGTGCCCGAGGTGCCTGTCACCAGGCCTTTGGCGCCACGTGCCAGCGTCTCGCCGTAGCCGGCCGCAAAGGCGGCCAGCCCACCGGCGGTGAGTCCGCCGCGCAGCAGCAGGCGGCGGCGTGTGGCCTCGGCATCCAGGGAATCTTCGGGAGCTTGGGGGAGTTTCTTCTTGTCGGTCATGAAAGGCTTTCTGTGGCGCGGCCGGCCGGTGGCGGGCCGCGCTCCGTGAATGGGTGAGGGGTCGTCAGGGCGGCGGTGTCAGAGGGCGCGGGCCGCGGCCGAGCGCGCGGGAAACAGCTCCAGCGCCCAGGTGGCCAGCGTCACCAGTGCAATGCACAGGCCGGCCACGCCCAGCATGCCCAGCAGGCCGTCGCCGCCCAGCGGCATGTGGTAGATGTACAGGCCCGCGCCGTACTTGGGCACGCCTTGCACGCCCATGAACAGCGCCCAGCGGAAGGCCCAGGCCGCGGCGGCCAGGCCCAGCCCCAGGGCCAGCGTGTAGCGCGGGCAGGCCATGCGATGCCCACCCCGCACCAGGGCCCACAGCAAGGCGGCACCGGCCACGGCCGAGCCCAGCATGCTCAGGCGCCAGACCGGAAACTGCTGCCACAGCTGCAGCGCCGCCTGGAAGGAGCGGCCCTGGCCCAGCCAGCCGGCAACGGCCCAGACCGCCACCATGGCCAGCAGGCACAGCGCCAGCGCCAGGCCCAGCACGCGCAGGGCCTGCAGGGCGCCGGCATCGGGGCGGTGGCGGGCGGGCAGAAAGCGCGCCGTCACCAGCATGCAGCCCACCGTGGCCAGCCAGCCCGTGAGTGCCAGGTTCAGCGGCACCCACAGCGTGTTCCACAGCGGGCGCGAGCGCACGGCCATCAGCTCGGCGCCGGTATAGGCGGTGATGGTCAGCGCCGACACGGCCAGCAGCGGTGCCAGCCAGCGCAGCCACTGCGGCCGGCCCAGCCACCAGGCCAGCACGAAGGCCAGCGCCAGTCCCACGAAGACCGGCAGCAGCAGGGCGCCCACCGACATCCACGACCACGGCGTGAAGTGCGCATAGAAATGCCAGAAGCGCGCAGGCTGGTGCAGGTCGGCCAGCAGCGACACGGGCGCGGCGATGGCGCTGACGGCCAGCACCAGCACGGCGGCCGGCAGCAGGCGCGCCATGGCGCTGCCGCGAGGCGCCCAGGCGCAGGCGGCGGCCAGCAGGGCGGCGCCCGTGGCAATGCCGGCCAGGAAGAAGTACTGCACGGCCCAGGGCAGCCAGGCCGATTCGTAGGCGGGGGTCAGGAGTTCGACGATGTGCATGGGGTGCTCCTTGCGTTCAGTGGGAAGTGACCAGCCGCACGCTGGCCTGCCCGTCCACGCCGTCGACGAAGGCGTCGGGCAATCCCAGGTAGTACACATGCGGGTCCGTGCCCATGGCGGGCTTGAGCACCTTGAGGTCCTTGGCGTGCTCGCGCATGCGCTGGCGGATCTCGCTGCCCTCGTCGTTGAGGTCGCCGATCACGCGGGCGCCGCCCACGCAGCTTTCCACGCAGGCCGGCAGCAGTCCGGCCTCCAGGCGGTGCTCGCAGAAGGTGCACTTGTCGGCGGTCTGCGTCTCGTGGTTGATGAAGCGTGCGTCATAGGGGCAGGCCTGCACGCAGTAGCCGCAGCCCACGCAGCGCTCGTTGTCCACCAGCACGATGCCGTCGCTGCGCTGGAAGGTGGCCTGCACCGGGCAGACCGGCACGCAGGGCGGGTTGTCGCAGTGGTTGCACAGGCGCGGCAGGTTGAGCATGGCCGGCGGCAGGTCCTCGTTGCCCGCGTGCTGCACCTCGTACTGCAGCACCGTGGTGCGGAACTGGCCCAGCGGCGGCAGGTTCTCCATGGAGCAGCTCACCGTGCAGGCCTGGCAGCCTATGCAGCGGCGCAGATCCACCAGCATGCCGTAGCGCCTGCCGGCCTCGCCGGGGCGGCGCGGTGGCTGGAAACCCGTGGTGCCGGGCGCGGCCGCCGCCACGGGCAGGGCCACGGCCGCCATGGCGGCGGCCAGCAGGTCCTGCAGGAAGCCGCGCTTGCCGGCGGCGGGCTGCGCATGGGCGGCGGTGCGGGCGGGGATGTCCTGGGAGGAGGGCTTGCAGCTGCAGTCGTTGCAGCCGCTGCCGGCGCGGGATGTTTTTGGCATGGCCTGTCTTTCATCGTCCTGCGGCCACGGAGGGTGGTCGCTCAAACTCAATAAAGCATTAAAAATATGCTTTTTATATTGAATTTAATATATGAAATTCAGGGCTTTGGCGGCTTGATGTGAGTCAAGCAATGGGCTTTCCAAGTGCCTGCAGAGTGCTTGCAAAGTGCCACCGACTGCCTGCCATGGACAGGCGCCCAAGGCAGTCCATAGCGTGTGGCGCAGGGATTAAGACGGGGTTAACAGGGTGACTGCATTCCTCGGGAATGCAGGGCGCGTATCGGAAATCACCCTCTTGTTTCCGTGCGCGGCCCCGGTCTACGCTGCTTGTGTCGCCACTGCCAAGGAGTTCTCCATGAACCATGCCCTGAACAGCCTTGCTTCGGAACTGGACCTTGCCGCCGAAGCCGGCGAGCACCTGAGGCTGCAATTCACACAGGCCTGCGTGGACCGCATCGCGCACCTGCTGGAAGACCCGGACGTCATCCGCTGCGCACAAGGCCTTCGCCGCTACCTGGACGGCCAGATCGACAGGCAGGAGCTGGACCGCCTGGCCCGCGAGGCGGCCAGCCTGGCCAACCACCACCAGGGATCGCGCTCCCTCGACGGCTGCGGCCATGCCGCCGTGTCCGCCACCTATGCCACGGCCCATGGGCTGGCGGGCCGGGCGCTGCAGGCGGCCGACTATGCGGCCTACGCCATGGTCTATGGCGAGGGCGGCCACGGCGCCGTCACGGACCGGGAATCGTTCGAGCCTGAATACCAATGGCAGGCGCGCTGCCTGGCCTCGCTGGCGCAGGCCGCTCAGCAGCGCACGTAGCACCAGGCCGACTGCTGCAGCAGGGCCAGTGACTCGATGCCGCCCTGCGGCAGCACGCGCATGCCGGCAGGCGCCTCGCGGCCCAGCTTCCTGAGCGTGTTCGGGCAGACCAGCGCATGGGCCAGGGCGTCCGCATCCAGATGCTGCGGCGTGCCCGGCGCGGCGTCCAGCAGCGCCTCGACGGCCGGGCCGTTGATGACGATGCGGACCTCGGCACCGGGCCGGTCCTGGCGCAGGTTGGCCAGATTGCTGCGTGCACGGGCCAGGGCGCCGGGTGTGGGCGCATGCAGCACGATGCGCAGCGGCGGCGCATCCGGCCGGGCGGGGAACAGGTCGCTCCAGTCGTTGGAGGCGGTGGAAGCGGCGGGAGAACGGCTTGTGCTCATGGTCGTCCTCGTCATTTCCTGCCACGCGGCCCCATGACCTCTTCCAGCAGGCCCGGCGGCAGGCCGGTGCGCACCTGCACCAGCCCCTTGTCATCCTTCCAGACCAGGGCCGGCGTGGCACGCAGGCCCCAGGTGGACATCAGCGAGGCATGGTTGGCCAGCACCTGCCGCGTGGCCTGCGGCACCGGGGCCAGCGGCGTGGCGCCCGCGCCCTCTGCGCTGGCGCGGCCGGCCTTGGCATAGGCGCGTGCGTGCTCGGCCAGGGCCTGCTCGGGCTGGCGCGCGGTCAGCAAGGCGGCGGCCTTGCCCTCGCTGCTGGGCTTGAGGATGCCCACCAGAATGTGGCGCAACTGCACCTGGCCGCTCTCCACCCAGGGCCGGGCATCGTTCCACAGCTGGTTGCAATAGGGGCAGTTGGGGTCGGTGAACACATAGACCGTGCGCGGCGCGTCGGCGCGGCCATCCGGTATGGACTGGGCGCGCTGCACATCGCTCCACAGCTGCTCGCCCATGGGCTTTTGCACGGCGGCCTGCAGGGCCTGGGCGTTCACGTCGCGGCCCTGGGCGTCGATCACCGTGCCCAGCACCCAGTGCTTGCCGTCAGGCATGCGGTAGATGGGCACGGGCTGGCGGTCGCGGTAGGCGGCCCAGGCCTTGAGTCCGCCCACGGCCGGCAGCGGTCCCACCAGGGTCAGTCCCTGCTGGGCCAGGAAATCCTCCGATGGCAGCTCGGACGCCGCAGCCGGCAGGGCCAAGGCTGCCGACAGGGCCAGGGCTCCTGCCAGTGCAGGCAGGGGAAACAGGGGGGAAGCGCTCATGAACATTCCTTCAGATGCTGGGCCAGGCTGGCGCGCGACAGCTCGCCCATGCGCATGCCGCACAGCCGGCCGTCGGCGCCATAGAAATAGGTGGAAGGCAGGCCCCGCTGGCGCCAGTGCCGGCCGGCCTGCTGCTGCGGGTCGAACAGCACCTGGGCCAGCGGCAGCGGGGCCGTCGCCTGCTCGCGCCGCAGGTAGCCCATCACGGCCTCGGCAGACTCGCCCTGGTTGATCCAGATGAAGCGCACATCGGGCCGCTGCTGCTGGGCCTGGGCCAGCACCGGCATCTCGCGCCGGCAGGGCGGGCACCAGGTGGCCCAGAGGTTGATCACCATGGGCTTGCCATCGGCCTGCTGCAGCTGCTGCAGCGAGACCGGCTGCGCCTGCCCGTTGACCAGGGTGAAGGCCGGCAGGGCCGGTGCATCTGCGGAGGGCAGCGCCTGCAGCAGGCTGCCCAGCACCAGCAGGGCCGCCCCCGCGCCCAGCGCCAGCCCTGTGGCGCGGCGCAGCACCGGGGAGCGGCGGCTGCGCCACAGCATGTACAGCAGCGCGGCCAGCAGACCGGCCCAGAGGTTCCATCCCCCGTCGCGGATATCGACGACACGGCCTGCGAAGGCCGGCATCCCGCTCCAATCCCCGGGGGCCGGCGCGTACTCTGTCCACCACTGCGCGACATAGGCTAGGCGCGCCGCCAGCAGGCCGGCCAGGGTGCTTTGCCACAGCAGCGCATCCACGGCCTGGCCCGTGCGCCTTTCATTCCTGCGCGCCAGCCACTGCGCCAGCAGCCAGGCCAGCATGGCCACCACCACGCCCATCGGCAGGACCAGCGGCCCCAGCGCCAGGCTGGCAGGCAGGTGCAGCCAGGCGCCCAGCGCCGATAGCGCTGACGGCCCGCCAGGCTCTGCCGCTCCGGCAAGAACAGGCGAAGGCGCCAGCAGCAGGCCAGCAAGCAAGGGCAGGAAGGACGAAAGAAGAGGGGATGACCGGAGATGCATGGGCAAGGAGTTTCAGCCATGCAGGCTGACAGGTCGTGGATGCTGGCAGCGGGGAATTAACGGGGGGTTAACGGCCTCATGGCCATCAGGCTGCGACCGGTCCATTTCGCCCAACCAATCCCATGGCCGCAGACAGCAGCAAGGCCGCAGCGGCCAAGCCGCCAGACAGCCAGAGCGTGGCGTGCAGCCCCCAGCCATCGACCAACTGGCCGCCTGCCCATGAGCCCAGCGCAATACCGATGTTGAAGACGCCCACGTACAGCGCCGTGGCAATTTCCACGGCGCGTGGCGCAGCCTGCATCATCCAGGTCATCAGTCCCACCGATACGCCGCCGTAGGCCAGGCCCCAGACCAGCAGCACGGCGCCACCACCCGTTGGCGAGTCGCCCACGGACAGGAACAGCACAGGCGCCAGCAGAAGGCCCATGGCGATCGCCGCCAGACTCGGCACCGTGCGGCGCGCCGCGATGATGCCCGCCAGGAAGTTGCCCGCAATGCCCGCGATGCCGTAAGCCAGCAGCAGCGCGCTCATCCATTGCGCATCGAACCCCGACACCGTCAGCAGCAGCGGGCGCACGAAGGTGAAGGACATGAAATGCCCGGCCACCAGCAGCAGCGTCAGTGCCAGCCCGGCCTGCAGCCTGCGGTTGGCCAGCTGACGGCTGAACTGGCGCAGGCTGGCCGAGTCTGTGGCAGGCAGGGCGGGGAGAACGGCCACGTGCAGCGCCAGCACCAGTGCGCTGAAGCCTGCCATGCCACCAAAGGCCCAGCGCCATCCCGCGAAATCGCCGATCAGCGCGCCCAGCGGCACGCCCAGCACCGAGGCCGCCGCCACGCCGCCAAAGATGATGGAAGTTGCCAGGCCCATCGACGCCTGGGGTACCAGCCGTGCCGCCAGCCCGCCCGCGATTGCCCAGATGCCGCCCATGCAAAAGCCCACCAGGACGCGCGCGGCCAGCAGCCAGATCAGCGACGGCGCCAGCGCCGAGGCCAGGTTGGCCAGCACGAGCAGGGCCAGCAGTCCGCACAGGATGCGGCGCCGGTCCATGCCACCCGCCGCCATCACCACCAGCGGCGCGAACAGCGCGGCCAGCAGCGCCGGCAGCGAGATCATCAGGCCGGCCCTGCCCATGGAGGTGCCCAGGCTGCCAGCAATGGATGTGAGCAGGCCGACCGGCAGCATTTCCGTGGTCACCACGGAAAAGGTGGCCAGGCCCACGGCGGACACGGCCAGCCACGGGCGGCGCGCGGCGGGTTCGGGCCGCGTGGAGGAAGACGAATTCATGGTCCAGATCCCTTCAAACAGATGGGGGGTGTTGCACCGCCGTCGCGGGAGAGAGAAAATACATACGCTGCGTATGAATAGAATCCTATATACATACGCAGCGTATGTAAATAATCATGCACGCCGTATGTAAGGAGATTGGCCATGGTTCGCCGCACCCGCGCCGAGATGGAAGAAACCCGCGCCACGCTGCTGGCCACGGCCCGCAAGGCCTTTGGAGAGCAGGGCTACGCCGATGCCTCCATGGACGATCTCACCGCGCAGGTGGGCCTGACGCGGGGCGCGCTGTACCACCATTTCGGCGACAAGCAGGGCCTGCTGGCGGCCGTGGTCGAGCAGATCGATGCCGAGGTGGATGAACGCCTGAAGGCCATCACCGCCCATGCCCAGGATCCCTGGCAGGGCTTTCGCAGCCGCTGCCGGGCCTACCTGGAAATGGCGCTGGAGCCTGAAATCCAGCGCATCGTGCTGCGCGATGCGCGCGCGGCTTTGGGCGGTGCGCTGCCGCAATCGCAGCGCCACTGCATTGCGTCCATGCAGGCACTGATTGCGGACCTCATGGCGCAGGGCATCGTGGCCCGGGCCGATCCGCAGGCGCTGGCATCGCTGATCTACGGCAGCCTGGCCGAAGCGGCTTTCTGGATTGCCGAGGGCGAGGACGCCGACCTGCGGCTGGAGCGCGGCGCGGCGGCGCTGGACCTGCTGCTGGGCGGGCTGCTGGCCCGGCCCTGAGCGGGCCGGCTGGCCGCATTCTTGTGCACCCGCCTGCGAAATTCCGCACGCCGCCGCGCCAGCGCTACAAATCTGCGATGCTCAGTCGCTTTTCGTTCCCGACTTGGATACAGACGGCGGGGCCTGGCGCCAGGCCCTGCGGACAACAACATGCATGTTCTCTTGGTGGAAGACAACGCGCTGGTGGCCAGCGGCGTGCGAGCCGGCCTGCAGCTGCAGGGCTTTGGCGTGGATACCGTGGCCTCGGCCGGGCAGGCGGATGCGGCCATCCGTTCCTCGCATTTCGATGCCTGCGTGCTGGACCTGGGCCTGCCCGACGAGGATGGCCTCTCGCTGCTGGCGCGCTGGCGCGGCCAGGGCCTGCAGGTGCCCGTGCTGGTGCTGACGGCGCGCGATGCCGTGTCACAGCGCATCGAAGGCCTGCAGACCGGCGCCGACGATTACCTGGTCAAGCCCTTTGACCTGCACGAACTGGCGGCGCGCCTGCATGCGCTGCTGCGCCGCGCGGCCGGCCGCAGCGTGGACTGGATCGAGCTGGGCGAGGTGCGCATCAACCCCGCTGCCGGCCATATCCAGCGCCAGGGCCGCACGGTGGAGCTGTCGCGCCGCGAGTGGTCGCTGCTGCGCGCGCTGCTGCAGTCCCCGGGCCGCATTCTCAGCACCGAGCAACTGCGCGACAGCCTCTACGGCTACAGCCAGGACGTGGAGAGCAATGCCGTCAACGTGCATGTGCACCACCTGCGCCGCAAGCTGGGCCATGAACTGGTGGAGACGGTGCGCGGCGAGGGTTATCGCCTGGGCCTGCACCCATGATGCGCAGCCTGCGCGTGCGCCTGCTGGCATGTCTGTGCCTGGCGCTGTGCACGCTGTGGGGCGGGGTGGCGGCCTGGATGTTCTCGGACATGCGCAACGAACTGCGCACCGTGCTGGATGACCGGCTGATCGCCTCGGCGCGCATGGTGGCCGGCATCGTCCACCAGTTCCGGCCTGCCCGGGAGCTGCCCCAGGACTGGAGCCCCATGCTCAACGTGATCGCGCGCGACGGCGTGGCCTGCGAGGTCAGCCTGGTGCGCGGCGAGGTCCAGCCCGTGCGGCCCGAATCGGCCCTGCCGCAGGTGCTGGCCAAGACCGAGGGCAGCCCCGTGTTCCCGCAGAGCATGCCGCTGGGCTTCTCGACCATCATCAAGGGCGGCAAGCCCTGGCGCACCTATGTGCTGGAGGACCACGGCGTGCGCATCGCCACGGCCGACCGCATCGATGTGCGCGAGGGCCTGATCCACGGCTTTGCCTACACCATCGTCCTGCCCTTCGTGCTGGCGCTGCTGGCCAGCATGGGGCTGATGTGGTGGGCCGTGACCCAGGGCCTCAGGCCGCTGGAGGCCCTGCGGCGCGAACTGGCGCGCCGCCCGCCCGGCGACGATTCGCCCGTGGCCCAGGGCCTGCAGACGCGCGAGCTGGCGCCGCTGGTGGGCACGCTCAACCAGCTGCTGCACCGCGTGCGCGCGGCCATAGACCGCGAGCGCCGCTGGAGCGACGACGCCGCCCATGAGCTGCGCACGCCGCTCACCGCCATCAAGACCCATGTGCAGGTGGCGCAGATGGCGCTGGCGGCGCCCGGCATGCCTGCCGGCCTTCTGGCGGCGCCGCCCGGCTCCATGGCCCGCGATTCGCTGGCCCAGGCGGGCGAGGGCGTGGAGCACCTGCAGCACACGCTGGAGCAGTTGCTGCTGCTGGCGCGGCTGGAGCAGCATGAACCTGGCGCTGCCTCCGTGCTGGCCTGCGGCGATGCGCCTGCCGATGCGCTGCAGGCGCTGGACAAGGCCTGGCAACTGGCTGTGAATGCCGTGAGCGCCCAGACCCCAGCGCCCGCGCTGCGCACATGGCTGGACAACGGCCAGCCCGTGCAGGACTGGCCGCTGGCCATCTCCGAGCCCCTGCTGGTCTCGGCCCTGCGCAATCTGCTGGAAAACGCCCTGCGCCATGCGCCGCAGCATCCCGTGGAGCTGGCCGTGCGCCCCATTGGCGCCATGCCGGGCACGACGCAGCAGCCGGGCACAAGCTATGTGGAGTTCACCGTGGCCGACCACGGCCCGGGGCTCAGCGCCGAGGAATGCGAAGAGGCCACGCGCCGCTTCTGGCGCAAGCGTCCCCAGGAGCATGGCAGCGGCCTGGGCCTGCCCATCGTGCAGCGCATCGCCGAATGCGCAGGCGGCTGCCTGCTGCTGCAGCCGCGCAGCCTGTGGCGGCCCGAGGAAGGCCAGGCCAGCGGCCTGGTCGCGCGCCTGTACCTGCCGCTGGCGGACGGCCCGGGCCCGCAGGCCCCGGCCCCCGGCCCATTAACGCCGGCTTAATCTCGGTTCCGTATCGTGCGGGCCTGGCTGGCCAGCCCTGCGGGCATTGCGCCTTGCGGGGCGGCGGCCGGTATCCCTATTCGACCCTGTCCGCCGCAGCCGTGCGCTCCTGGGTGCGTGGCGCGGACGCATGGCAGGGCAAATGCCTCTTCCCACGATGATCCGCATGAACAAACAGACCCTGTCCCGGTCGTGCATCGCCATCGGCATCTGCATGCTGATGGGCAGCGCCTGGGCGCAAGACGCCGCGCCCAAGGCACTAGCGCCCGCAGCGGCGCCCACAGCTGCGGTGCAAGGCAGTGCAGCAGCCGGCCAGAAAATCGCCCAGTCGGGCACGCCCCAGGGTGCGGCGGCATGCGCCACCTGCCACGGCGCCAAGGGCGAGGGCATGGCGGGCTTTCCGGCCCTGGCCGGCCAGCACGCCGGCTATCTGGCGCGCCAGCTCCAGCACCTGGCCGACGGCAGCCGTCAGGCCCCCGTGATGGCGCCCATGGCCAAGGCCCTGTCGGCCCAGGACCGTGCCGACGTCTCGGCCTATTACGCCAGCCTGCCGCTGCCCATCCAGCCCGTGCGCGGCCCGCTGCCCAAGGGCAAGGACGATGACGGCGCCTGGCTGGTCGAGCGCGGACGCTGGGCGGACGGCATTCCCGCCTGTGCCCAATGCCACGGCCCGGGCGGCGTGGGCGTGGGCGCCGATTTCCCGGCCATCGGCCACCTGACGGCCGACTACATGCAAAGCCAGGTCGCCGCCTGGAACAAGGGCCAGCGCGAGGCCGGCCCGCTGGGCCTCATGGGCAAGGTCGCGCAAAAGCTCACGCCCGCGGACATCCAGGCCGTGGCGGCCTACTACGCCCGCCTGCATGGCGCCAGCACCAGCACCAGCACCGCAGCCACGGCCTCCGCGCCAGCCAAACCCTGATGGACCGGGAGCCGAACATGTCCGACACACAACCCACCCGCGCCTCTCAAAACTCCAATACCGCCGAGTACGCCGTCGTCGCCTGCCTTTTCGCCGGCCTGGCGGGCGCGCTCGCCTATGGCATGTACATCAGCCAGCCAGACATGCCACCTGCGCCGGCCCGCGTGGGCGCGGTCCCCGCTGCGGCTGCCACCGCAGCCAGGGCCGATGCAAATGCGAATGCCCAGGTCACCTCCCAGGCCGTGAAAGTGGCTGCCGACGGCGGCGTCTTCACCCCCCCCGGCGCCCGCGACATCCCCGACACGCCCATGGGCGAGTGGATTCGCCGTGGCGAGGCCATCTTCCTGCGCACGCCGGCCAACGCCGTGGGCTTTTCGGGCAACACCCTCAACTGCGTGAACTGCCACCTGGACGCAGGCCGGCTCAAGGGCGCCGCACCCATGTGGGGTGCCTACCCGCTGTACCCGGCCTACCGCAAGAAGACCAACCACGTGGACACCTTCGCCGAGCGCGTGCGCGGCTGCTTCATGTACAGCATGAACGGCAAGGCCCCCGACGACGGCCACGACATCCTCGTGGCGCTGGAGGCCTACGCCTACTGGATGGCCCAGAAGGCGCCCACGGGCGAGAAGCTGCCGGGTGCGGGCTTCACCAAGGTGGGCAAGGCCGCGCAGGAGCCCAGCTTCGAGCGCGGCGCCAAGGTCTACGAGGCCAAGTGCGCGCTGTGCCACGGCGCGCAGGGCCAGGGCCAGGAAACCGGCGGCGTGACCGTGTTCCCGCCGCTGTGGGGCAAGCAGTCCTACAACTGGGGTGCGGGCACGCATGAGGTGGACAAGGCCGCCAGCTTCATCAAGGGCAACATGCCCTACGGCAACCCCACGCTGGACGACCAGGAAGCCTGGGACGTGGCCACCTACATCAACAGCATGGAGCGCCCCCAGGACCCGCGCTTCACCGGCAACGTGGCCGACACGCGCAAGCAGTTCCACGACACCCCGTTCTCGCTGTACGGCACCGAGGTCAACGGCCGGCTGCTCAAGGGTCTTTGAGCAGGTCGGACAGGCAACGGCAGGCCGGGCGCAGGCCTGCGTTGCCGTGCATGGCAGGGCGCTGAGGGCCGCCCTGCAAGCGCATCTGCGCCGGTGCGGCCTTTGCACCAGAGGGCGTACGGTCATCGGTTTGACGGCCGGCATTTCATGATTTAATAAGAATCATTCTCACTGATTTGCCAGCGCATCCGGCTTGCATCGCAGCACACCGCCTTGCCGGCAAGCCAGGCCCGTGCCGCACAGGGCCATGCGCAAAGGCCTTCGCGCGACCACCGCGCAATGCTCAGGTTTGCCGAGGAAACCATGACCCAGACCTTGGACGACATTCAGCAACTGGCGCATGAGCACCAGGTGCTGCTGCGTGGCTACGGCCACGCCCAGTTGCGCAGCAGCGAGCTGCTGTGCCTTCAAGCCCAGGAAATAGAGAGGCTGCAAAGGCTGGTGATCCGCCAGCGCGCGGCCTTGATGGCCAAGGAAACCCAGCTGCTGTGGGCGCGCGAGGAGCGCGAGGCGCTGGAGAAGGCCATTCCCGGCCTCTCGCGCCGCGTCACATTGGCACGGCGCGTGGAGTCGCTGCTGGTGCGCGTGCAGGACCTGTTGCGCGAGCGCGCACGCTGGCAGCGCCAGTCGGCCGCTCCCGTGGCGCAGCCCGCCATGCCTGCGCGGGAGCCCGAACAGGACGCCGAGGCCTTCGAGGCCAGCCTGCGCGAGGCCGATCTGGTGATCTGCCAGACCGGCTGCCTGAGCCACGGCGAGTACTGGCGCGTACAGGACCATTGCCAGCGCACGGGCAAGACCTGCGTGCTGGTCGAGCAGCCCGATGCGCTGCGCATCGTCCGCATACACCGGGGTGCCGAAGGCGGCGACAACCCCGCCATGACACTGACACACGGAGACACCACCGCATGACACGCAGCAAGATGCCCCTGAGCCCGGGCGGCGAACCCGAACTGCGCAGCGTCGGCCTGAAGGCCACGCTGCCGCGCATGCAGGTGCTGGAAATCTTCAGGCAGAGCGCATCGCGCCACCTTCATGCCGAGGACGTGTTCCGCCTGCTGGCCGAACGGCGCGCCGAGGTGGGTCTGGCCACCGTCTACCGCGTGCTGTCGCAGCTGGAGGCCGCAGGCCTGCTGCTGCGCCAGACCTTTGAAAGCGGCAAGGCGGTGTTCGAGCTCAATGAGGGGCCGCACCATGACCACCTGATCTGCCTGCAGTGCGGACGCGTGGATGAATTCAGCAACGACCACATCGAGGCGCTGCAGCACCAGGTGGCCCAGGCCCACGGCTACCGCCTGGCCGACCACCGCCTGGCCCTGTACGGCCATTGCGGCGCGTGCTCGCAGCTGCCACCCGAATCACCGGCAGAGCCCGTGCAGGCAAGACAGCCTGCGCTGCAGGACAACGAATGAGCACCAACGACAGATCCCTGACCCCCGAGCAGCGCGCCGCGCTGGACCTGCTGATGTCGCGCCAGTCACGCTGGCCGCTGCAGGAGCCGGCGCCCGGCCCCGGCGTGATCGACACCGTCATCGACGCGGCCTTGCGCGCCCCCGACCACGGCCAGCTGCGCCCCTGGCGCTTCGTGCTGGTGCAGGGCGATGCGCGCCATGCGCTGGGCGAGGTGTTCGTGCAGGCCGCCAAGGCGCGCGACCCGCAGGCCGACGCTGAGCGATTCCGCGCCAAGGCCCTGTCGGCCCCGCTGATCATCGCGCTGGGCGTGCACCTGCAGCCTGAACACAAGGTGCCTGAAAGCGAGCAGCTGCTGGCCGGAGGCGCTGCCGCCATGAACATGCTCAACGCACTGCACATCCTGGGCTTTGGCGGCTTCTGGGCCAGCGGCGCCAACAGCCACGATGCCCGTGTGCGCGAGGCCCTGGGATTCGAGCCCCATGACCGGCTCGTCGGCCTGCTGTATGTGGGCACGCCCGTCTCGGCCGGCCGTGAAGCCCTGCGGCCACCGCGCAACCGCTTTGTGCGCGAATGGCAGCCCGGGCAAGACCTGGTGCAAGGCCGGGCCCTGGCCCTGTCCTCCAGCGCGGCCGACGAAGGCTGATCCTGGTTCCCTGAAACAAGGATGCCCGGCTTGACCGGGCATCTTTCGTTGCGGCTGCGCAATCGGCCTAAGCCGCCGTCTCGACCGACTTCAACTGGTAGATGGCATAGAAGTGCACGCCAAAGGTCCAGCGGAATGCCGGCCCCACCAGCGAGTAGGGCGGGCCGTAGCCTTCCATCACCTGGTGCGCGGCCACCAGCTGCAGGCGCGGATGGGCTTGCGCCAGATCGGCCTCGCGGCGCAGGCCCCAATGGAACTGGGCCTGGGTGAGCCGGACCGAGGGGTGCTGGCTTGCGCGCCCGGCGGCCAGCCAGCACATGGCGTCGAACACCAGTTCCGAACCCGGCGGGCTGCATTGCGCAAACGTGGTCCACAGCGCCTGCATCTGCTCTTTTTGCAGGTACATGGAAACGCCTTCGGCCATCATGAACACCGCAGGCCCTGACCTGTCGGCCGGCAGTCCCAGCCGCTGCCACCAGTCGGCGTCGACCAGGTCGAATTCGCGGATCTGCTGGCGCTCCGATTGCCAGGGCAGCAACTGCCTGCGCAATGCAACGACCGGCCCCAGGTCCGCATCCGTCATGCGCATCTGTCCGTTGTCCAGCCATTGGAAATAGTCGCTGAGGCCGCAGCCCAGGTTCACCACATGGCCCTGCGGCTGGCGCCGGAGAAAGTCCTGCGCCAGCGCGCGAAAGCAGTGCGTGCGCGCCAGCACGCCGTAGATGCTCTGCCTGTCCTGAAGCCAGCGGCTGCCGTCGTCGCCCAGCTGGGTCAGGGTGTCCAAGGCATGGGCGTCACTGACGGCCATGCCGGGAAACAGCCGGTCGCCCAGGGCGCGGGCGGTCAGCGGAATGCGCAGCGTCTCGCTGACGTCGGACAGTTTTTCCTGCCGGGGCGTGGAGGGCGGCGCATCGGTGAAAGCCGGGCCGGCCGACGGTGCAAGAGGTTCGGGCATTGCTCGCTCCTGTGGTGCGCTGCAGGCCAGCATGCCAGGCCTGCGCACGTCATGAACCAGTTAACGGAAATCATTCATATTGGCTTGATGCAAGGCTGCCACGGCACGACCCGCGACGCTTCCAGGGCCATCATGCGCGAAGTCCGTTCAGAACCGGCAGTCCGCAGTCTGCACCAGTTGCGCAAAGGCGCCGCCCAGCGTGCGGTTGTGGTGGCCGATGATGAGCTCGGCCTGCAGCAGCGGCGAATCGGTGGTGGTATGGGCATCCGCCACCAGCACCGGGCGAAAGCCCAGGCCGGCTGCGGCACGGCAGGTGGTGTCCACGCAGAACTCGGTCTTCATGCCGGCGATGACCAGTTCGGCAATGCAGGCTTCGGCAAGCCAGGTGGCCAGGCCGGTGCCCTCGAAGCAGCTGGGCCGTGTCTTGTCGAAGACGCGGTCCCGCTGCGCATCAATGCCCAGCTGCGGCAGCAGTTGCGTGAGCGGGCTGCCGGGGGCGATCGGCGAGCCTGCAGGGCCGGTGTGGCGCGCAGCGAAGATGGGCGCGCCGGCTTCACGGGCGCGGGCGATCAGTTGTCGGGTGTTCGCCAGCACGCGGTCCTTGTCGAACGGCGCATCGCTGCCGTTGAAAAGACCTTGCTGCATGTCGATGACGAGCAGGGCACGCCGTGGGCCGTCCGGTGCGGCCGTCGAGGAAGCGGCGGAAGGGGGAATCTGCATGAAGTCTCTCCGGTGATGCCCTGGATGCACGGAGAAACGCAAAGGCCCCGTCCATCGTGGGCGGGGCCTTGGGGGATGGTGGCTGCCTTGCGGCGCTCAGGTATCCGTCCACGGTCCGCCGTTGGCGGTCGTGGTGGTGGTCGTGAGGCGGTGCGTGGCAAAAACCATCCGCGCATCCTGAGGCCGGCGATGCGGCCTGTCAACCACGGCTTGCGCGGGCCTGGCCCTCACGACTTGTTGACCTTGTGGTCCTCGCCCTTGGCTTCTTCCATGGCCTCGGGCTCCAGCTCCTCGGCGGAGCGGTTGAGGTGGATGAAGGCGCCCCAGCCCAGCAGCAGGACACCCACGGCGCTGACCAGGGCGGCGGGGTAGAGCAGGTGGGCGGGTTCTTCCTGCGTCTTGAAGGCGGCGACCAGTGCTTCGACGGCCAGCGCGACGACCAGCACCACCAGAAAGCGCGAGAGAAAGCGGCGCACGCGCGTGGGGCCGCTGATGTGGGCCTCGCGTATGACTTCCTCTTCGGTGATGGTCTGGGCGATCTGCAGCGCAACCACGCCGGAGGCCAGGATGCCCAGCGCCTCGACGATGCGCAGGCCCGATTCGCCATCCACGCCATGCGCCATGGCGTTCCAGCCCTTCAGGCCCGCGATCCAGAGCAGGGCCACGGCGGCCAGCGAAAACAGCAGCGCGATGAGGGCGTGCAACACGGTGAAAAGGGTATGGATGGCTTTCATGGCAGAGGGCGGAGAGTGGGCCGTGGCGCATGTTTCCACGGCTCCGGCGCGCCGCTTGTAGGAAGCGGCGAACAGCGGTGGACAGGCGGCCTGCCTGTCTGCGGTTCACGGGCATGGATAGAATCCGAGGACCATGTCCAGATGGTTCATCGCGATTTTCTCCCTGCACTTCGTCGTCAGCGTGGCCTTGTCCACGCTGGGGCTTGCGCCATGGCGCGCCCTGCCGCACGAGCCATGCGAGCCGCCCGGTGTCCACTCGCGCGCGGCCTGCGCCGGCCAGGAACGCGCGGCGGCGCCGCGGGTGGACACGGTCTCCCTGCTCGATGACTTCGACCACGCGCTGATGGACGATCAGCAGGACCTCCCCGATGTCGTGCACGCCGTGGACGGCATGCCGGCACCCCGCCTGCAGGCCGGGCGCCACATCACCGCCAGCCTGCGCGAAGGCCCTTGGCGCAGCCTGGCCCCGCCCGACCGGCCTCCCCGGGCAGCCTGATCCCCCATTGCCGTTTTTCTGACCTGCAGTGCCCTGCGCCTGCGGTGCCTCTGCCGCTTCGGGACCCTGTCCTGAATGCCCGGCTGCCGGGCTGGCCCCTGGCTTTCCTTCTTCCCGGACCCATCGCCGCATGGGCCCTTTCTGCCGCAGCTGCGGCTCCCGGTTCCCACAACACGCATCATGGAAATTGCCATACTTTTTGCGCTGATCCTGCTCAATGGCGTCTTCGCCATGTCCGAGATCGCGCTGGTGACGGCGCGCAAGGCGCGCCTGCAAAAACTCATTGACGAGGGCGATGCCGGCGCCGCCGCCGCCGCGCAGCTGGGGGCAGACCCCACGCGCTTTCTGTCCACCATCCAGATCGGCATCACCTCCATCGGCGTGCTCAACGGCATCGTCGGCGAGGCCGCGCTGGCCGCCCCGCTGGCCGAGTGGCTGCAGCGCATGGGCGTGCCCGCGCCCTATGGCGGCTACACGGCCACGGCACTGGTCGTGGTGCTGATCACCTATTTCTCCATCGTCGTCGGCGAGCTGGTGCCCAAGCGCATCGGCCAGACCTACCCAGAGACCTTTGCGCGCCTGATCGCACGCCCAGTCAACTGGCTGGCCCATCTGACCAAGCCCTTCGTGGTGCTGCTGTCCGTGTCCACCCATGCGCTGCTGCGCCTGCTGGGCGTCAAGGAAAACAGCGGCAGCGTCGTCACCGAGGAAGAGATCCACGCCATGCTGGCCGAAGGCACGACGGCCGGCGTCATCGAATCGCACGAGCACACCATGGTGCGCAACGTGTTCCGCCTTGATGACCGCCAGATCGGCTCGCTGATGGTGCCGCGCAGCGACGTGGTCTGCCTGGATGCCGATGCGCCGTTCGAGGACAACCTGCGCGTGATCGAGCAGTCCGACCACGCGCGCTTTCCCGTGGTGCGCGGCGGCATGGACGCCATCATCGGCGTGCTCAACGCGCGCCAGTGGCTGTCGCGCGCGCTGCAGGGCAAGGAGCAGGGCCTGACCGACCAGCCCATGCAGACCGCGCTCTATGTGCCCGAGACCATCACCGGCATGGAGCTGCTGGAGAGCTTTCGCCTGTCCGACGTGCACATGGCCTTCGTGATCGACGAGTACGGCGAGGTCCAGGGCATCGTCACCCTGCAGGACCTGGTGGAGGCCATCACGGGCGAATTCCAGCCCCGCGATCCGCGCAACTCCTGGGCGCTGCAGCGCGAGGACGGCAGCTGGCTGCTGGACGGCCACATCCCCGTGCCCGAACTCAAGGACCGGCTGGAGCTGGCCACCGTGCCCGAGGAAGAGCGCGGCCGCTACCACACGCTGGCCGGCATGGTCATGCTGCTCACGGGCCGGCTGCCGCGTGTCACCGACACCGTGCAATGGGAAGGCTGGCGCTTCGAGGTGGTGGACATGGACGGCAAGGCCATCGACAAGGTGCTGGCCATGCGCGTGGACGTGTCGCTGCAGGTACCGGGTGATGAAGACGGCGGTGCGGCCCATGCCTCGCGCTGAACGCCGGGGCCCGCGCGGCGCATGGAAACTGCTGGCATGCGCAGGCGCCGTGGTCTTCATGGCCGCCTGCCTGGACGGTGTGCAGGGCTATCCGCAGCAGCAGGCGCCCATCATCAGCCCCTACGACATGACCCAGGAGCAGCGGCTTGCCGAAATGAACGTCATGGGCGCGGCCGGCCATGCCGACCATCGCTGGACCTACGAACTGCGCCCCGGCTGCGTGCTGCGCGTGGACCTGGACGGCCCGCAGGGCCCCAGGCCTTCGCATGACATCGCGCTGCTGGGCAGCGTGGTGGCCGTCACGGCCCAGCGCGAACGCGGCAGTTTCCGCGTGGAGCTGCAGCCCGGCGACGGCCTGCAGGCCGCGCGCTCCCTGGTGCTGGAAAGCGCCAAATGGGCCGACGCCAGCTGGACCCAGCTGCTGCTGCGCCTGATGCAAAAGGGTTGCGTGGAAATGCAGGGCCTCTCGCATGGCCGGGCCGCAAGCCGGCACTGACACTGACGTTGAAGGCGGCATCGCCATGGCACGGAGCGCGGCAGGCAAGCCGCTTTGCGCGCCCTTGAAAACAAAAAGCGGCACCGAAGTGCCGCCGGTTTGAACGCGGGACGAGAGCCCCGCGCCAAGGCAGATCGCCGGCTTACTTGGCCAGCGTCAGCGTGCCCTTCATCAGCGCGGAGTGGCCGGGGAAGGAGCAAAAGTAGCTGTAGGCCTCGCCGGCCTTCAGGGCGGCGGTGGAGAAGGTGACGGAATCGCTCTCGCCGCCGCCGATCACCTTGGTGTGGGCGATCACGCGGGCATCCTTTTCCTTCACGAAGTCCTTGGCCGCACCAGCGGCGATGCCGTCATTGGCCACGGGCTGCAGGTCGGCCGTCTTGCTCAGCACCCAGTTGTGGCCCATGGCCGTCTTGGGCAGCTTGCCCACATGCTTGAGCTTGACCGTGAACTGCTTGCAGCTGGCGGGCACGCTGATGGTGGGCTTGTTGAACTGCATGGCGTCGTTGCCTTCGATCTCGACGGCGCAGTCGGCGGCCAGCACAGGCGCGGCGACGGCAGTCATTGCGAGGGCCAAGAGGACGGGCTTCCATTGCTTTGCCATTGTTTTCTCCTTGAAAAGCGGGTGAGGTGGCTGGCATCCGAGGGCCATGGACCGGCAGGCGGTCTGTCGCCATGGATGCTTTGTATGGCTGCCCCAAGCATAGACAGGATCGGGGGCGGCAGGTTGATTTGAATCAAGTCAAAAGAGTTCGAAGACTTGCGCTTGGAGCATGCGGTATGGCGTCGCGCATGCAGGGCATGCATTCGGGCTGCCGCAGGAAAACGGTTTTGCCGCCCGTGGTCTTTTGGCGACGGGCAACCCCACAGCTCGCATGCCTCTACTCACGTCAGTCACATTTGGGTACGATTGCGGAAAATAGAGGGAATGTATGAGATTGCTTGTTTTCATAGGCTCGATCATCGGCGCCATCTTTCTGCTGACAGCGTTCTTCGTCGACAGCTCCCATCAACAGGCGGCGCTGGCGGCCATGGCCTGCGCCAGCGTCCTCATTCCCTATGTGCTGTTCAGATTGCACTCGATCGCCGTCGAGCATGACCAGCTCGACCAGATCCTGCAACTGGTGCGAAAGTCCGGCAGCCAGGGCGAGGGGCTGACGCAGGGAGGCGATGGGCCCCCTGAGGCGAGCGGGCCTGTGGCGCCCAGGTCCTGGATGTCCTGAGGCCTGGCATCGACAGGTATGGCATCAACAGGTCTGGGGGGTGTCAGGCGAACTGCACGACCACGCGCCGGTTGGTGCGGCTTTTCTTCTCGATCTTGGTGACGGTTACCGTGCCTATCTCGGCCGTGCTGCGCACATGCGTGCCGCCGCAGGGCTGGCGGTCCAGGCCAGGGATGTCGATGATGCGGATCGTGGAGGTGCCGCCTGGGGGCGCGGCGCCTGCGGTGCGCACCAGGTCGGGCTGTGCAGCCAGTTGCTCGGGCGTGATGCGGTCCACGTTCACCGCATGGCTGGCGGTGATCAGGGCGTTCAGGCGCTCCGTCAGATCGGCCTTGTCCAGCGTGGACTCGGGCAGGTCGAAATCCAGGCGTGCCGAGTCCGGCGAGATGCTGCAGCCCGTCACGGGCACAGGCACCAGCACGCCCAGCAGGTGCAGGCAGGTGTGCAGGCGCATCAGCCGGTGGCGCCTGTCCCAGTCGATCACCACCTTGACACGTTCACCCACCTGGGGCGGGGCATCGGTCTGCAGCACATGCAGGATGCGCTGCCGGTCATCGGCATAGACGGTGTCGATCAGCGCCAGGCTGCGTCCGTCGGCCAGGGTCAGCGTGCCGGTGTCGCCGGCCTGGCCGCCGCTGCGGGCATAGCAGACCGTGGCATCGAGCTCGATGCCTTCGGGGCTGACGGCCGTCACGGTGGCTTCGCAGCGGTCCAGGTAGGCGTCGTCATCAAAGAGCTTGTGCGTCTGGGACAGGGGCATGGGGTGTCTCTGGGGTCATGTCGCGGTCCATGGTATCGGCGGCATGGCAGGGCCGGGCAGTACGCCTGGGCGAAAAGTCCCCAGTACAGTCCATGGCCCGCAGCGGTGGCAGTCGGCTGCTTGACAGCCTGTCAAGTGCCCGGGTCCGCGACCTGACAAGATCGGCGCCCGCGCCGCATGCGTGCCGGGGAACAATGGCGTGGCCGTTGCAGATGGCGCTACAGATTTTTCCAAAGCTGACGACATACGCAGGGCATGAATCTGTGAGTTTTCCGAGGGACTGTCCGGATGGATCAAGAACTTTTGCTTCCGTCCGGTGCAGGCTCCACCCCCGTCTCCATCCTGGCAGGCCCCGGTTTGCGGCTGCCCACATTGTTCATCTCCTCATCTTTATGAGCACTACCGATCTTCACGCAGCTTCCCTGAGCGATCTCTATGACCGGCTGCATGAAAGCCTCAGCGACGAGGCCTTTGCCGCCGAACTCGACGCCCGCCTGCATGACGGGCGGGCCGACGAGGCACGCACCTTCCTGCGCGGCTGCGAGGAGCGTTGTCTCAACATCCTGGGGCATCTGAGCGGCAGCGACGCACCCTGGTCGCGTGACGGCGATCGCTGGCTGGCCTTTGCGCGGCTCACCGTGCCGCGCGGCCATGTGCTGTCGGGCCGCAGCGAGGAGCTGACCAATGCCCATGTGGCTGCCGAAGTGCGCGTGCTGGCCGAGCAATGGCTGGCCCACGCCCGCAGCGCCGACCTGCCTGTGTACAAGGGCATAGGCTTGGTGCTCGGCAGCCTGCTGCCCTGGCTCAGTTATCCCGGCATGCCCTATGACGAGGTGACGTCCACGCTGGACTGGGCGCTGGCGCTGCGCGAGGAGGCCGGGTTCCGCCGCAACCATGAGTACCACGCGGCCTGGAAGCCCCTGGTCGCCCAGCTGAACGATGCCGACCTGCTGCGCTACGCCGCCGTGGGCGGCAAGCTGTTCGACGATGTGCTGGACCACTACCGCAACGATCGCCAGCCCGGGCAACCCAAGGGCCAGGGCTGGAAGGACTGGCTGCCTTTCTTTGCCGAGCATCCCCAGCTCTTCGACAAATCCTACATAGATGATCCCGACCTGATCGGGCAACGCTGGGCCAGTGCCGGCGCGCCCCGGCGAGAGGAACTGGCCGCGCTGCTGCTCAGCCAATTGACCTACTCCCAGCGCGCCGAGCGTACGAGCGCATTGCAATTGCTGGACCGCCTCGTGGCCGAGGATCCCGCGCCCTTTGCCAAGCAGCTGCGTGAGAACGGCCGCTACCAGATCAGCCTGGCGCTGGCCATGCATGTCATGAAGCAGGACGATGCCGCCTTGCTGCCCCTGCTGCTGCCGGCCATTGCCCAGCGCTGCGACCGCGAGGACGAGCTGCGCCGCTACCGCAGCGTGATCCGCGAACTGGTGACCCGCCGCCCGGCCGATCTGGTCGAGGTGCCTGTCAAGGATCTGGTCAATGTGCTGCCCGCGTTCGACACCGCCAGCCTGAAGGCCACGCTGCCCACCTTGACCCCGCTCATCGCAGGCAGCAGCGCCAAGGGCCTGCGCGCCGCCATGGCCGGCCTGGCCGCCCATACTCCGCTGGCCAGTTTGGTGGATGCCGGCTGGCTGAACAAGCCGCCCAAGAACCTGCTGCTGACCTGCCGCGACGTGCTGCTGGCCCATCCCGACCCCGCTGTCGGTCCCTTGCTGGCGCAGTTGCTGGCCGGCGGCAAGCTGGATGCGGCCTCGGCCAGCAGCGTGCAGCAGCGGCTGCAGCAGTTGGGCCTGACAGGGCAGGGCGCCTCGACATCGGAAGAAAGCCAGGCAGATGCCGCATCGCCAGCGTCTGCCGCTGGCGGCGTGGATCTGGAAGCCCAGCTCGCCTCCATCAAGCGCCTGAGCGCGGCCATCAAGCCTTTTGACACGCCCGAGCTGCTGGCGCTGTGCGCGCCGCTGTCCGAACACGCGGCCCGCGTGCTGCTGCACGTATCCGCCATTGCCGAAGGCGGCCTGCCGCCGCTGGCCGGCGAGCTGCTGGCGCGCATTCCGGCCGACAACCGTGCCCGCCTGGCGCTGGCCCTGGTGCAGCAATGGATTGCTTCCGAGGGCGAGCCTAAGCAGCGCTGGGCGCTCAGGCTGCTGCCCGGCCATGCCGATGACCGCGTGGTCGATGCGCTGGTGTCCGCCGTCCAGGCCTGGAACCGCCCGCGCCTGCAGCGCGCGGCCGCCGCCGTGGAGCATCTGGGCGAGGTGGACAGCCTCTACGCTCTGCTGCGCGTGCAGGAGATCTCCGAATCGCGCTCGCTCAAGGACCAGGTGCAGCGCACGGCGCGCATCGCCCTGCGCGCTGCCGCTGCCCGCCGCAAGATGAGCGTGCCCGAACTCTTCGACGAGCTGACGCCGGACTTCGGCCTGGGCCAGGGCCAGGGCCTGACGGTCACGGTCGGGCCGCAGAGCTACCGCGTGGAGCTGCAGGGCGATCTGAGCCTGCGCGTCATCAACGATAAAAACAAGGCCAGCAAGACCATTCCTGCGGTCAAGGACGAGGCGCTCAAGCCCGAATGGGAGGCCGCCACCGCGCAGCTCAAGACCCTGACCACCAGCCTCAAGACCGTGGTCAAGCAGCAGGCGCCGCGCATGCTGGCCGCCCTGGTCAGCGGCAAGCGTTGGCCGCTGGATCGCTGGCAGCGGCTGTTCGTGGCCCACCCGCTGCTGCGCATCGTGGGGCGTAGCCTGATCTGGCGCGCAGAGGATGCGCCGGGCCTGGCGCGCACCAGCTTCCGCCTGGCCGAGGATTTCTCGCTGGTCGATGTGGAGGATGAAACCGTGGCCCTGCCCGCTGGCTGCAGCATCAGCCTCTGGCACCCGGCCACGGCCCAGCCCGGCGAGCGCGAGGCCTGGCAGACCTACATGGCCGACTATGAGCTGGAGCCCCTGGTCGACCAGCTGGGCGCCTGCGCCGAGCAGCCTGCGCCAGGCCAGTTCAAGAACGGCATGCTGCTGCCGCCCGCGCCGATCACGCTGGCGCAGGAGCAGCTTGGTGGCCTGCTCAAGAAGTTCGGCTACCGGCCCGGCCCCGTGGGCGATGGTCCCAGCATCAACGAGCATGTGTGGCGCCTGCCCGCGCTGGAGCTGAGCCTGGAGCTGTCGCACGGCTATTTCCCGCCCTACCTGGACCTGGGCCTGCCCGTGGCCGTGGAAGGCCTGCGCGTGCACGACCTGAGCAAGGAGTACGGGGCCAGCGCCGACCCGGCGCGGCTGCCCAAGCCGCTGCTGGCCACGCTGCAAGGCCAGTGGCTGGCCCTGGCGGCCAAGGCGGCTGCCTGAGCCTTTGTGAACCTTTGCTCCCTTGAAACGTTGGCCGCCCGACCGCCCATCACCGAAGACTCCACAGACCATGAGCAACAACGAGACAGCAGCGCTTCCCCTGCAGGCTTTGTACGAACTGCACACGGCCGCGCCCGCCGGGCGCGAGGGCATGCCGGCCTTTGCCGCCGAACTGGCAAAGCGCCTGGCCCAGGGGCGCGATGCCGAGGTGGCGGACTTCCTGCGCGACAGCAGCAGCCTGTGCCAGGAGCGGCTGCACCAGTTGCCCGGCGAGCATGCGCCCTGGCAGCGCGACCACGCGCTGTGGCTGGCGCTGGCACGCATCAGCCTTCCGCTGGGACAGTTCTATGGGGGCAACTCGGGCGTGCCCCGGCGCAGTGCCGAGCTGACCGCGGAGCTGACGGCACTGGCCCGCGCCTGGCTGGATGACTGGGGCAGCCGCACCCACCAGCCCTGGAGACTGCGCGATGGCTACGACCTCGTGCTCAGGCAGGTGTTTGGCGTGCTGGGCCATGAAGGCATGTCCAGTGCCGAGATCATCGGCCTGCTGCGCTGGGCGCGGGAACTGAGCGCAAAGGCCGGCATTGCGCCCGGCGCGCAGTACTACTGCCACTGGCAGCACCTGCTGCACCAGCTGCCCGAGCCCGAACTGCTGGCCATGGCCATCGAGGACGGCGGAGGCCAGCTCAGCCGCGACATCGTCCAACGC
Organism: Delftia sp. S65; assembly: GCF_016516495.1. Taxonomy (NCBI): domain Bacteria; kingdom Pseudomonadati; phylum Pseudomonadota; class Betaproteobacteria; order Burkholderiales; family Comamonadaceae; genus Delftia; species Delftia sp. S65. The sequence continues at coordinate 107,841 of NZ_JACVUR010000013.1, forward strand.
CAGCTGCCGCTGCAGCGCACGCGGCCTGCAGCGCAGCGCTGGGCGCTGTGGCGGGATTTTTTTGCGCAATTCCCCGCCGTGCTTGACCAGTTGCGCCTGCCCGAGCCCGTGCTGATTGCATCGCGCTGGGAGACGGCCGATGCCGCGCGCCGCGACCTGCTGGCCCAGGACCTGTTCAAGGCCTTGTGCTTTGCCTCGGACGATGACTGGCCGCATGACCGTGTCCTGGTGGAGCGCATGCTGCAGACCGATGCCGCGCCCCTGGTCGCCTGGTTCAAGCAACTGGGCCACCTGGCGATCAATCCCGTCGTGGCGCAGCGGCTGTGGGACGCCCGGTGGCCGGCCCTGCTGCCGCTGCTATTGCCGGCCTGCGCAGACGGCTGCAAGCACGAATCCGACCGCGCCGGCTACGCCCCGGTGGCCGAGACCCTGCTGGCCGATCGCCCTGGCGACTTGGCCCGCCTGGCCGCCGGCCCGCTCACGCACCTGCTGCCCGCGCTGCGCGTGGACACGCGGCAGCGGCTGCTGCCGCAACTGGGCAAGGCCGCCTCCAGCAGTGCCTCCAAGGGCTTGCGTGCGGCGCTGGCCCAGGCCCTGTCTGCCTTGCCCGTGGATGCGCCCCAGGCCGCCGGCTGGCTGGCCAAGCCCAACAAGAACCTGGTGCTGGCCTACCGCGATGTGCTGGTGGCCCATCCTGATCCGGCGTCTGGCAGCCTGCTGTCGGCACTGCTGTCCGCTGGATTGCTGGACGTGGCCGAGCAAGGCCCGGTGCAGGCGCGCCTGAAGGATCTGGGTGCCGCAGCCCCGGTTGCGGACGCAGCCAGGCCACCTGCCGGCGAGGCCGCGCCGGCAGGCAGCGATGGTGCCGGCTCCCTGGCAGAGCTTGAAGCCCAGGCCGCCAGCCTGCAGCGCCTGTCGCCCGCCATTGCCGCGCTGGACCAGCCGGCGCTGCTGGACCTGCTCGCGCCCCTGTCGGCCCAGGCCGCGCGTGCGCTGCTGCACCTGTCGGCCACCAGCCCGCAGGAGCTGCCGGCGCTGGCCCACCAACTGCTGGCCCAGGCCAGCGCCGAGAATCGCGCGCGGCTGGCTCTGGCCCTGGTCCAGCACTGGGTGGCTGCCGATGGCTCGCCCGAATCGCGCTGGGTGCTCAAGCTGCTGCCCGGCGCGGCGGATGACCGCATCGTCGATGTGCTGTCCTCGGCCGCCCTGGCCTGGCACAAGACGCGCAAGGAGCGTGCCGTGGTCGCGCTGCAGCAGCTGGGCCGGCTCGACACCGTCTATGCCCTGTCCTGCGTGCAGGCCCTGGCCACCGGCAAGACGCTCAAGCCCAGCGTGCTGGCCGCTGCACAGGCCGTGCTGGCCGAGGCCGCCACGCGGCGCGGCATGGCGCTGGCCGACCTCAGTGATGAGCTGACCCCGGACTTCGACCTGGGCCGGGGCGTGCAATTGCAGGTGGGCGCGCAGACCTATGACGTGCTGCTGCAGGGCGACCTGTCGCTGCGCCTGCGCACGCCGGCCGGCAAGCTGGTGCGCAGCCTGCCGGCCCTGGCCGACGAGGGCCTGCGCACGGAGTGGGAGGCGGCCGCCGCGCGGCTCAAGACGCTGTCCAAGGGCATCAAGGCCGTGCTGCAGCAGCAGGCGCCGCGCCTGCAGTCCTGCCTGATGCTGGGCCGGCACTGGCCGCTGGACACCTGGCGCCGCCTCTTCCTGGAACACCCGCTGCTGCGCGTGGTGGCACAGGGCCTGGTCTGGCGGGTGGAGCCCGCGACCGGCCAGCCGTTCAGCCTGCGCATTGCCGAAGACCTGTCCCTGGTCGATGCCGAAAGCGACGCGGTGCAACTGCCGGCCGAGGGCCGCATCGCCCTGTGGCACCCCGCGCAGGCCACCGACCAGGAGCGTGCGCAGTGGCGCGAATGCCTGGCCGACTACGGCCTCAAGGCCTTGATAGAGCAGGTCGATGCGCCCGCCGACCTGCCGCTGGCCAGCCAGTGGCAGCAGGAGCTGCTGCAGCCCCTGGCACCGATACGGCTCACGCAGCAGGCGCTGGACGGCCTGGCAGGCCCATGGCGCTTTCATGCCGGCCCCGTGTGCGATGGCCCCGGCATCTACCTGCACCTGCGGGACTTTGCCGTGCAGCGCTGGCGCGTGGAACTGCTGCACAGCGCGGCCATGCCGTACTACGAGCCCGGCCATGACATCGACATCGAAGGCTTTGCCCTGCGCGACATGGCCGCCGACCGCCTGCTGCCCCCGGCCGAATGGCCGCTGCCGCTGCAGGCATCGCTGTGCGCCATGCTCCAGGCCCTGGCCTCGCGCGCCGCGGGCGCGGCAGCCGCAGCGGCTGCAGCCCAGGTTTGACTCCCTCCAGAACCCCTGAATCCATGACCTCTTCGACCCTAGAACACACCGACCAGGCCACGCTGGAGGAACTGAGCGCCTCGCTGCCGCCCGCCGAGCTGGTCCAGGTGCTGGCCAGCCGCATGCGCGCGGGCCGGCATGACGAAGTGGGCGCCTTCACGCGCAAGGCCTTCGACGACTATTCCAACCCCATCCGCGCCCTGGGTAACTTCGATCTGCCCTGGACCCATGACCATGACCTGTGGCTGGCCTTCGCGCGGCAGACCATCCCCTTCGGGCGCAGGATCGACGGCAGCCTGGACGGCGACATTCCACGCCACAGCCCCGAGCTTGCGGCCGAGTTCGAGCAGATGGCGCGCGCCAGCCTGGCCCGTCCACCTGCGCCGGACGGCGACAACGACTACCGTGAAATCCGCATCCTGGACATGTTCGGCTGGCTCTGGTACCCGGGTATCAGCCGCGAACGGGTGATGCAGCTGCTGGACTGGGCCGCGGAGCTGAACGTCCAGTCCGGCGCCAGGTATGACAGAGTCGACTGGAAGCTGCTGCTGGGCAGCCTGGACGACCAGGACCTGATGGAGCTGGCCGAGCGCGGCGGCGCGCTCTATGCCGACATCCGCGATGTCTACATGAAGCGGCACCGCGACGTTCCGCACCCGCAGCGCTGCGCGCCCTGGTACGACTTCTACCGCCGCCATCCCGACTGGTTCGACGACAAGCCCATCAACGAAGACCCGGGCCTGATCGCGCTGCGCTGGGACCTGGGTGCCGATGCCCAGCGGCGCCTGGAACTGGTCAACCTGCTGCTGGGCAGGGCGGACCGCGAGCCGGCTGATTACTTCATTCCCATTTTCGACCGCCTGGTGCGGGAGGATGCCGCGCCCTTCGTCGCCTGGATCGAAGGATGGCAGCCCAAATACCACTTCGATGCGGTGGTCGCCCGGCAGATCTGGACGGCACGCTACCCGGAGCTTTTGCCCCATCTGCTGCGCTGCATATTGCAGGTGTCGCGCATTGAGCCCTTCATCGGCCTGCTCAACCAGATGCTGGCCGAGCAGCCCGACTATCTGCGCGAGATTCCCACCGTGCGCCTGGCCCCGCTGCTGGCCCAGCTGGACCCGGCCATGCTGCATGCCCGGCTGCCTCTGCTGGGCGAACTGCTGGCGGCCAGCAGCTCGCGGGCGCTGCGCGAAGCGGTGGCGCGCTTCATGCAAGGGCTGGATGCGCAGGCCGTAGGCGCTGTCTTCGAGTCCAACGCCTGGCTGCAGCGGCGCGAGAAAGCGATGCAGCTGGCCTGCCGTGACATCCTGCTGGCCCACCCCGACCCCGGGGTCGCACCTCTGCTGCAGGCGCTGCTGCGCACGGGCCTGGACCTGGGCTCCGAAAGCATGGTCGAGGGCCGGCTGCTGGCCCTGGGCGTCCCAGTGCCGGGCGCTCTGACCGTGGAGCAGGGGGAGGAGGGCCGGGTCCCGCTCGATGCGCTGGAGGCCCGCGTGGCGCGCTTCAAGCGCTTTTCCAGCAGCATCAAGGCCTATGACCAGCCAGAGACCTTGGCCCTGTTCGCGCCGCTGTCCGGGCATGCGGCACGCACCGTGCTGCACCTGGTGGCCACGGCCGAGGAAGAGCTGCCGCCGCTGGTGGAGCAGTTGCTGGCCCATGTGCCGGCCGAAAGCCGCGCCCAGCTGTCCCTGCACCTGGTCAATGCCTGGGTGGCCCTGGAGGGCGAGCCCAAGGCGCGATGGGCGTTGCGCCTGGCCACCGGCCATGTCGATGACCGCCTGGTGCAGACCCTGGTGGCCGCCGTGAAGGCCTGGGGCTGGAGCAAGAAGCTGCGCGCCATCATCGCCGTGGAGCAGCTCGGTGCGCTGGACACGCTGTATGCGCTGTCCCAGGTCCAGACCCTGTCCAGCTCGCGCAAGCTCAAGGACCTGGTGATTGAAGCCACGCATGACGCGCTCAAGGCGGCCGCCCAGCGGCGCGGCCTGAGCCTGATCGAGCTGTATGACGAGCTGACGCCCGATTTCGGCCTGGGCGGCGAAGGCCTGGTGCTGGAGGTGGGCCCGCAGCGCTACCGCCTGCAGCTGCAGGGCGACCTGAGCCTGCGCGTGGTGGGCGACAAGGGCAAGGCCTCCAAGACCCTGCCTGCGCTCAAGGACGAATCGCTGCGCCTGCAGTGGAATGCGGCCCAGGCCGAATTCAAGACCGTTGCCGCTGGCGTCAAGGCCATCGCCAAGCAGCAGGTGCCGCGCCTGGGTACCGCCTTCATGACGGGACAGCGCTGGTCCGTCCCGCGCTGGCGCAGATTGTTCCTGCTGCATCCCCTGCTGCGCATCGTGGGCCGCAGCCTGATCTGGCGGCTGGAGCAGGGCGCGAGCTTTCGCATTGCCGAGGACTTTTCCCTGCTCGACGCCAACGACGATGCCGTGGAGCTGCCAGACGATGCGCAGGTGCTGCTCTGGCACCCGGTCGATGCCGCAGCGGGCGAGGTTGAGGCCTGGCGCACCTGCCTGGCCGACTACGAGCTGCAGCCGCTGATCGACCAGCTGAACGCAGGCGCACAACTGCCCGAAGCCGGGCAGTGGAAGAACCATGCACTGCTGCACCCCGCCGGCCCGCTGCAGATACGCCAGGGCGCGCTGTCCGGCCTGCTGGCCAAGTGGAACTACCGCCCCGGCCCCGTGGGGGACGGCCCCGGCATCTACGAGCACAAGCTGGACCTGGCAGGCCCGCAGCTGTACATCGAACTCCACCACGGGCGCTACCTGCCGTTCATGGACCTGGACAACCGCGTGGACATCACCCATGCCGTGGTCTATGACAGCAGCCATCGCGGCGAAGATGGCCGCTGGCCCCGGCTGCAGCCGCAGCAGTGGCCGCGCGCACTGCAGGCCACGCTGATGGCGCAGTTCGCGGCCATCGCCGCCAAATCGGCCAGCACCAAAGAGAGCGACTGATGGCCACCAAACGCATTGCAGCGGCCACCCCGGAGCCTGCCGCCCAGCGGCTGCCGGCCGAGATGGCCCACGCCCAGGAGCTTGCGGCCCTGCAGGCCGCCGACCAGGGCCCGCGCCCCGACGGCTGGCGCCTGAGCCCGCGCTCCGTGCGGCGCTTCATCCTGGGCGGTGCGGAACCTGACGGCGGCGGGCCGGCCATCGCCCGCAAGATCCACGGCAACGATGCCCTGGTCGAGCGCGCCATCGTCACCCTGGCCGGCCAGCGCGGCCTGATGCTGGTGGGCGAGCCGGGCACGGCCAAGTCCCTGCTGTCCGAGCTGCTGGCCGCCGCCATCAGCGGCGACAGCAAGCTCACCGTGCAGGGCGGTGCCGGCGTGGTGGAGGAGCAGATCCGCTACGGCTGGAACTACGCCCTGCTGCTGCGCGACGGCCCCGGCCCCGAGGCCCTGGTGCCCGGCCCGCTGCACCGCGCCATGGGGGAAGGGCGGCTGCTGCGTTTCGAGGAAATCACGCGCTGCTCCACCGAAGTGCAGGACTGCATGGTGCCCGTGCTCTCCGAGCGGCTGCTGCAGATTCCCGAACTCAAGCACGAGCAGCCCTGGCTGCTGGCACGGCCGGGCTTCAATGTGATTGCCACGGCCAACCTGCGCGATCGCGGCGTCAACGAGATGTCGGCCGCGCTCAAGCGCCGCTTCAACTTCGAGACCATGCGCCCGCTCGAAGGCGTGGCCGCGCAGGCCGCGCTGATAGGGCAGGAGGTGGGCCGCGCACTGGCGCAGCAGCGCATCGGCACCACCGTCGCGCCCGATGTGCTGGCCCTGCTGGCCACGGCCTTCCAGGAGCTGCGCAGCGGCAGCGTTGAGGGCACGGCCGTGGAGCGGCCGGGCACCGTGCTGTCCACGGCCGAGGCCATCGACGTGGCCTTCAACGCCGCCTGCCAGTGCTGGTACTTCGGGCAGGAGCAGGTGGGACCGGCCCACCTGGCGCGCCACCTGCTGGGCACGGTGATCAAGGACGACGACGAGGACCGCCGCCGCTTCGCCGAATACCTGCGCGTGGTGGCACGCCAGCGCGCAGGGCAGCCGCAGTGGCAGGACTTTGTCGCAGGCGGCCGTGAGCACTGATGCTGCCGCGTGGCTGGCGCCGCTGCCGCAGCTGCGCCTGGTGCCCGTGCGCCACCACAGCCCGCGCTGCGCCCACCACCTGCGCGCGCTGATGCGCGAGTTCAAGCCCACCCACGTGCTGATCGAAGGCCCGGGCGAGCTCGATGCCCTGCTGCCCGCGCTGCAGCACGCCCAGGCGCGTCCCCCTCTGGCCGCCTACCTGCATGCGGCCATGGCCGGGCCCGGCGCGGCCGAGCAAGACTGGCGCTGCCGTTGCTACGTGCCCTTTGCCGCCTTCTCGCCCGAATGGGTGGCCCTGCGCGAGGCGGCGCGGCTGCGCAGCGCCGTGCGCTTCATCGACCTGCCCTATGCCGACAGGCTGGCGCAGGCCGCGCAGCTGGACTACTTCGCCTGCGCGCCCGAACCCCTGCTGGCCGACGAACCCGCGCGGCGCGCGCCCGATGTGCTGGCCGGCCTCATCCAGGCCAGCGGCTGCCGCGACTTCGACGAATGGTGGGACCGGCATTACGAATCTGGCAACGAGGACGCCTCGCCCCAGGCGTACTTTGCCGGCGTGCTGGCCTTCAGCCAGCTGCTGCGCGAGCGCGAGCAGGGCGCGGGCGGCAGCGGCATGGATGCCGAGGACGTGGCCCGCGAGGCCCACATGGCCGCCCAGGTCAGCGCGGCCCTGGCCGAAGGCGGGCGCTGCCTGGTGGTCTGCGGCGGCTTCCATGTGCCTGGCATCGTTGCCGGCCTCTCGGCCCCCGCCCGGCCTGCGGACGCCAGGCCCGCCATCGATGTGGGCGTGCACCTCATTGCCTACACGCTGCAGCGGCTGGAGCGCGCCAGCGGCTACGCGGCCGGCATGCCCATGCCCGGCTACTACCAGGGCGTTTGGCAGGCGCTGGAGCAGGGCGCTTCGCAACCCGATGCCCAGGCCTGGCCCGAGATGGCGGCACGCACCGTGAACAGCCTGCGCGCCCGGGGCATGCCCGCCAGCCTGCCTGACGCGGCCGAGGCCGTGCGCCTGGCCCATGGCCTGGCCGCCTTGCGCGCATGCCGCGGCGGCCGGGCCGAGCTGCTGGAGGCGCTGGACAGCGCCGTGTTCAAGGAGCATGCCCAGGCCCTGCGACCGCAGCCCATGGTGCAGCAGACCGGGCAGCAGACCGGCCAGCAGACTGGTCAATGGCTGCTGGACGCCGACGACTACGGCCAGTTGCCACCCAACGCGCCGGCCGCCCCGCTGCTGGTCGATGTGCAGGCCTTCTGCCTGCGCCACCGCCTGCCCGTGCGGCCCGCCGCACCCGTGCGCAAGGAGCTGGACATCTACCGCAGCGCGCGCCACCGCCGGCTGTCGCAGGGGCTGCACCGCCTGTGCTACCTGGGCGTGCCCTATGCGCAGCGCCTGGCCGGGCCGGACTTCGTGGCGGGCACGGGCCTGGCGCGTGTGCGCGAGGTCTGGACGCTGGGCTGGCAGGTCGAGACCACGGTGGCCCTGACCGAGGCCATGTGCCACGGCTCCAGCCTGGAGGAAGCCGCGGTGCACCTCGTGCGCGAGCGCCTGGCGCAGACGGCCCACACGGAGCCCGCGCAGCGCGTGCTGGAGGTGCTGGTCATGGGGCTGGACGGCATCGCCCAGCAGGTGCTGGACACCGTGCAGGCCTGGATGGAGCGCAGCCACGACGCGCTGGCCCTGGCCCGCGCCACGTGCTGCCTGGCCCTGGCCTACGAGGCCCGCCATGCGCTGGGCGGCGTGGGCCTGGCGCGCCTGCTGCCGCTGCTGCGGCGTTGCTTTGCGCAGGCCTGCCTGCGCCTGCCCTGGCTGGGCGAGGGCGATGCATCCCAGCAGGCACAGTCCCTGGATGCCCTGGCCGATCTGCACGGCATGGTCTGCCGTCACGCGCCCTGGGCCGACGCCGGCCTGTTCCACGATGCCTGTGCCGCCCTGCATGAGGCAGGCGCCGACAGCACGCCCGCGCGCGTGCGCGGTGCCACCGCCGGCATTCTGAGCATGGCCGGCCGCTGGCAGATTGCGCAGACCGATGCCGCCCTGCGCGCCATGCTGGGCCTGGCGAAGGTCGATGGCGCCGCCATGGGCGAATACCTGCAGGGCTTTGTGCGCGTGGCCAAGGGCTGGCTGCTCAGCCATCCGCCGCTGCTGCGCCTGCTCAGTGACGGCATTGCGCACTGGCCGGAAGACGCCTTCCTGGCCGGCCTGCCTGCCTTGCGGCTGGCCTTTGCCCAGCTGACCCGTGCCGAACTGCGGCAGCTGGCCGGGCGGCTGGCGGGTCTGTCGGGCGCGGCCACGCCACCCGGCGCAACCACACTGGCCTCCGTGCACCTGCCATCGGACGAGGCCCTGGCGCACAGCCGCGCCTTGGCGGCCCAGGTGGGCCGGCTGCTGCAACCCTGGGGACTGTCATGAGCCGGGAAGATCCGCCAATGCACGAACCGCCAATGCACGAGCCGCCAATGCAGGAACAGGCAATCGATGCCGCCACCCTGCGGCGCTGGCGCCTCATCCTCGGGCCCGAAGCCGCCCAGCCCCTGGCTGCCGCGCAGCCGCTCGATGACGCCGATGCGCGCCGCGACGCGGCACTGGACTATCTCTACCAGCGCGAGCACCACCTGCGCGAGCAGGCGAACGCCTCGGGCACCGATGCGTGGCAGGGCGGGGGCGGGCAGTCCGCGCGCCAGGGCGGCAGCGGCGTGCCTGAGCCGCAGGCCGTGCACTGGCTGGGCGAGGTGCGCGACCTGTTCCCGCGCAGCGCCGTGGAAACGCTGCAGCGCGATGCGCTGTCGCGCTATGGGCTCCACGGCCTGCTCAGTGATCCCCAGGTCCTGGCCGAGGCCACGCCGAGCATCGAACTGGTGGCCGCCTTGATGGCGGTGCGCACCAGCCTGCCCCCCGAGGTGCTGGCCGAGGCCCGCCGGCTGGTGGCGCGCGTGGTGGCCGATCTGCAGGCGCGGCTGTCCTCGCGCGTGCACTCGGCCCTGGGGCGGCGGCGCAGGCGCCGCAGCAGCCGGGGCCAGGGGCAGATGAGCGATCTGGACTGGCCGCGCACCCTGCGCCACAACCTGCGCCACTACCAGAGCGAGGAGCAGGTGCTGGTGCTGGAGCGCCTGTTCTTCAGGGAGAACGAAGCACAGCGCCTGACCTGGGACCTGTGGCTGGTGGTGGACCAGAGCGGGTCCATGCATGAATCCGTCATCCACAGCGCCGTCATGGGCAGCATCTTTGCGCGCGTGCGCGCCCTGCGCACCCATGTGCTGCTGTTCTCCGATGCGGTGGCCGATGTCACCGGCCAGCTGCATGCGCCCGAAGAGCTGCTGCTGGGCGCGCAACTGGGCGGGGGCACCAACATCGGCGCGGCACTGGCGCATGTGGCCGGGCAGCTTGCCGCGCCGCGCCGCAGCGTGATCGTGCTGATCACCGACCTGTACGAAGGCCATGACGAGGCCCGCGTCATCGCCGAGACCGAGCGTCTGGTTGCCAGTGGCGCCCGCGTGCTGGTGCTGGCTGCGCTGGACCGCCGCGCCCACCCCGACTATGACCGCGACCTGGCCGCGCAACTGGTGGCGCGCGGCGCCCAGGTTGCCGCCATGACGCCCGACCATCTGGTGGATTGGCTGGCCCGGGCCATGCAGGGAGGGCGGTCTTCATGATGCAGGAATGGCTGCGTACCCTGGACGATGACGCCATTGCCGACTGGGCCAACAAGGGCCTGCTCAAGCGCGGGGCCAAGGCCCTGGCGGCGGTTGATGCAGGGCAGTGGGAACTGGCGGCCAACCAGGCCCGCGCCGGCATCGAAGGCCATGTCCAGACCTTGGCCGGCGCGGGCTTTGCCACGCTGCAATGCAGCTGCCCCGCCTTTGGCCCCTGCCACCATCTGTGCGCCTTGCTGCTGGGCCTGCGGGCGCGGCTGGCCCACGAGGCCCCGGCCGATGGCATGGCCCAGGCGCCTGCTGCCCCGTGGCTCGACGGCGATGCCGGCGCCGTGGCCCAGGCCTTTGGAATGGCCGCCCAGCGCAAGGCCCTGCGCTGGATGGCCCAGGGCTTCGAGGCAGTGCTGGAAGAGGCCCCGGCCACCCTGATCGGCGAACTGTCCAACCCTGACGAAGTCACCGTGCGCCTGCCGCGCGCCGGTGGCTTGGCGGCGGCCAGTTGCAGCTGCAAGGCAGCGGCCTGCGCCCACCGCGCCCTGGTGGCATTGCAGGCCCGGCGCCTGGCGGGCGCACCCATGCCGGAGCTGCCGGCGCATGCGCTGGAAGCCGGCGCACTGCAGCGGCTGGCCCAGGCGCGCCAATGGCTGACCGGCTGGGTGCTGCAGGGCCGTGCAGGCATGAGCCCGGCCTTCCTCGACCAGGGCGAAGCGCTGGCCACCGAACTGCGCCAGGCCGACCTGCCGCGCCCTGCCAGCGTGCTCAACCTGCTGGTACGCGCCTTGCGTGACGAGCGCGCAGGGCGTGCCGGCGCAGCCGAACGCGTGGCGCCCTTGCCGGCCGCGCTGTGGATGCTGCTGCGCGGCCTGGCGCAACAGCCCATGCCACGGCCCCTGAGCGAACTGGCGGGCGTGCACAGGCGCAGCTACCGGCGCGTGCAAGGCCTTTGCCTGCACGCCGTGGCAGCCGAGCTATGGCATGCGCGCGGCGGGCAGCGCGGGTTTTCCGTGCATTTGCAGGACGCGGCCAGCGGTCGGTATCTGACCTGGTCCGCATCGCGCGCCGAAGGCTTCGACCCGGAGTGGGAACCGGCCGGGGCGCTGGACTCGGAAACCCTGGGCGGCCTCACTGCCAGGCAGCTGCTGCAAGGCCCCCATGTGCTGCTGGACGGCTGGGCCAGCGACGATGGCCGCCTGTCGGCGCGCGACGCCACGCGGCTGGCACCGGCCCAGGCGACCGGCCCGCTGCCGACCCGGGCGACCGGCGCACAGCCGGTGGCCGACGATCCCCAGGCCCTGCTGCAGCGCCATCTGCAGGAGCTGCATGCCGACCCCTGGCGCCAGCAGCCGCCCCTTTGGGCACGGCTGCAGGTGACCGGCAGCGGCCTGGCGCAGCGTGACGAGCTGCTGCAGCGCTGGACGATTGCATTGCAGTCGCCGGTGCCCGGGCCTTCCCTGTCCCTGGTGGGCGATCTGCACGGCATGCAGGGCAGGGCGGGTGAGGCATTGCGCAGGGAACTGGCGCGCGGCCGCGTGCTGCGTGAAGTCTTTGGCCGCGTGGACATCGCGGCAGGGCAGTTGCAGATTGCCGTGGCATCGGTGCGCTGGCAGGACAGCGCGGACTGGCACCATCCCAGCACGGCCTGGCCGCCGCCGCTTGCCGAAGTCGGTGTGGAGAAGGCTCCATGAGCAATTCAAGCAAAGCAAGCAACGAGAGCACCACCGCGCCGCTGCGCCATTGGCTGGCACAAGGCCAGGCCTGGCTGGCCGACATGCAGGCCGCAGGCCTTGCGGGTGCTGGCGCACCGCTGCTGGCCGCAGGCCGGGCCTGGGCCGACGAGGGCGCGCTGCTGGGCTGGGGCGCCCTGGCAAGGCAGATGGACGGCGTGCTGGACCCACAGCTGCCGCCGATGGAGCGCGCGGCCGCCCTGCTCGATATCGCGGTCTGGGTCATGACCGCGCAGCGGCTGCAGGCCGGTGCGGATCAGTCCTTGCCCTGAAAAAAGCCATTGAGTTCGGCGCCCGGCGTGGCCTGGGCGAACGCGTCGAAGCGCCCCGTCTCGGCAATGGAGCGCGCCGCATGCAGAAAGCCGCCCCAGGCTGCGCGCGCCAGTGCGCCGCCCACGCTGATGCGGCGCACGCCCATGGCCTCGGCATCCTGCAGGCTCCATTCGCTGGCCCCTCCGATCAGCAGATTCACCGGCTTGGGTGCCACGGCCGCCACCACGGCACGGATCTGCTCGGCGCTGCGGATGCCGGGTGCGTACAGGCAGTCAGCGCCGGCCTCGGCATAGGCCTTGAGCCGGGCAATGGTGTCGTCCAGATCGGGCCGGCCCACGAAGAAATTCTCCGCACGCCCGACCAGCAAGGTGCCGCCACCGGCCTCGTCGATGGCGGCACGGGCGGCGCGCAGCCGGGCCACGGCTTCCTCGATGCTGCGCAAGGGGTTGGCTGCATCGCCCGTCGAGTCTTCGATGGACAGGCCCGCCACGCCGGTGTCCACGGCCATGCGCACGCTTTCGGCAACCTCCTGCGGGCCCAGGCCGAAGCCGCTTTCAAAGTCCGCATTCACGGGCAGATCGGTGGCCGCGACCAGGCTGCGCAGATGCTCCAGCGTCATCTCGCGGGAGATGGCGCCATCGGGCTGGCCCAGCGACCAGGCATGGCCCGAGCTGGTGCTGGCCAGCGCCTTGAAGCCCAGGCCCTGCAGCATGCGGGCGCTGCCCGCATCCCAGGGATTGGGCAGTACAAAGCAGCCCTGGTGGTGCAGGGCGTGGAAGGTGGCGCGCTTTTGTTCGGTGGTGGGGGTCATGGGGGCACTCCGTTGCGGGGTCAGGGCGCTGGTGGAAACAGCAGGGGCCGCGCGGCCAGGGACGGCAGCACGCAAGCCACATCATGGGCGCAGTCCGGCACCACGACGAAGCGGCGTGGCCGCTTCGGCGCCAGCAGCTCGCGCTCGTAGGCCGCGAAGGCGTGGCCTCGCTGCAGCCGGAACGGGCCTTGCAGCATGGCGGCGCAGGACTTGTCGAGGATGGGATAGAACGCGCCCTTGTCCGCGCTGCTGTCCAGGGCGCCTTCCAGGTAGTCGATCTGCGCGGCCGCATAGCGGGCCCGCGCGGCAGCCGCATCGCGCCCCAGGTGGCCGGGCAGGTCCTGCAGGCCGTACTTCCAGCGGTCATGGCCCGGGCAGGAGCTGGCGGCGGGCGGCGCATGGAAGACATAGCTGCACGCCCCCGGAAACGCCGCGCCTGTGCCGCAGGCTGCCCAGTCGGTGCTCTGCCCGGCCATCTTCGGCTGTGGCCGCACGGGATCGAAATACAGCCAGGTGCCCGGGTCGGCGATCACGTAGCGCAAGGTCACGGAACCCGGCGCATCGGCCGCAAAGGCCACGCTGTGCTGCAGCATCTGCGCCCCTGCCGAAAACCCCGCCAGGGTCACGCTGCGCAGGCCGGGCCAGCGCTGCACGAGCTCGGCCACCAGCGCATCCAGCGCGGCGAAGGAACCTATCGGATGCGGCCCCAGCGAGGGCTCGCCGGCCAGCCAGCCCGCGCAGGTCCATACCGCGTCTGCGTTCCCGGCTGCGGGCACGCCACGGCTGTGGCAATGCGCAGCCTGGTCCTCGGGCACCTGGTACAGCGGGGCGATGACCAGGGTGTCCTGCAGCCGCTGCGCGCCTTCGGCGGCCCGCAGGCCGGCCTCGAAGCTGCGGTTGGCATCGCGCGGATGCCCGTGCATCACCACCAGCGCGGACCGGGGCATGGCGCCGTTGCTGGCCCCCGGCGCCTGCGATGCGTAGTAGCGCATGCGCCCCGCGTCGCCCGGCAGGTTGAAGGATTGCAGGCAGGCGGTGTCGGCCCGGTGCCTGCAAACGGAAGCATCGGCGGATGCAGTGGCAGACGCAGCCGCGGTGACAGGTTCGGGAGCTGGCGCTTGCGCCAGCGCCTCGACCGAGATCGCCAGAAACAGCACCAGCAGGGAGCGCAGAGGACGGATGGACGGCATGTGCGGGACGTCATTCGCAGGGGTGGGTCGGCCTGCTAGTATGCGGGCGGCCGCAAGCCATGGCCTGGCTTGTTTCTCAAGACCCACTCCCTTGTCGCATATGCCACTTCTGCCGCGTTTCAGCCTTGTCCTTGCCTGTCTCGCACTGCCGGCCTTCGTTCACGCCGCAGACTTCGACAAGAAAAACTGCACCTACAAAGGCATCCGCCTCTACGGCAAGGTCCAGATCGTGCACTCCTTTCCCGACATCAAGGTCCAGGCCACCAGCTCTTTCCCGGACCTCAAGGTCAAGGTGGTGGACTCCTTTGCAGACAGTTGCGGGGAGTGGAAGATCGTCACCTCCTTCCCCGACTTCAAGGTCCAGATGGTCAGTTCCTTCCCGGACCTGAAAGTCGACATGGGCAGCTCGTCGCCCGGCGTGCGATAGCCGCCTGGCGCTGTCCAGCATTGCCCCATCGCAGCACCGTGACCTCATCCACACCCGACGAATTCGAAGCCCAGCACGACCAGGCCTATGCCGACATGGAACGCGGCGCGCTGGCCGAGGCCGCCCAGGCCTTCGAGGCGCTGGCAGCCCACATGCCGGACAACCGCCACTACCACTACATGCTGGGGCTTGCGCGCAAGTACCAGCGGGATTGGCAGCCATCGCTGGACCACAACCTGCGCGCGATTGCACTGGCGGGCGAAGACGATGAAGCCAGCCTCTGGAATGGCGCCATCGCGGCCACGGCGCTGTCCGACTGGACCACGGCGCGCAGGCTGTGGAAGGCCTGCGGCATCCAGGTGCCTGGCGAGCAGGGCCCCATCGAGGGTGACTACGGCGTGGCCGTGGTGCGCCTGCACCCCTGGCAGGGCGGCGAGACCGTGTTCATGCGCCGCATCGACCCCGTGCGCGCCCAGTTGCTCAACGTGCCGCTGCCCGAAAGCGGCCATCGTTTCGGCGACATCGTGCTGCACGACGGCGCCTCCACCGGCCAACGGTTCAACGGCCAGCGCGAAGTGCCGGTCTTCAACGAGCTGCAGCGGCTGGAGCCCTCGGCATTCCAGACCTTCGTGGTCTTCATCACCTGCGCCAATGCGCAGGACTTGCAGGAATTGCTGGGTACCGAAGCCCCGGGCATCGGTTATGCCGAGGACTGGACGGCCAGCATCCGCCACTACTGCATGCGCTGCAGCTACGGCACGCCCCACCAGCATGCCGAAGAAGCTTCGCCACGCGAGGGCGAACCGTCCTGGCAGGCCGATCGCAACCTGGGCATCGCCGCAGTGGACCGCGCCGCCGTCGATGCCGTGCTCAACGCATGGCAAGCCGGTGGCGCCGGGCGCCGTATCGACGCAGTGCAGACCCGCGAACTGCCCGTGCCCGACGGGGAAGAAAGCTGGGCCTGGTGGGTAGGGCCGGAGGGCGCGGAGGATGAGGCGCCGTAGCTGAGCAATGCCAGCGAGCATGGCCCGCATCGATCACCGAGCCTGTGCGCGGGCCCCCTCAAGTCCGGGCGCGTGAAGCCGGACCCTGAAGCCTTCCGGCACGCTGTAGCGAGGGATGCCATGTCCCTCATACCGCCGCATCAGGCAAAGAAAGCGGTGCTTGAGCTGCATGGCCGCGCTGAACTCTTCCCAGGCGATCAGCGCACAGGGTGAATCGCCGTAGGTACTGCAGATGCGCACCTGGCGCTGGTCCGGCTCCATCTGCGCCCAGCCGTCCTCACGCAGGCTGACGGCGCGCACCTGAGGATTGCGCAGATCCAGAAGCGCGGCGAGATACGGCAGGTCCAGGTCGTTGAGCCAGAAGTAATTGAAGAAGTGGTGCGTCACGTCCAGGGCATCGGGCGAGCCTCTGGCTTCGAGATCCATGTGCATCCGTGCGATGCCATCGCAGACGCTCATGCCCCGCACGCGCACGGCGCTCAGCTGGATGTCTTCGGTGGTGTTCTCGCAAGAGAGGGTGTACTGCATGCTGCCTGGTGAGGTTGGACGGATACGGTGCTTGCCAATGTAGCGTGCACGGCCCCGGACGGACGATGGACTTGCTTGATCCGCGACGGATTGGCCTTGGCCGTGCGTTGAAGTGATGTGGCAAGCCGACATCGGCTTTCTGCAAGCCACGTCCATCCACATCCTTTCAAGGAGAAACACCATGTCCCTGCGCAAAGCCTTCATGCTCGTCATTGCCACTGCTTCGTTGGCAGGCCTCGGCAGCGCCGCATCCGCCGCCACCTGGGACCAGGTCCATCCGCGCCGTGCCGAGGTCAACGGCCGCCTGGCCAACCAGGACCGCCGCATCCACAACGAAGTGCGCAAGGGCGAGATCAGCCATGGCCAGGCGGCTGCGCTGCACCAGCAGGACCACAAGATCCGCCAGGAAGAACGCCTCATGGCCAGCCAGAACGGCGGTCATATCACGCGCAGCGAGCAGCATGTGCTGAACCAGCAGGAGAACCAGGTCAGCCGTGAGATCGGCCACTGAGCAGGCACTGAGCTGCCACCGGTCAGATCTCGCCAGATCTTGCGCACATGACACAAGGGCCGGCCGCCTTGGGCGCCGGCCCTTTTCATGTTGGCGTGCGGCCCGCGTTCAGGCTCTCAGCAATGGCGGCAGCGACCGCGCCGGGGCCCCGCCTGCCAGGGCATGGCCTTGGGGGAACAGGTTGCGCGCCAGCCGCTGCGGGTCGATGCCGAAGCATTCGCCGGCTGCCGAGGCAATCAGCGCATCGACGCTGGTGGTCGGTTTCAGGTCCCGGTTCTCCAATAGCTGGGCAGGCTGCAGGCCAGGCCAGTCGGCCAGCACGCGGCCGCCCTGGACCGCGCCGCCCATCAGCATGGCGACGGCGCCTGTTCCGTGGTCGGTGCCACCGGTGCCGTTGGCCGCGGCCGTGCGGCTGAACTCGGTGGCCACCAGCACCACGGTCTGCGACCAGGCATCGCCGAGGCCGTCATGCAGCGCCGCAATCAGTGCATCGAGGTTCTTGAGCTGGGCTGCCAGCCGATTGTTTTGTGCACTGTGCGTGTCCCAGCCGCCGGTTTCGATCATGGCGATGCGCGGCCCGTCCTGGCGGGCAAGAAAGCCGGCTGCCAGCTTGCCCAGGCTGGCGCCATCCAGGCGCGGCCGGTTGTTGCCACCGTCCATGGCCACGCCGCGCGTGTCCATGGCGGAAGTCCAGAGAGCATGCAGCTGCGCATCTCCCTCGTAGAGCCTGGCCACGCGCAGCAGCAGGTCATCACTGGCCTGGGGCAGGGAGGAAGGCGCGTAGGAGGCCACTTCCGCCGGCCCGCGCAGCGCCATGGGCACGGTGGGCGCGAAGGCAATGGCCTCTTGCCGGTGCGGCAACTGGGCGACCAGGCGGTTGAGCCAGCCGTCCTTGACCTGGTAGGGCGCGCTGCCTCCGGTTTCCAGCACGTTCTGGCCGTCGAAATGAGATCGGTCGCTGTAGGGCGATGCGACCGCGTGCACGAACAGCGCCTGGCCCTGGGCGTAGAGCCTGCCGGTCTCGGCCAATGAGGGATGCAGCGCGAACATGCCGTCCAGCCGCGTGGCTGCAGCCGTGTCCACGGCGATGGCGCCGCGCAGCCGGGCGTAGCCGGGGTCGGCATAGGGAATCAGGGTCTCCAGCCCGTCGGCCGCGCCGCGCTGGATGATGAACACGAAGCGGCGCTCGGTGGCTGCACGCGCCAGCGCCAGGTGGGGCGCGGCCAGTGCCAGCCCGGTGCCTGCGGCCAGCAGGCCCAGGAAATGTCGGCGATTGCGCCTGGCCATCGTGCTGGTCGCGATGTTCGTGGCGGTCGTATGGATCGTGGTCATGGTGTTCACCTGCGCAGGAAGTCGGGCGAGACCAGCAGCAGCGCGAGTGCGCCGCTGCCGCTTTCGGATCGGGCAATGGCCTCGGCCGTGCCCGCACCCAGTGCATCGCCGGGCAACAATCGGGGTGCCAGCGCGCGCGCATCGACGCTGTTGCCGGCCTGGGCTGCGAGCCGCTGCGCCAGCTCGACACGGCGCACCAGCGCATCGGGCGCAGCCCAGCTGGCGGCGATGTCGTCGTAGCCGGCCGGCGAGCCGGGCCGCCACACCGGCTGTCCGAGCTGGTTGAGCAGGCCGGCAGCCTGAGCACCCTTCAACTCGCGCCGGCCCAGTGCGCGCATTGAGGAGACGGCCCATTCCCAGGGTGTCTTGAACTTCGTGGCTGGCGCGGCCCAGGGTTCTGGCGAATCGATCAGCGTGCGGTAGACGGCTGGCAGGTCCCCGCCGCTGCGCTGGTAGGCGGCCGCAAGGCGCTGCACCAGCGCGGGCGGCGGATCGTCGGCGACGAAGTGTCGTGCCAGCTTGGTCGCGACATGGAGCGCGGTAGCGGGGGAGGCCGCCAGGTCGCGCAGGATGGCCAGCGCCTGCTCCTGCCCGCCTGCGGCATAGCTGCGGCCCAGCAGGCGGCGCGGTCCGGGCTCGTGCAACGCCGGGCGGTACTGGAAGCCGGCGCTGGCGGCCGGGCTGCCTGCGTCATTGCCAAGGCTCCAGCCGGTGAGCGCGCGGGCGAACTCGGTCACGTCCTGCTGGGTGTAGCCGCTGCGCACGCCCAGGGTGTGCAGCTCCATGATTTCCCGCGCCAGGTTTTCGTTCAAGCCGCGTGTCTTGTCCGGGTTGCGCCGGGCGGCGCGCTGTGCAGCGGGGCTGGCGGGTCCCACCGACTGTGCCTGGTCCAGATAGACCAGCATGGCCGGGTGGCGCACGGCGGCAAGCAGCAGGTCCTCGAAGCGGCCCAGCACGTGCGGGCGTATGGCCTCGGCCTCGTAGGCGCCGGCCAGGTCGAGCACCACGGGCTTTTCCACCGAGACCGCGAAGTGGTTCGACCAGAAATGCACCAGGCGTTCCACAAACGGCGCGGGTGTGTCGATGGCGCTGGCCAGGCGCGCGTTCACTGCGTCCAGATAGCCGTTGCGTGCGCCACGGCGCAACTGCTGGCGGGCGGCGGCGCGCTGGTCTTCAGGCAGGCTGCGCAGCTCGCGCTGCCGGGACTGGTAGTCGGACAGCAGCGCGTCCGTGTCCGTGTGACCGGCCCAGGCAGGGGGCTGTGGCTGGTAGCGCGCGAACTGGTCCAACAGCCAGCGCTGCGGGTCGGCGGGCAGTGCCTCGTCAGGGCGGGCACCCAGGCCGAAGCGGTTCAGGGCGATGGCGGCAGAATTCATGGCTTCACCTCGAAAAATCGCGGGCGTGGCGGGCGTGGCAGGCGTGTCCTGTGCTCCTCAGCGCCTGGCCGGGGATGCGGGCACATGGAAGGGGCCTTGCTGCGCTGCCAGCCCCTGCACCAGTGTCTGTCGCTCGGCCGGCGTGAGCTGGGCCGCGAAGTCGACCACGTGCGCCTCCACGCGCTCGCGCACCGCCGTGTCGGCGGCCCGGGTGCGTGCCAATGCAGCCTCGACGGCAGCGCGATCGAACTGCGGCGAAGCCAGCAGTCGAACCACCTCGGCGCGGCCTTCGCGGCTGCCTTGGGTCAGCGCAGCAGCCTCGCGCCGCACTTCACGCAGTCCTGTGCGGAAAGCCTGGCGCCGCTCGGGCGGCAGGCCGTCTGCGGCAAAGCGCAGTCCGCGCGCAGTGGCCGGGGGGCTGCCTGCCTGTGCTCCGGTGGGCGTTCCTGTCTGCGTGGATGCGGCTACCGACCTGGCCTCGGCCTGGTGTGCCCACCAGCGCCAGGTGCCACCGGCAATGCCGCCCACCAGAAACAGATTCAGCAGGGCAGAGGCCCACAGCCAGCGGCGCAGGTGCGTCGTGCGGGGGGCATCGCCGATGGGGGATTCGTTCATCGTCATTCCTCGCTTCCTTCCACCAAGGCGCCGCCCATGTCGAAGGCGGTGCCCGGCCACCAGCCGCCTTCGGACTGTGCCGGCCGGGCTGTGGGCAAGGCCGTGCCTATCAGCAAGGCCACGGCCAGGGCGCCTGCGGCCACACCGGCCAGGCCCGCACCGGCGATGCTGGCGCCGGACCACCAGCCATGCCAGGGCTTGCGGCCGCTGGCGCGCACCGGCCGTGCGGGCGCGGTACGACGGGGCTGCGGCCATGCATGCGGCGATGGTTGGCCTGGCGCAGTCGCCATGCCTGGGCGAGCTTGCAAACCGGCCAGCACCGCGCTTGCCAGCGCTGCGCTGGGGGGCGCGACGGCATGGCTGCCCAGCAGAGTGTCGATTTCATTCGCACGGGCGAGCAAGGCCCGGGCCGCAGGCGCAAAGGCCGGCTGTTCCATCAGCGCGCGTGCCGCCGCCTGCTCCTGTGCCGGCCAGCGCCGCAGGTCGGCGCCCCAGGCGTTGGCCAATTGTTCAAAGCGATCTGGCGTCATGGCGGTGATCCTCCAGGGTCTGCGGGTGCCGGTGCGGGTGCAGCGATTGCACTCGTGCTTGCGTCCTGCAGGCGGGCGCGCAAGCTGCGCCGCGCACGGGCCAGCAGGCTTTCCAGGGCATCCACGGAGACGCCCATGAGTGCTGCCGCCTCGGCCTGGGGCAGCGCCTGGTAGTAGTGCAGCACCAGCGCCTCGCGCTGGCGCGTCGGCAGTGCATCCAGGGCTGCGGCGACTCGGGCGCTGTGCTGCGCGTGGTCCAGCTGCTGCTCCGGTGTGGGCCCGGGGTCGGCGAAGGCGGCGGCTTCGGCGTGCTCGTCCAGCGCTTCTTCGCGCCGCACCGCGCGCCGGCGGAGCCGGTCGCGGCACAGGTTGAGCACCACCTCATGCAGCCAGGTGTCGAAGCGGGCCTGGCCCGGCCGCCAGTGGCCCACCTGCTGCCAGGCGCGCACCAGGCCTTACTGCGCCACCTCTTCAGCCTCGGCCCGGTTGCCCAGCAGGCGCTGGGCCAGACCCAGCATGCGTGGCAGCTTGCGCTCCACCAGTTCGCGGGCGGCCTGCGGCTCACCGCGGGCCAGTCTCGCCAGCAGGTCGGCATCCGGGTCATCGATTTCAGCCAAAGGGCATCGGTGTAGTGGCGGGGTCAGCCAGCGTCGCGCGGCTCAACGCCAGCCGCGATGCCAGCCGTAGACCGGATGGTGCCAGCCCCAGCCGTAGCGCGGGTGGTATTGCCATACGAAGCCGACGCTGGGCATCGGATAGGCAGGCGCCACATAGGCGACGCCCGGCGGCACCACATAGGGCCCAGGCGCCACGGGCGCAACAGGCGCTACCACGCAGCCGGGCAGTGCGGCCAGGCTGCCGGCGGCAAGCGCCAGCGCAAGCGGACGGACAGCGCGGCGAACAGTCAAACGCAATGAGGACATGAAAGACTCCTGCATCGGCCACATCAGGCGGCCTTATTGCGTTCAACGCGCGGGCAGCACGGATCCGTCGCGGAGGAGCGAAAAAATGTCGCGGAGAAAAGCGGGGGAGAGGTCGGAGGCGGGAGAGATCGGGCCCGCGCGGAAGGCGGTCCGTGGGGATATCAGTGGCGGATGTGTATCCGGGACTGATGGACTTTGCTCCAGGAAATCTGGAGCGGGCGAAGGGAATCGAACCCTCATCATGAGCTTGGGAAGCTCAGGTCCTGCCATTGAACGACGCCCGCTTCTACTGGTGGATCAGCATCTTACGCGATGCCGGCATTTGACCCAATGCGGAGCGGTCCGCATCTTCAACATCCTGTCCTTCATGCCGCACCGGCATAAACCTCCGCTTGGTCGCCTGAACCTTGGCGCCGCTGGCACTTCGCTGTGCGCACCCGATGTATGCCCGCCTTGCATCTCTACAAAGCGGGCCAAAGCCGCAAGCGGACCCCGCAAAAAAGAAGCCCGCCAGCGGTGCTGCGAGCTTGTGAATGCCTGCAACGTGCAGGTACGAGGAAGAAAAAGTCCGGTGCCCTTTTCAGGGCATGCCTATGAATTCCAGGAGGAGAACCATGAGTCAACCATAGGCCCGGCTGTTAACCGCATTTCAGCTCGTGACGGGGAACATCGGCCCTGCCAGCGTGGAGATGTACAGCGAGATGAGGGTCACGACGGACCAGAAAAATGTGAGGAAAATATGTCGCATCACAATCTCCTTCAAGTCATTGAACAAGTGAGCGAACCGCCCGAATGCAAGCCTTCGCAAAACGTCGGAAGGGGCTGCGAGATCTGGTGCTGCGCAACTGAATGAGCTGGTAGCTGCCCCTTACCGGAAAGGCATCCAGGAGACTCCGGTGGTAGCGGGCATCAGGGTCTGGATTGAAAGACTCACTCGGTACGACTTGACTCATGCTTATCTCCATCAGCGGGGCATTGCGGGTCTCGGGACTGACGCTATTTCAACTGCTTGTGAGACTTCCCTGTGCGAGCCAAGTCAGGGTGCTCGTGTAGGTCGAGCATGTCCCGTATGTATGAGTTCTTTCGACACGGTGTCCGCTTGGAGCTGCGGCCGTTGAAGGGCAAGCGTGTCGCGTTGCTTCTATCAGCGCGCCACGTCCGGCCAGCGTTCGTCCGTCATCAGGATGGATGAATTGCTGGGGTGCGGGCGCTGCGATCCGGCAACGAAAAGGGCCCGCAAGCGGCGAAGCTGCGGGCCCTGGAAGAAAAATGCCGATGCCGTGGTGGCGTGCCTGGGGAAGGGATTTGAGAGGGAGGGAGGAGAAAGCTCCCAGGCTCGGCGGAATCCGTTGCTGGCCAGTATGCAGACCTTTTCTGAAGGAAAGCTTTACGTCGTGTAAAGAAGTTGCAGGTCTGCTGTGTGATGCAGTTGGGCCGTGGCTTGACGGCGGCCGTGTTCGCGCCTGCTCCGCGCTTAGGAGGTTCAGGTCGCGCTGTCAATACGCTCTTCCGGGATGGGCGCGGTGACCTAATGCGGCCAGCTCCGCCGGATTGGCGAGCTTGAAGCGGCAGGAATCGCCAATGTATTTGACAAATTTCCCGGTGGCTGGGTCTTGTGCCAGGCAGGCGGAATCCTTCTACAGCAGGACATCCGGGATGAGGGCCACCCGGCATTGGATTGGGGCTCAACGCCGGATCACGCCGACACGGACACTTTGCTGCTGGTGCTGACGCCGGACGAGATCTGCAGGGCCGCGCTCAAGGCTCTCCAGCAATCTGTCCGCATAGAACCGACTTGGGCACCTGGTACGGGTCAACCTTCATTCCGTAGAAGAGGTATGCCCGGTTCTGCTGCACCCAGATGTAGGAGGCCAGTACATCCGCAGCAGTGCGTTGGACAGTGGGGCGCTGCCGCCACAGTTGCTGCAGTTGGGCTTCACGGTCAGCTTTTTCATGAGGTAGTCAACTCGACATAAGCGTAAGTAAAAGAAATTGCGCCTTATGATTCGAGCTTCAAATACGGCTCGAATACCTTGTTGATTCTTTCATCTTGTTTGTAGAGTTTCGAAATTAACTCGTGTTGCTTCTGAAGTGCTTGCTTTTTAGTTGCTTGGTCGTGGGCATCAACAATTTCACTGCGAACAATGCGGAATTCATGAAGAAGATCCCAGAGTTCAATTCTTAGATATTTATTTACATCATCGTCAAAGAGCCAGCGCGCAGCACGGATATTTGACAGGTATTTGAGTGCTGCGCTATCTGGATCATCGTCTTGGTGGGCCATCGTGTCGATGACGCCCTTGGCGGTTTGATAGATAGCCCAGCGCCGATCAAATAAGTCCAACCTAAGTTTGTTGCGTGCTGTCGTTGCTGCCGCAGCTGCGGTTGCTGCTTGCTGCTTGCTGCTTGGCAATGCTCTCTTGGATGCGTCCGAACTTATGAGCCACCCACGCGCCTACGCCTGCCGCGAGCAATGCCGCAAGCAGTGGCGCTACTGCCTTGATAACTTCGAGCCACAAAGGCAGAACTGTCGGTGTCATCCAAAACGCTCCCATTGATATTGATGCCCCCACTGGGGTTCGACGCGCCGAGAGCATATCCGCACACTGCCATGAAGCAACCAAGGAGCGCTCATGGCCACCAATCCTTTCCTCGAAGAAGCCCGCCGACGTGATGCTCTGGTGGGCCAGATCCCAACCGGTGGTCAGCGGCAGGCCCCGGCAGCCGATGGCTCGCAAGGCAACATTCTGAACAACGACCTCGGCCGCAACTTGGCAGCGCTGCCCAGCGTAGTCAACATTCCGGGAGCAGCCCTGCGTGGCACTGGCCTGGTCGCGCGAGCCTTCGGTGCGGCCCAGCCCGCAATGTCCGGCGTGGGCCAAGCCGCGCAGGTAGCAGCACCCTATGCGCCGTGGTGGCTGTTGGTGCCGCACTGGCCAGTGCCGCGAATGCCGACACCCCGGGCACCACGCCACCGCCCATGGCCCAGCCTGTGTCGCCCCTGGTACAGGCCGCCCTGGTGACGCCCGTGTCCGCACCTGCTGCCGCACCAGCATGGCGTAGGTTTTATTGCCGAAGGCGTAGGGAGTAAAAGCAACTTACGCCAGAACCTGCACCTAGGTTGCAAGAGTCGCTGGTGCCAGGTTGAAGCTTTGCGACAGGTGCGCTGATAAATACTCAGCGTTGTCAATGCATTTGGCAATTAAATTCGTGCTTCAACAATTACTTGGCCAAAGCTAGCGTCATTCAATGGCAGGACCTGAGCTTCCCAAATTGATATAAGAATCCAGAATTCGTACGTATTTGAAAAATATTTCCGCTTCGCAATACTGAATATTTAAACAGCACGCAAAGCTACTTTTGTTCGCACGCGTACCGCGAATATGGCACGTCCGCCAGCTGTTTCCCCCACCTGAAACGACATCCCCCCTCGGCGCAGTGATGGCAATCGATAGGGCTTTTTGGCGTTTGTGATTCAGGCGACCAATCCTGTGAGGAACGACTGAACCGTCATGGACTACCGCCGCCCACACCTCCCGGCCGCACAACACTGGGACGTCACCCACTGGGACGATGCGCGCGGCGTCGGGGCGTTCGAAAGGCTGCACGACTCGGCCGAGGCAGCGCTGGACTGGGCCATGGAGATGTGCTCGGAGGATTGAGGTCTCAAGAATTGAATGCGATCAATGAGAAGTGACCGGTATTCACCGTCTTATTCAATGAAACAAGATTAATCAACACAATAGAATGGACCTTCCATTCAAGGAGGATTTTTTATGCTGATCAAACAAATTATTTCTGCCGCTGCAATTACATTTTTCGCAGGAGCATCTTATGCTTGGAATTTAGTGTACTCGCATGATGCAAGCGGGAATCCAACAGGGGGATCACTGCAGACACTGCGAACGGCGGTGAGCAACGGCTCTAGTGTTAAAGTCGCCGTGAACCACAAAAACACCCTCACTTGGGCATTTAACTGCACTCATGTATCCATACGACCAGATGCATCTCAAGGTGTTGTTTGCCTCAGCGAAACGGGGCTCGGAATAGATATTCTTCCTGGTCCGACATTTGCAAATGTGGTTACTCCGCCGAACTCTGTTCACTACGCAGTCAACACCCTTGGACAGTTTGTCGAGACCAACATAGCTCACAATGGCGGTTCGGTTCTTAACCGCCAGTCTACCAATCAACCCATGCAATGGTTCGTTGATTAATTTACAGCCGGCAGGCTCGGGATCACGGGCCTGCCGGCGCCGAGGGTCTGGACATCAACTGCTTGCCCTGCAGCTTTGGCTACCATATGCTGCGCAGCAGTCGTCGTGTACAGCGTTGACGGCGTGGCGTACTCAAGGACTGCGGAGGGGAGAGCGCCGGCAAATCGGCGGGCAGCATCCCTGACTTGCTCGCGCAGGCCGTCAAAGACAGCGCGTAGCTGGGGGAGATTTCAGTGCTATTCGATTCGCAGTGTGTAAAGCAGCTTCAGCCAAGTTTGTACCTGCTTGTGCAGGAGGTGACGGATTGAGATTGGTTGCTTCCCAAGCTCACAAGACGTGCACATGTCGCCAATCCGTGCGTGTCGTACGATGCGCTGCTGATCAGCACCTTGAGGGAGCATGCGACAAAAGAAGAACTGGCTCCGCCGCGGCCTTGGCCTGTTGCTGGGCCTGCTGCCACTGTGGCTTGCGTCGGCGTCGCTGGCACAGGCCCTGGACGATCCGCAGACCGAAGCTCTATGGCTTGCTGGCGCGGCTCTGGCTGTGGGCGCGTTCAACTTCGCGTTGGCGTTTCTGCGCCCCTTATGGCTCTGTAGGGTTCGAGGCCTCACCAAGTTCTCGCACGTCTCAGGTGCCCCAGGGATCGGATCGCTGTTGGTCCTGCTGGCCTGCGTGTTTGGCTTTGGCGGCTTGGTCACCAGCGTGCTCGCTCTCATGGCTGTGCTGCTGGACACAGGCGGCGCACCCTGGTTCTTGGCTTCTACTTGGCGTGACTCTTCCTTATGGGACAGCGGCCATTCGGGCGGGGAAAAGGCCGAATCACGGATCTCGGGATTAGCCGACGAATCTGTGCCAACGATCTTGCCGACCGATCTGGGTCAGAGCCCCAGGCTGCTGAACGCGGAGGTATCGGCCTCACCGTATGACGAGCATTACGAGATGGCGCTTGTTTATTGCGTGGACCGCACGGCGAACCATGTGTTCTCGCTCACCCGTTTTCCCGATCAGGATGAGATCGAGCTGATGGTACTGGACCAGTTGGTAACAAGGGTGCGAGACCTTGAAGTCACCCTGGATGGCCAAGTGCTGCGCGCTGATTTACCGCCGGAGGTCGCGCGGGATTTGGACGGAACACGCCAGTACGTTGTGACCCTGATGGCCACCGAGGTGGAACTGCAGCAGGTGAAGGACGCATTGGCCAAGATCTTCGAGGGCAAGGCCGGGCTGTTCATTGCCTCGTGATCGGAGCCCGCGCAAGAAAAAGGCTCGCTGGGGGGTATCGCTGCCTGCGCGGCCGTGAGCTGAGCATATGGCTGTGCATTTGCGCAGTGACGGCGGGGTGTTAACGGCTTGCTTGTGTTTCGTGCAGAGCACTATCCCACTACTTGGCCGGATGGTCCTTGCGGTACAGCGTCCACTCTTCCATTTCCGTCCCGTTCGGCAGCACGCAGATGCCTTCCTGGCCCTGGGGCGTCTTCTCCATCCGAACTTGTCCGCCGATTTCACCGCAATAGACCGATGCGGGATTGGCCATGCCCACGGAGGGTGCCAGCTTCTGTTGGGCGCATGCGCTGAGTGCCAGTGCCACCAGGGCCACCAGGGCCACCAGCGCGATTCCTGAGAGTTCCAGTGCTTTGTTCATTGCGCCACTCTATACCTCTGGAGGTTGGGAGTGTTGTTGCGTCCGCAACCTTCGGTTTGCGATGCAAAGGTATGTCAGCGCGGCATTTTGTGCATAGAATGCTGACTCGCTAGCATACAACCCAAGAAAAGTCCATGACACCTGATTACAAGACGCTCCTGCAGCAAAAGGCAGAGATCGAAGCACGCATTGCCGAAGTCCTGAAAGCCGAAAAAGGCGGGGCCATCGCCAAGGTTCGCGAGCTCGTCCAGCAATTCCAATTGACCCAGGAAGATGTGTTCAGCACGGGCAAGCGCAAGTCGCCCGTCGGTGCAGGCGTGCCCAAGTACCGTGATCCGTCCACTGGCGCAACGTGGACCGGCCGGGGCAAGCCTCCTGCGTGGATCAAGGATGCAGTGGACCGCACTGCCTTCGAAATCTGACCAACAGCCCGCACTCGCGGGCTTTGTCTTTTCTGGCCACTTGCGCTCAGTGGGCCCACGGCAGTTCACAAGCGTCACCTTGCGCCAAGGCCGACGCCCTTGTCATGCTCTGCGCTGATTGCCTTAGCTGTGCTTGTCCGACAGGGCTGGTCCCGGGCGGCGACCATGCTTGAGGCCATGAAAAAACCTACTCCCAACACCCCGGGCCAAGTGCCCACCTCGTCGTCCCGCAACCGGTTCGCCACCAAGCGAACCATGTACATCGTTGCCGCTATCGTGGCTGTGGCACTGGTGATCATGTTTGTGCCCTGGTAGGCGCGCATCGACGTACCGCTCCCGCGCCCCGTTCATGTCCGCAAGGGCATGAGAAAGCCCGCCATCTGGCGGGCTTTCGTTTTGGGGAATCGCTTGCCTCAGTGCGCGTGGTGCGCCGTGGGTGCTTGCGCCGGGGGGAGTTGGGCCAACTTCTGCGAGCAGTCGCTGCACACATGCCACGCGTGGAATTGGCGGGCTCCTGTGGCGGGTTTTTCCTGTTCGCACTGGATGCAGAAGACGGCGGGGGCCAGGTCCATGAGCCGGATCGGCTCTCGGCCTTTCTTGGGACTACGCATAGCTCTCCTTCAAAGTGTTGCTCCTCGGTATCCATTGGGCGCCGGGTTGGGAAAGGCCGGTCGTCAGCGGGCGCGCCATGGCGCAGCAGAAGCCAGCGCCATCGAGGGTGCGTGTTCAACTTACAGCCAAGCCGTCTCACGGTTGTGACTTCCGCATGACCGTGTGGGGAACGCGCCGCAGTGGTTTGACAGTGCAATTTGCGCAGTCTTAGAATTTGCCTCTTCCATTCCTGCGACCGCTGCGAGCCTGACATGAACCTGTGACGCCTTCGGACCCTAGTCCGACCGATCCCCCGAAGCCCATTTCCGGCCCACGGCGGACGCCCGCGTCACCACCTGCATGCCCGTTGACTGCTCCGCGTTTTCTGAACGCAACCTCGCGTCGCCGTGCGGCCTCTTTATGAAAGAGTGCCCATGACAGAACCCATCGACATCCTTGCCCACAACACCGCTGCCTGGAACCTGCAGGCAGCGAAAGACTGCGACTGGTCTCGCCCGGTCGACAGCGCTGAAATAGCCCGGGCCCGTGTCGGAAGCTGGCAGGCGCGGCTCACGCCCGGCCCCTTGCCAGCGGGCTGGCTGGGTGATGTGCGCGGCCTGCGCATCCTCTGCCTTGCCAGTGGAGGCGGGCAGCAGGGACCCATTCTTGCGGCGGCGGGTGCGCAGGTCACCGTGTTCGATGCCTCCGCCGGGCAGCTTGCACAGGACCGCCATGTTGCGCAGCGCGAAGGCCTTGCGCTGACCTGCGTGCAGGGCGATATGCGCGATCTGGGCGTTTTTGCAGATGCCGGCTTCGATGTGATCTTTCACCCCATCTCCAACCTCTACGTGCCTGATGTGCGGCCCGTATGGCGTGAATGCGCGCGGGTGCTCGCGAAGGGTGGGCGCCTTCTGTCCAGCTTCTGGAATCCGGTGGTCTTCGTGGAGGACCGCGATCCCGCGTTGCGCGAGCAAGGGCTCATGCGGCCTGCGCGGCGCCTTCCGTATTCCGATGTGGTGGATTTGCCGCCCGCAGCGCTTGATGCCAAGCGGGAGCGCAATGAGGCGCTGGTGTTCGGCCATACGCTGGCCGATCAGATCGGCGGCCAGCTGGATGCGGGGTTGGTGCTGACGGGCTTTCATGAAGACTGGCAGCCCCATGCCCGTTTTGTGATCGAGAAGTTCGTGCCGACCTTCATTGCGACACGTTCGGTGAAACTCTGAAGGTGCTGCGGCCTGGCCTTGCCGCCTTCAGGTCGCCCTCAGGTGCGCAAGGCCGGTGTCCAGGTCTGTTGCTGGGCGGGTTCGGTCACGGGCTGCGCCGGCTTCGGTCGGGGAGCCGGGCCCTTGGCCTGGGACGATGGCTGGGCCTGCCGTGCTTGCTCGGCGCCGGATTTGGCCAGCAGCATCATCACGGCCATGCAGATCAGCGTCAGCATGAGCACCACGCAGATGGGACCCAGATCCACGGAGGCGATGTCCAGCCCCTTCAGCGACTGCCAGCGTTCTGAGCGTACTTCCAGTGGTTCTTCGGGATCGGCCATGGCACCTCCACTGCGTTGAGTGTGGACACATGCTAGGCGTAAGTGAGCATGCAAACAATATGGGGACTTCGCCAGGATGTGAGGGTATACAGCAGCCCCGGCTCGGTTGGCTTCACGCTTGAAGGCTCTTTCCGCTGCTGCCGTGTGACAGCTACTTGACCCACATCAACTGCACCGCCACGGCCAGGGCGATGGCCAGCAGCCCCAGCAGCACGGCCATTGCCACGATGGTGACCGCCCTGCAGCGCTTTGCCTTGCGGGGGTTGCGCAAACGGGGCGGGGCGGGAGAGGGCTGCGTGGCATCCAGGGCCGCAATTCTTGCCAGCCAGTCTTCGGCTGTGGGCAAGGTGGAGGTGGGCGATGCGCAGGGTGAGGCGGGGGGCGATGCGGGTGGTGAGACGGGCTTGCCACGGTTCATGGCCCCAGCTCCTGACGCATCTCTTCAAGCACCTGCACGGCGCCCTGGATCATGGCCAGCCTGTGCTGCAGCGCAGCCTTTTGGGCCTGCAGCCGGTCCAGCTGCTCGGCGACCAGCGCCTCGTCGGCCCGCAGCTTCTTCAGCCGCTCCTGTATGGCCTCCATTTCCGGGGCGCTCATCTGCCAATCCTCCAGCATCGAAGGGCGCCGAGCGTGGCCCGGACCCTTCTCACAATTCACACGAATGCCGGCAATTATCTGTGCGCCTTAGTGATTGGCTATGAATGAATTGACATAGATTGTCATCGACCGGCGCAAAAGGCCGAAGGCTGTGCAGTTGTTCAAAGCAGCCAGGTCCTGTTGGGCCGGTTGCCGTCGATTTCCACAAGTCCTGCGTCCTGCAGTATGGGCAGGATGTAGGTGATCACCACGGCTGCGTTGTCGTTGGCCTGTTTGGCCGCAAAGCCCAGAAAGCCGGGCCGGTGCTGGCTGGAGGCCACGATGCAGGGCTGCTCGGCGCCGTGATGCTCCTGGGCCAGATGGCGCAGCACGGCGCCGAAAGCTTCCCGCCTTATGCGCACCGTGTTGCCCTTGTGCGTTCTGACTTCCAGGCCGCTGTCGCTGCGGCGGATGACAGTGAAGGACGCGGTGCGTCCCTTGTCGGGCGTCTTCAGGGGCTTGTCCTGGGCGATGCCGTCCCAGAAGGCATTGAAATCGTTGTTGGAGAGCACGCGCACGAAAAAGAGGTCCATTGCCTGGAGGTTTTCTTGGACGTGGAGTCTCCCCGGCTTCGACTGGCCGAAGATGAGCAAATCTGAGCAGTGCCGCTCAAGGTGCGAGAAATTTGAGGAAGATCCGGCCTTGCCGCGTTCTGACCTCGGTCCCTTCGATAAAGCCCATCAGTCTGGCCGAACCGTCCATGGAGTACAGCGCCGGTCCATCGATGCGGTAGATGGGCCTGGTCCCGCACCGGACGAATTCATCGCCTTCGACACGCCCGATTTCGTTTCCGTGCCCATCAAGCACAGTCCACGAGCCTCCTGCAATCATGGCCTCACCCGGCAGTTGCCGGTTCCCAAGTGAAACCACCAATCTAAGGAACGCGAGGTGTCTGAATCTGAGCGAATCTGAGCAGTCGTGTAAAGCTGGGCTGCCGACGCCTTGGGCAGGGTCCTGTGGAAATTTGTGTGCGCCAGGCCCAAGCCGCATCGCACCGGCCAAAAGAAGCTGGCTGCGATCTAGGGGCACTGCATGCGTGGGCGATTGAGTGGTTCGCAGCCAAGTAGAATTGTTTCATATCAAAGACATGCTGCTCTGAAAGTTGCAGCGACCGGGCCCGCTTGGCGGGCCTTGTGCATGGGGCGCCGTCCCACTGCCTGTATCTGGGTGCATGTCCTGATTCTCTGTAGGCCCGGCCTGCGATCCAATCTCGCGCATGGGGCTGAGCCTTCTCGTCAAATTGCTCTCATTTATGAAGATCTGCTGTCGCCAACCGGATGCGCCTGCGGCATTGCCTTTCGGCTTGCCTGTGGGCCATGCCGTGTGGTGCACGCCGCGCTGCGGAGGGTGGGCGTGAGCGAACAGGCGCTGTACGATCTGGCCCCCGTTCTGGAGCTGATGCTGCTGGGCCTGTTGCTGGCGCTGGGCCCCCTGGCCTGGGTGTGGCTGCGCAATCGCAGCGGCGGCTCGCTCAAGCGGCTGCAGGCGCTGTCGGTGCTCACGCTGTTCCTGACCTTCGATCTGGTGCTGTTCGGCGCCTTCACCCGCCTGACCGATTCCGGCCTGGGCTGCCCCGACTGGCCGGGCTGCTATGGCAGCGCCAGCCCCATGGGCGCCCGCGCGCAGATTGCCGAGGCGCAGGCCGCTATGCCCACCGGGCCGGTGACGCATGGCAAGGCATGGATAGAGATGGTCCACCGCTATCTGGCAACCACCGTGGGCGTGCTCATCATCGCCATGACCATCATGGCCTGGCGGCGCGCGCGGCGCCTGGGCAGGGCGGGTGGCGCAGGGGCCGAGCGTACAGGGGCGGAGGGCACAGGCGGTGCCCTGAGTCCGTGGTGGCCCACGCTGGCGCTGTTCTGGGTCTGCCTGCAGGGCGCCTTTGGCGCCTGGACCGTGACCATGAAGCTTTTTCCGGCCATCGTGACCCTGCACCTGCTGGGCGGCACGGGGCTGCTGGCCTTGCTGTGCGTGCCCGCCGTGGGGTTGAGCCGTGCTGCGCGCCAGCAAAGGGCGACCGTGATTTCGCCCGCGCTGCGCGCGGGGCTGTGGCTGGGCCTTGCGCTGCTGGTGCTGCAGGTGGCGCTGGGCGGCTGGGTCAGCACCAACTATGCGGTGCTGGCCTGCAGCAGTTTCCCGACCTGCCAGGGCAGCTGGTGGCCGGCCATGGATTTTTCGCAGGCGCTGCAGATCTGGCGTCCGCTGGGCCTGCTGCAGGACGGCAGCAACATCAGCTTTGCGGGCCTCACGGCCATCCACTATCTGCACCGCCTGGCGGCCTATGTGGTGGTGGCTGCGCTGGCCGGGCTGTGGTGGCGTTTGGGTGAAGTGCCCGCACTGGCGTCGCAGCGCCGCGTGCTGGGTGCGTTTTTGGTGCTGCAGGTGCTGACAGGCCTGTCGAACGTGGTGCTCGATTGGCCGCTGGTGGCCGCGGTGCTGCATACGGGCGGCGCAGCTGCGCTGGTGACCGTGATTGTTTGGTGCCTGGCGGCCAGCCGCCCGGGCGCACTGCGGGACGGTCTGCCGGTTGCCCGTGGAGAGATTGCATGAGTAAACAAGCTTCCCTGAGTGTCGAGCCCTCGCGCTGGACACAGTTCTATGCCCTGACCAAGCCGCGTGTGGTGCAGCTGATCGTGTTCTGCGCACTGATCGGCATGGTGCTGGCCGTGCCCGGCTGGCCCAACGCCGACCAGTGGCTGCACATGGCGCTGGCCTGCCTGGGCATCTGGCTGGTGGCGGGCGCGGCGGCCGCCTTCAACTGCCTGGTGGAGCGCCATATCGATGCGCGCATGAAGCGCACCTCCTGGCGGCCCACTGCGCGCGGCGAGCTGAGCAGCCAGCAGGCGCTGGCCTTCTCGGCCATCCTGTGCACGCTGGGCGCGCTGGTGCTGCTGCTGTGCACCAACCCGCTGACCATGTGGCTGACGCTGGCCACCTTCGTGGGCTATGCCGTGATCTACACGGTGATCCTCAAGCCTGCCACGCCGCAGAACATCGTGATCGGCGGCGCCTCCGGTGCCATGCCGCCCGTGCTGGGCTGGGCCGCGATGACGGGCCAGGTCGGTCCCGAGGCGCTGATCCTGTTCCTCATCATCTTCCTGTGGACGCCGCCCCATTTCTGGGCGCTGGCGCTGTATCGCGTGGAAGACTACCGCCAGTCCGGCCTGCCCATGCTGCCCGTGACGCATGGCAGCGAGTACACGCGGCTGCAGATCCTGCTGTACACGGTGATTCTGTTTGCGGCCTGCATGCTGCCCTTCATGTACGGCATGAGTTCCTGGCTGTACCTGGTGGTGGCCGTGGTGCTGAGCGTGGGCTTCTGTGCCTATGCCTTTGCACTGTGGCGCAATTACTCGGACCAGCTGTCGCGCAAGACATTCCGCTTCTCGCTGATCCACCTGAGCGTGCTGTTCCTGGCGCTGCTGGTCGATCACTACCTCTGGCTGGGCTGATGGGTTGATGGCCTGAGGGCCATGGCCGCGCAACGAAAAACCGGGCCCTTGAGGCCCGGTTTGTCTTGGTGCCTGCCGCCTTACTTGATCTGCCGCTTTTCCAGCTTGCGCGCCAGCGTGCGCCGGTGCATGCCCAGGCGGCGGGCGGCTTCGGAGATGTTGAAATCGCTCTCGGCCAGGGTTTCGTGGATGTGTTCCCACTCCAGCGTCTTGATGGAGGTGGGGTTGCGCGACAGTTCCACGTCGGTGCGGCCTTCGAGGCGGCCGAAGGCGGCCTCGATATCGTCGGTGTTGGAGGGCTTGGCCAGATAGTGGCATGCGCCTAGCTTGACCGCCTCCACGGCCGTGGCAATGCTGGCATAGCCTGTGAGCACGACGATCAGCGCCTCGGGGCTGTGCTGGTGCAGCATCTGCACGCAGCTCAGGCCCGACGCGTTGCCCGCCAGCTTGAGGTCCATGACGGCGTACTGCGGCGAGTGCGTCTGCAGCAGCTCGCGCACTTCCTCGGCGCTGGCGGCCTGCAGCACGCGGTAGCCGCGCCGCTCGAACGAGCGCGTCAGCGTGCGCGCAAAGGTCGCATCGTCTTCAACCAGCAGCAGGAGGCGGGAGCTGTCCATGGGCGATTCGGGTTCCTGTGGGCGCCGCTTCAGGCGCCGGGTTCAATGGCAATCGATGACAGGGGCAGGCGGATCTCCACCTCACTGCCCCGCGGCGGGGTGTTCCTCACCTGAACGCGTCCGCCCAGCGAGCGCGCCACGTTGAGCACCAGGAACAGGCCCAGCCCCCGGCCCGGGCGCTCCGTCTTGGTGGAGATATGGCGCTGGCCCAGCTGTTCCAGCACGGCGGGTGCAAAGCCCGGTCCCTTGTCGCGCACGGTGATGCACAGCATGCCGGTGCGCACGGCCAGGTGCAGCGCCACATGGCGGGGGGAGGCTTCGGCCGCATTGTCGAGCACATTGCAAACCATTTGCTGCAACGCGGTATCGGAAAGAATGGGGAAGTCCTCGTCGGCCTGGACATAGTCGAAATGCTCCACGGCGTGGCGTGACTGCCAGTGCGCGACCACGCCGTCCATGAAGGCGCGCAGCGTGGTGGCCTGTGGCGCATCGGCGCGGGTCTCGCCGGCCGACATGAGCACGCTGGAGACGATGGACTTGCAGCGCAGCAGCTGCTGCTGCATTTCCTGCAGGTCGGCCAGCAGGTCGGGGTCTTGCGTGATGGCGGGCATGCGCTGCCAGTCGCCCAGGATGACGGACATGGTGGACAGCGGCGTGCCCAGCTCGTGCGCCGCGCCCGTGGCCAGCAGGCCCATGCGCACGATGTGCTCCTCTTCGCTGGCACGCTGGCGCATGTTGGCCAGCCGTGCGTCACGCCGGCGCAGGTTGGAGACGATGCGGCGCAGGAAGACGACCAGCAGCACCGTGGTCAGCCCGAAGCTGATCAGAATGCCGCTCACATACAGGCCGGGCAGCCCGTCCGGTCCCGCCGCGCCAATGGGCAGGGGCCAGTGCACGATGGCCAGCACCAGGGTGCACAGCGAGGTGCTGGCAACGATGATCCAGGCGTGCACGGGCCGCAGCAGCACGGCGCCCAGAATGCCCTGCAGCAGGAACAGATAGATGAAGGGATTGCTGGCGCCGCCGCTCAAATACAGCTGTATGGCCAGCGCGAGCACGTCGGCCAGCAGGGCCAGGAACAGGTTGCGCGCCGAGATCTGGCGGCGGTGGCTGCGGTACCAGTAGATGTAGCCAAGATTGGTGAAGACGCTGGCCATCAGCACCAGAGCCATGGCCGGCAGCGGCAGGGTGATGCCGAAGCCGTAGTGCACCAGGGAGATGGTGATCACCTGCCCGACCACGGCAAACCAGCGCAGCTGTATCAGCAGCTGCATGTTCTGGCGTTCGGTGGTGCGCTCGACGCGGAACAGGGACTCTGAAGGCGAATTCACGCGGGCGATTGTGCGCTACCGCAGGCAGCCGTGGCGCGGCAGGGTCTTGTAGAGGACTGGCGTAAAAAAGGCCACCGATGTCATCGGTGGCCTTGTTGCCTGGAGCGACGGCTTTGCGGCTCTACGGCTTTACGGCTTGCTGCTTGCCTGCCGGTCATTGCGCCTGACCAGCCAGGCCGCGCCGACCACCATCAGCGCCAGCCCGTACCAGGTCAGCGCATAGACCAGGTGGCTGTTGGGGAAGCGGATCACGGTCATGCCCGGGCGCGGCCAGGTGCCGTCTGCCACGGGCTGGCCCGGCAGGCCTGCGTCGATGAAGTAGGGGGCTGCATGGTCCAGGCCCTGGGCCTGTGCAATGGCCGCCACATCGCGCGAGAACCAGCGCTGCTGCGCGGGATCGTTCTCGCGCAGGAAGCCGCCGCGCGGCTCGCTGACGCGCAGCAGGCCAGCCACCGTCACCGGGTCCTGGGGCGCCTGTGCGGGCTGATCCTGCCAGCGCGCGCGCTGCGCTGTGGGAATGAAGCCCCGGTTCACCAGCACCTGGTTGCCGTCGTCCATCTGCAGCGGCGTCAGCACCCAGAAGCCGGCGCCCAATTCGGTCACGGCCTGGGTCAGCACGGTCTTGCCGGCCAGCCAGTGGCCGCTGGCCTGCACGGCGCGGTACTCGTGGTCGGCGGCCGTGATCTGCGGCCATTCGGCGGGCGGGGGCAGGGCCGCGGGCGCGGCGTGCACGCGCTGGTCCACGCGCTCTATCAAGTCCAGCTTCCAGGCACGGCGCTGGACCTGCCAGCTGCCCAGGAAGATGAAGCCCAAAAACAAGGCGATGCCCACCGAGATGAGCATCGCCTGAGCGAGTGGGGGCCGCGGGGGCGGCGCCCGCCGCCCCGC